>SXON01000247.1 GCA_005778355.1 Pseudomonadota bacterium | reverse complement strand
TGCGGAGGTCGAGGGTTCGATCCCCTTCTTCTCCACCACCCCCCGACGGAGCCCCGGGCGGCGCGGAAGCGCTCCCGGGGCTTTCGTATGTCGCGCGTCGAGGCCTAGGTATCGACGAGTAGGGGTGCCTGGCCGGCCATGCCGAGCAAGCCCTGGAGCAACTCGGCGGCGCGAGGCTCCAGCATCACGAACTGCACGCCGCAGCCGATCGGCTCTCCGTGGTCGTCGCAGCGTTGCCACCGAACCTCGCCGATGGCCGCCACGGCGGGCTCGTTTCCCACCCGCACGTTGATGTGCACCAGCTCCCCGACGCCGGGGCAGGGCGACATCGCGATGAAGACGCCACCTTCTGAGAGATCCTCGGTGAACCCGCAGTAGAAGTTCGTCTGGGAGCTGGCGGTGATGTGGGCCTCCATCGCGCGCCTGGGCGCCTTGCGGCGCTCCTCGACGGCGGGCGTGGGGACAGTCTGGGGCGTGGTCATACGGGGTCGCTCCTTGCACCAGGGATCGGCTTTGCGCCCACGAGACGTTAGCCCCTGCGCGAATGAGCCCCGTTCCGACTGCCGACAGCGCCTTGTCGACTCGTGCCGAGCGCGCAGGCCTCGCCCTGGCAGAGGATGGCGTTCACCTCTACTGGCGAGCCGTTGGGCAGGGCCCGGTGATGGTCTGCAACAACGGCGTGGGCGTCAGTACCTTCTTCTGGCGATACACTATCGACCAGTTCGCGGGCACCCACACGGTGCTGACCTGGGACTACCGCGGCCACGGTCGCAGCGACCCGTTGCCCGATCCCACGGCTGGCGATGTCACGATGCCGAGGCACGCTCGGGATCTGCTGACGGTGCTCGACGCGGCCGGGGTGACCGAAGCGATGATCCTCGGCCACTCCATGGGCTGCCAGGTGGCGCTCGAGGCCTATCGACTCGCGCCCGAGCGAATCCTAGGCATGGTCCTCGTGCTCGGCACGGCTGGCCGGGCGCTGGAAACGTTCATGGGTAACCCCCGCTCGCCCGCGTACTTTCGCGCCGCCGGCCGCCTGATTCGCCGCCTCGGCGACCGCACGCATGCGGTGGTGCGCCCCATCTTGCAGTCACCCGTGGCCTGGGCCTTCACGCGGCGCGCCCAGCTCGTCGACCCGATCTACGCCTCCCGCGACGACATGCAGCCCTACCTCGACCACCTCGCGACGATCGACATGCGCATGTTCATCCGCACCGTTTTGGCGATGCAAGACCACGACGCCTGGGACGTGCTGCCCAGGCTGCGCGTGCCGGTGCTCGTCATCGGCGCCGAGCGCGACGCGTTCACGCCCATCTCGCTGTCTAAGGACATGGCGCGGCGCATCCCCGGAGCCGAGATGATCGTGCTCGCCGATGCCTCTCACGCCGCCATCATCGAGCAGCCCGAGACGATCAACCACCGCGTGGAGCGTTTCCTCCGGGAGCGGCAGCCCTTCTCAGCGCGCTGAGTTCATCCTCGTCGATCCGCCGCCAACCGTCCGTCGTGTGTTTCCATGTGACGACACCGTCGACCGCGAGAGACCAGCGCAGGCAGACACCCGCACCCTCGGCCTCCACCGACAGCGCCATCCGCTCCGGGCGGGGACGCAACGACAGGGCGGTGCACAGCTCGCGCGCGTGATTGCTAAGCTCTACCCGGACCACCCAGCCGGCCAGCCATGCCAGCCAGGCCGCGAAGAGGACGAGGAGCACGGCGGCGAGCACGCTCTCCACGTTGGATTGGTCGAGGTAGAGCGACGTTACCCCGAGAGATCCACGTCTTCCCCCTCCCGGGCCACGACCACCCGCATGCCATCGAGCCCACCCGACCAGTGGGCGGCCAGGCGGTCGAGATCGTCATCCGTCGCATCCGGCGCGTGATGAAACAGCCCGAGGCATTTCACCTCGGCTTCGCGACACAAAGCCGCAGCATACTCTGGATACCCGTGGCCCCAGGTCATCTTCTCGAGGTACTCCTCCTCCGAGAACATGGTGTCGATCGCCACGTAGTCCGCGCCCTTGATGGCATTGATCACGGCGAGCTCCCGGCCCGTGGGCCGACCTCCGCCCGCCACACCCTCGCCCGGTCGCGACAGCGGCGAGGTGTCGGTGAGGTGAGCCACTTTCTTGCCTCCCCCCTCGATCACGTAGCCACAGGCGCCGCCCGGGTGGTTGAGCTGCACCGGCGTGACCCGGTAGGCGCCGCGCTCGAAGCTGCGCCCCGGGCGACACGATCCATAGTCGATGGGGGCGGGCAGCTCATGCACCCGAAGGGGGTGGAGCACACCGTTGAGGTAGCGGCCTAGGCGGTCGCGGGTGGCCTCGGGCGTGAATGTAGGCGCCACCACGTTCACCCGAAACGACGGCGCGAAAAGCGCCGCGAAGAAGGGAAAACCAAAGACGTGGTCGAGGTGGAAGTGCGTGAAGAGCATCGTCACCTCGCGCTCGGGGCGCGAGAAGAGCTCCTGCCCCAGCGCTCGAACGCCCGTACCGGCGTCGATCACCAGCGGCCCCTCGCCGGCGAGCTGCACCTCCACGCAGGAGGTGTTGCCGCCGTAGCGCTGGGTCTGCGCGCCCGGGACGGCGATCGACCCGCGCACGCCCCAGAAGCGCATCCTCAGGCTCACGAGACCTCTCGCAACATCAACCCGCTGCCTCTGCTGGCGAGCCAGAAACGTAACAACAATCCAGGTGGACGCTGCCGGGCGGTTCCACTTGAGGAGGAAGGTGGTGCGCGGTACAGGATTCGAACCTGTGACCTTCGGCTCCGGAGGCCGACGCTCTATCCAGCTGAGCTAACCGCGCGTTCGGACCGGGGTTTACCCACCGACTTGCGCCGCGTCAAGCGCCGCCCAGCGCACCATGCGCGGGACCACCTCCCCGGACCAGCGCGACGAGGTGCGCACCGTCGCGAACGCGCGCAACAAGCAGGCCACGATCCAGTGAAGCTCCTCGTAGAGGAACATGCGGTCGTACAGGACCTCCGCCACGTCGCCAGACTTCACCTGCGAGGGCAGCTTCGCCTGCGCAATCGACACGCGCGTGCCGCGGAGCGTCACGTGGTAGTCGCGGTCCTCACGTCGGACGTACAGCCGTATGTCCTTCGGCACCTTCCCACCGGCGACCGCGGCACGCGCCTCGGGCGTCGTCCCTGGGCTCTCGCCCGTGAGCACCGCGCTCGGGCGCTCCTCCCCGGTAGAGCGCAGGGAGATTCGGTCGTCGACGTACACCTCGACCAGGCTCCCCGTGCCGCCGTCACCCGTGTCCTCCACCGCGAACTTTCCATTCTCTTCCTCCGATTTCCACCAGAGCCAGAGATAGAAGTCTGCGGACACGTGAGGGGGCAAGAGCTCGGTGGCTCCGCTCGGAACACCGCCGTCGTCCATCCGTTCGTCGCTCATCCCGCCCTCCCCCGCAAGTCAGTCGTGCCCGCGCTGGCCAGCGCCTCGGCGAGGCCCTCGGTGCCGGTCAGCTCGTCGAGCGGGCTCCAGGGCACCGCGCGAAGGGCGAACGTACGTAGGAACAACTTCTGGAAACGCTCGTTCGGCAGCTCGGAGTCGTTGGTGAACAGCGCCCAGCCGTCGTTGACGTTCCAGAGGACCTCCCAGGTCTGCACCCGGGGGAGGCACTTCTGGAGCAGCTCGAGTTCGAGCGCTTCTTTGAGTTCCTCGCGCACGGCAGCAGGCGCCTTGGGACGGTTGTTCGCCTTGCACCATCCCAGGAGGCGCTTCTCCAGGTGGGCCCGGAGGTACTTCGCCGGCACCGTCTTCTTGTCGACGCGAAGCGAAAAATACGCGTAGCGGTCGTAGAGCCACTGGTTGAGATCGGTGAAGTCGGTGTCGAGCAGGTTGTGGGCCTGCGCCCAGCCGGCCACCTCCCCCTTGTGCGTGGGCGATTGCGGTTCACGGAACTGGTGCGTGTTGAGCGCATCGATCCACGCGTCGCGGAAGCCCTCCGGGACCTCACCGACAATCCTGTACCGGCGCCCCGATAGGGCGCCCTTGAGAATCCCCATCCCCTACTCCCGGAAATCGTCGAGGGCGTGGCGGAAGATCACCACGTCGGTGCCCGCCTTCGTGCGCACGCCGAACTCCCAGCGGGCCACGTAGCTCACCTGCCCAGCGAAACTCTCACCCTCGAGCGTGACCGCGACAACGTCGGCTTTCTGGTCGCACGCCTCGCCAAGTCGTCGATTGCTGCAACCATAGCGGTCCTGCGGCCGCATCACCGGCTCGGCCGTCCTCGCCTTGCGCCGGTCGTCCCAGGTCATCGACTTGCGAGCCTTCTGCCAGCCCTGCGCGTCGCAGGCAAATTTGATCCGAGTCTTGTGGATCAACTCGTTCGCGCCGGTCTCGAGGTCGAGCACCTCGATCTCGTAGGCGCGCGTGGCGAGGACCTTCACCCGGCGCAGCTGCCGACCGTGAACGCCGATCGTGAGCTCCACGCCGCTCCCGGCGGCAGCATCAAGTACATCACGATTACGATGTTCCGCGAGATGGGCGTCGACTCGGCGGCGGCGAAGGACCAGCTGCAGATCAGCCTGCCCGAGCGCGATCTGGGTGGCGAGGGCGCGCTCCAGGCCATGCCGCGACATCAGACCCTCGATCTCGTCTCGCTGGGCCATGTGCTTGATGGCTTCGTTCAGATCGAGCCGACCCTGCGCAACGCGCATGGCGACGTCCAGGGGCACTCCCGTCGTCTTGACGATCTGCTCGGCCTTCGCACGCGTGGGATCGACCTGCGGACCAGACGGACCACTCCGGCCCGGACTGCCGCCGTGACCACCGCCGCCCTGCCCCTTCCCGCCGGGACCTCGCCCGTGATCGCGGCTCCCGCCGCGCGGGTCGTACCCGCCCACCATGCGTCGCATTGTCTCGACATAGTGACCTCCGGCCACGCGGTCAACGGTCTGGGGCCCAGGTTATGTCACGGCGATGTCCATGCTTTCCCCCGGCGCCGCGGCGCCCGAGTTCACCGCGCCCACCAGCGCGGGCTCGGTCACTCTCTCCGATTTGCGCGGCCAGCGCGTGCTCTTGTTCTTCTACCCGAAAGACGCGACCCCTGGCTGAACCATCGAGGCGCGTGGCTTCGCCACGCACGCCGAGCAGTTTGCCCGGCGCAAAACGGTGATTCTCGGCGTGAGCAAGGACAGCGTGAAGTCCCACGCGAAGTTCAGGGAGAAGGAGTGCCTTCCGTTCGAGCTCGTGAGCGACACCACCGGCATCTGCGAGGCCTACGGCGCCTGGCGCCAGAAGAAGCTCTACGGGCGTGAGTACGACGGGATCGCGCGCATCTCCGTGCTCATCGACGAGGCGGGGATCGTGCGCAAGGTCTTCGACCCGGTGAAGCCGTCCGAGCACGCGGAGGAAGTCATTCGAGCGATCGACGCTCTCTGATCGCTTCGAGCACCGCCTCCAGGAGCACCTCGGCCGGTGCGGGTTTGCGCACGCGCCGGGCCACGCGTTCGCGGGTGAGGTCGAGAATGACGTGGTCGCGACAGGCGGTATGCAGCAGCGTGATCGGTGGCTGGCGCACCCGTTCCAGCTCGTCGAGCAGGACCAGCCCGCCGATGTCGCCGAGGTTCTCCTGGTACTTGCGCGCACGCGGACCGAGCACCGCCCGGGGAGTGTCGCCCAGCGGAATGAAGAGGTCCATCACGAGGATGTCGATGGTCTCGGCCTGCAGCGCGGCCACCGCCTCTTCCACCGAGTGCACGCTCAGCACCTCGGCCACGGCCGCACTCTGGAGAGTGCGCACGCAAAACGCCACGTTCTCGGGGTCGTCGTCGACGAAGAGCACGCGCACGCCGCCCCGGTAACGTGGACGGCCTAGTCCGCGTGTACGCGCGACTCCAGGCCGAGCAACAGGCCCACGCCCACGCCCTCAAAGTGGGTCCCAAGGCAGGCCTCGAGACGCAGCGCCGTTGCTCGGCCCGCCCCGCTCCCGCCCCCGCAGGCGGCAAGGAGCGGTCGGAGCTCACCGGTCGAGCCCGGAAAAACCGCGCCCACGTCGAGCCCAATCTCCGGCGCGAATCCCGGACCCCGTGGCGACCATCGACCCCCCGCGCGCACAGGGACGGTCGCGTCGATGCCGGGCCCGAGCGTGTCGAAGGTCGCAGTCGGTGCATCGAGGCCCGCCGCCCAGGCTACGCTCCAGGCCTTCGCCACTCGCACACGACCCGCCACCGCCCCCGCGAGCGAGACGCCGTCAGCCTCATCGTCGTAGGGCACGGAGCTCCACGCGCCGCCGAGAAACACCCCCGCCGAGGCGTTCCAATCGTCATCGCGCCGCTCGGGCCGCTCGACGCGAGTCGGCGCGGGCCGGGACTCCTTCTTCCGGGGGGGGGGCTCAGGCGAGGGTTCCGCGACCACCGGGGCCAGTTCGAGAAGTCCATCTCCCGAGGCCAGCCAAGCCCTAGCCTCGCCCGCCTCCCAACCTACGAATACCACGGGCTCGGCGCGAGCGGCGGCCACAGCGAGGAGCAAGCTCTCCTCTTCGGGATCGGGGGCGCCACGGACTAGGCCCTCCACGGCCCGACCCAGATCCTCGGCGTCGTCCTCTGCGCCGACGGACAGGACAGTACCTTCCCCGCCTACCCGGTGGATACGCAACGCCCCACGCACCTTGCCGCCGCTCACCAGTTGAACGATGTTGTCGCCCGGCACACCGACCGCGGGGCCGGTGACCGGACGTCCATTGAGGCGCACCTCGAGCGTGCCGCGTCCAATCACCGCAATGGGGACGGGACGCTCGCGCGAGCGTCTCGTGCGAGCCACCTCCAGGGCCTGCATGACGTCGGCGCCCACGTCGGCGGGGATCGCGGTGGCAGGGGCCGCCGCGGCCCGGTCGAGCGCCGTGGTGGCCTCGGAGGCGTAGAAGGCGGCGCGCGTGGGGTCGTCACCCGCAGCGGCGCTGGCCAGCAGAAGGTCGGCCTCGGCCCGGGCCAGGTCGAGCGCCGCGAGGTCGGCGGCCGCGAACGGTCGCGACAGGCATTCGAGTTCCAGATCGAGGCCGATGAGGTCGCCGAGCGCCGCCTGCACCTGCAGCACGAGCACGCGGCGACGCGCGGCGGCCAACCGCGAGCGCCACGCGTCCAGATCGACGGGAGCCTCGCAGTCCGGCCCGAGGCCATCGACCAGGGGCACCACTTCAACGCCCCGCAGGGCGCGTCCCGTGTCGAAGGTGGCCCGGCGCTCGAGGTCGTGGTCGGCGAGGATTGCGTCGATGGTCGCGTCGTCAGGCCCCCCCATCGAAGGCACGACCACTAGGACCGGGTCGGCGGCGTAGGCAAAGCCGAGAAAGAGACTCCCGAGGCCGGTCACCGGCCCTCGTCCTCCCAGCTGGCCTCGTCGAAGTTCCACACCCGCTGCGTGACCGCCCCCGGCGCGACGTCCACACGAAAGCTCTTTCGACGTCCATCTTCGGTCACGAGCAAGACCACGTGATTGCCAGCCGGCAAGCTGTATTCAAGCAGCGGCGTGAACTTGACGTAGGCGCCGTCGATGGTCACCTGCGCGCGGGGCGTCGAGCCCAGGCTGAGGGCGCCATCCTGTGTCGCGACAACAGCCACACTGGAAACGGTGACGGTGGGCGAGGAACTGACCGGCGCCGCCACCGGCGGCGCGCTCGGCGGCGCCTCGATGGTGCCAATGAGCGTGGCGGGAGTCCGTCCCGACACCGGCGCCCTCTCCACGCGGGCCGTCGGCACCTGGGACACGGGGACCGGAACGGCCTGAATCGGCGCGGCGGGCGCTGGCGACGCTGTCGTCGGCGAGGTGGCGGGCGATGGCGCTGTCGACGTCGTCGTCGCGAGCGGCAGCACCACCTCGGTGGCCGCCGGCGCCGGTGCGGGATCGACCGCCGACTCGCTTGCCGCCGGCCTGGGCGCGGGCGTCGAGCGCGGCGCTAGGAACAACTTCCAGGCGGTGAAACAGAGGATCACCACGCTCACCGCGGCGAAACCGAGGGAGAACAGGGCCCCCGACCAGGCCGACGCACGCTTTGCCGAGCCTTTCGTCGTCGGCGCGGGCTTGCGAGGGGCGTGCATCGTCCCCGCCACCACCGGCAGCCCCGCCACGCTCGCAAGCGCCGGGGCGCCCGCGACCCCGGGCGCCGACGCGCTCGCCGACGCGTTGCCGTTCGGGGGTGCGCCACCGACAGCAGCGAAGGTCGACACCGAGGCGCTCGAACCGGCGCGGTCGGCGTTGGCGTGTTTCGCCGCGTCGCCCCGCCGGATGTCGGCCACCATTCGCACGAGGCGGTCGCGCGCGCCCATCGGATCGGGCACCAGGGCGCCCAGCGCTCGCCCCATGGCCGCCGCCGAGCGGAAACGCGCCGCGGGATCGCGCTGGAGCGCGCGCACGAGGAGGCCCCCGATCTCCGCCCACTCGCCGCCGAGCCGTGCCGCCCGCCGCGCGGCCTCGTCTTCCGCCAGCCGCCGGCGGATCGTCGCGTTGTCTTCTTCCGGAAACAGCGGTGCCTTCGCCGCGAGCTCGTAGAGGACGGCCGCGAGACCGAAGAGATCGGCCGCCGGACCCACCGGCGCGCCTGCCGCCTGCTCCGGTGCCATGTACCCCCAGGTGCCCTTCACGGCGCCCGTCGATTCCTCAGCCCCGTGCGCGTAGGAGATGCCGAAGTCGAGCAACTTCGCCACGCCCTGCGAGTTGAGCATCATGTTCGAGGGCTTCATGTCGCGGTGCACGAGGTGGAGCGGCTCGCCATGGTCGCCCACGAGGGCATGGGCGTAGGCCAGTCCATCGCACACCTGCCGACCCAGCTCGGCGAGCAGCTCCGCGTCGAGAGCAGCGGCGCCGTCGCGATAGGCCGAGATGATCTTGCGGAACGTGACGCCTTCAATGTACTCCATCACCAGGAAGTACAGCTCACCCTCTCGGTTGAACTGCTGCACGCGCACGAGGTTCAGATGCTCCAGACGGGCCGAGATGCGCGCTTCCTGGATGAAGAGGTCTCGGAAGCCGTCCTCCGCTGCGAAATCGGGGTGGATCACCTTGATGGCCACGCGCGTCGACACGCCGGCGAGCGACTCGAAGCGCCCCTCGTACACCCTCGCCATGCCGCCGGCGCTGATGGGGCGCACGAGGCGATAGGGCCCGAGGGTTTCCCCGGCCACGGAAGGCCCGAGCGGCGGCGAGGCAGGCATCGCTCAGCGCCATCCTAACGCGGACCGAAGCGCCGCTACGCAACGGTCGGGCCCATGCTTCGCGGCGAGTGCGGCCTGGACGGCCTCCGAGCCGGGCAGCGGCGGGATCTCGTCGCTCTCGGGATCGTCGAGCACCACGCTCGCGGCCTCGGGGATGCCGCCGCAGCGGCTCCCGATGGTTGGGATCCCGCGCGCCGCCGCCTCAAGCATCACCAGCCCCAGGCCCTCCTGGCCAGAACCGTCCGCGTCGGGACGAGACAAGAGTGCGAGCGCCCACGCTTCCGACCAGGGGATGGCCCTCGTCGCGCCAAGAAACTGTGCGTTTGTCCCTAGCTCCATCGCGAGCGCCTCCAGCCGGCGTCGCTCCGGACCATCACCGACGACGATCACGCGCCGCCCCAGCCGATGCCCCAGGCGCAACGCCCGGTCGACCCCCTTCAGCGGCGTGAGCCGCGCCACCACGAGCAGGGCGTCGCCCCCGGAGGCGAGCGCCATGGGCGCGATCGGAAATGGCAAGACCCAATACGCCGCGCCGAGCAGTCCGCCGAGGTAGTCGCTCACAGGCAGGTTGACGGCACCCTGCACGACATTGTCGCGACCGGCCACCAGCGGCGGCCGGGTGAGGTCGGAGCCGTGGTAGGCCACCGCCAGGGGCGCGACACCGAGCAGGTGGGCTGCGAGCGGCCAGGTGGCGGCCAGCACCGCGTCGCCGCTCCGCAGCCGGGGACGAAGATGGAGCGCCGACCAGACCGGTCCCCAGCGTGCCCAGGAGCGTCCCCAGATGCGCGTCGCCCCCTCGGTTCGCCCCGGCGCGTGCACCACCGTCTCGATGCCCGCGTCGCGACAGGCACGGGCGACCGCATAGGCCCAGCTCGCGATGCCACCGATCACCGGCGGGTACTCCGGGCTGACCAGGTGGAGCCGAGTCAAACCAACGACCTCACCGCGGACAGCACCTGATCCGGGTGGATCTCGCGCAGGCAGGCATGATCGCCCACGGGGCAGGTGGGGCCCCCGAAGCGCGAGCACGGACGGCACGCCAGCGGGAGTTCCACGGCGCGCCCGCGGTCGCCGTAGCAATAGAAGCCGTCGTCGGAGGTGGTCGGACCAAACAGGCCCACGACCGGCAAGCCCACCGCCGCGCCGAGGTGCAACAGCCCCGTGTCGCCCGCGACCAGCACCGCCCCCCCCTGCATCGCCTCGAGGGTGCGCTCGAAGCCGGCCTCGGCCACGCCCCCCAGCTCGGTGACGATGCCCTCCTCGCCCGGGCCGCCAACCGCGATCACCGGACCGTCCCAGGCGCGCGCCAGCTCGCGCCAGTAGGGCCAGCGCTTGGTGGCATGGGCCGCCCCCGGCGCGAGTACCAGTCGCGACCCGCGCTCAACCGGGGGCAACCAGGGCGGGGCACTCGGTTCCACGCCCGCCGCGCGCCCGTAGCGGGTCACCACCGGCTCGGCGGGAGAGGCCTTGAACCACACCCGAGCCCGCCGTCGCCAGTCCTGTCGCGACACGCGAACATCCGCACGGTATTGTCGCGACCTGAGGTTGTTGTGCAGGTCGATCACCCTTCCACCGACGGCGGGTTCGCCCGGGTCGAGCACCCTCACCACCCCCGGCAGGCGAAGGGCGAGCTCGCGGTAGCGGGGCAGCGTGCGAAAGCTCACCTCGCCCAGCTGACCGGTCACCGCGCCGGCGAGGACGATGTCGCCGAGCGAGGAGAAGCGGATCACCGTGGTCATCCGAGCGCCGCTATCACCGCGTCGACGCTCACCCGGTCGAGGCAGGGGCGCCCCCAGAAGCAGGTCTTGCGGTAGCAGGGCTGGCACCAGAGGGGCGCACCGACGACGGCCCGCCCGGCGCCCGTCAACGAGGGCGACGTGCTGCCGTGCACCATCACCACCGGGCGACCACAAGCGGCCGCGAAGTGCGCCGCGCCCGAGTCGTTGGACACAAAAACCCGGCAGTGATCCAGCGCGGCCGCGAAGTCGGGAAGCGACAGTCCGGCAACGACCTCGCGCCCCATCATCGTGCGCACGAGGGCAGCCTCCCCCGGCCCGCAGTACACCACCACCTCGCCACCGTTGCCCTCGATCCGCTCGGCAAGGGCCCTGAAGCGGGGCCAGCGCACGGTGGCCGACGGGCTCCATGGGTTTAGCCCCACGTGCCGGGCGGGCACCGACGGCGCCTCGCCGCGCGGTCCGTACACCGATGTCGCGACCTCGCTGGCCCCGGCAGCCCGAGCGATCCGGGCGTAGCGCTCGCCACGATGCTCCGGCATCTCGGGAAGGGCGGTGCCGACGAGAGCCGCCGGGCCGACGCCGATGGTGGGCAGGCTCCGCCAGAGCCAAGCCGCGTGCCAGGAGGGCTTCAGCAGCACGGCGCGAGCCGCATCGAGCGGGGGGCCGTCCCCGGCGTGGACGGCGGCCGCGACACCCGCGTAGAGCTCGGCCCCCCAACGCCCTCGCGTCCACACTTCCACGGAGTCAAGTCGCGACAACGCGGTGATGGGACCGAGGGCCATCACCGCGTCGCCGAGGTGATCCGGCGCCCGGACCGCGATCATCGAAGCGGCGCTACTCGCTCAGGCCGTAGAAGAGCCAGGCACCGCCCGAGTTGCCGTAGCCGAAGCCGTCCCAGCTCGTCGCACCCGACATCCAATCGGCGTTGCCGTCGGCATCGACGTCGCCACCGCCGTCGATGACGTAGCCCACCGCGTCGTTGTTGTTCGCGCCGGTGAAGAGCGCGTCGAAGCTCGACGCCGACACCGTGCCCGAACTGAGCGGCCCGTACCAGAAGTACACCGCGCCCGCCCCACTGAGCGCGCTCACGTCGTAGCCCGTGGCCCCAATGATCACGTCGGCGAATGTGTCGCCGTTGGTATCGCCCGCCATGGCCGCCGTGCGACCGAAGTAGTCGGTCGCATTGCTGCCCTGGATGATGGTGTCGGCAGCAGCCGACGCGTTCATCGAACCCGACGGCCAGGTGGTGATCACGTAGGCTGCGCCGGCGTCGGAGGCCGCGCCGTCGTTCTTGTCGGAGGTGGTAACGATGTCGGCGGTGCCGTCGCCATCCACGTCGCCGAGGCAGGCAACCGCGAGGCCCTGCCGATCCCCGTTCGAGGAGCCCGCGAGGATCGCGTCGGCGGTGCTCGCCGAGGCCGAGCCCGACATGGCGTTCATCCCGTAGAAGATGTACGTCTTGCCCGGGACGGTGGTGGCCGAGGCGGCCGGCGCGCCGAAGATGCCGTCGTCGAAGCCGTCGGCGTCGATGTCGCAGAGCGCGATGCTGTAGCCGAGGTTGTGGCCCGCGCTGGCGCCGGTGATCAGGATGCTCGCTGCGCTCAGGTCGTTGCTCGAGCTGATGGCGGAGTCGAGCCATACCCCGGCCGCGCCGGCGCTGGAGGAGTAGCCGTAGGCACCCACCGCCACGTCGCCGAGGCCGTCGTTGTCCACGTCGCCGCCGTACACCGAGGAGCCCATGTACACGCTGGCCGTCGTCGTGGTGAAGGTCGCGTCGGCTCCGGACACGCTGGTGGCCGTCGTGTTGCCCTCGAACAGGTAGGCCGCCCCGTAGTCGCTCGAGCCGGCCCGGTTGGCGGCCACGAGGATCTCGTCGTCGAGATCGCCGTCGTAGTCGGGCATGAAGCGCACCGCGCTGCCGAGGTAGTCGCTGTTCTGCGTGGTGTCGCCGTCGAAGGTCTGGTCGGTGGTGCTGAGGCTATCGGTGCTGTCGACCGGGCCCAGCCACAGGTGGAGTCGGCCGTTGTCGGTGGCAGGCGAAGTGTCGCTGTAGAACTGGCCCACGGCCACGTCGTCGAAGCCGTCGCCGTCGAAGTCACCGTTGTTGGCCACGGACGAGCCCACCGCGTAGTCGGCGGCAGTGCCGTAGGCGCGGAAGTCGTAGTCCGCCTTGATCTCCTGCGTGCCGTTGAAGGTGCAGGCCACCGTCATCGGGTCGCAGTCCTGGTCGATGCCGTCGCTGCACACCTCAGTGGCGCCCGGGTTGATCCCCGCGCTCGCGTCGTTGCAGTCGGTCGCGTCGGTCACGTAGCCGGTGGGCATGGTGCAGGCGGTCGAGGTGGTGGCCGCGTCGCCGTAGCTGTCGCTGTCGGCGTCGGCGTACCAGGTGCTGCCGCCGCTGGTGCCCTCGTCGATGCTGCCATCGCAGTCGTTGTCGATCCCGTCGCACACCTCGGTGGCGGCAGGATTGATCGCCGGATCGGCGTCGTTGCAATCCTCCGGGTTGCTGTACCCGTCGCCGTCTTCGTCGGCCACGCAGTCGTAGTTGCCGCCGCCGGGCGTGCCGTGCTCATCGTTCGGTGTGCCCGACACGTCGTACCAGCGGTAGCTGGTGTTGTTGGACGGGGTACCGGCGCCATTCGACGCGGTGAGGCACCAGTTGTCGACGGTGTCGTTGTCGATGCTGTCGAGGTGCACCGGGTCGAGAGAGAGGGAGAATCGAACGTAGTTCGGGTAGCTCGCGGTGTAGCTGATGTCGTCGATCACCCGGCCGGTGGTGCTGTCGCCCTCGATGGAGAGGAAGATGTCGTCGGCATCGCGGCGCAAGTAGAAGGTGTTGTCGTGGTAGTCGCCCACGTAGCCAGAGGGCTGGCTCTCATCGCCCCAGTAGTAGTCGCAGGCCAGGGGGTAGGCCGCCGACGCGCCCTCGTAGTCGTTGCTGTCGCAGAACACGAGCATGCCGCCGGCCACGACGGTGAGCGCCGAGGCCGGGTCGATCATGATGCTGTTGGCCGAGGAGCCAGAGCCGCGCTCGAGCACCCAGTTGCTGAGGTCGACGGCGCGGGTCGACACGTTCACCACCTCGAGCCACGAGGCGTTGTTGACCACGCCGCTCCCACCGATGATCGACCGCTTGTTCACCTCGCTGATGACGATGTCGCCGGCAACGACGAAGTCCTCGTCGACCCAGCCGTCGCAGTCGCCGTCGACGCCGTCGTCGGCCTCGGTGGCGCCGGGGTTGACGCTCCCGTCGGTGTCGTCGCAGTCGCTGTCGTTACTCACACCGCCGCTCGATCCACAGGAGATCGGCGTGGCGGGGTCGCCGTAGCCGTCGCTGTCGGCGTCGGCGTAGCCCGAGCCATCGTCGACCACGCCGTTGCAGTCGTTGTCGATACCGTCGCAAGCCTCGCTCGCGCCGGGGTTCACCGTCGCATCGGCCTCGTCGCAGTCGGTGGCACCGGTGTAGCCGTCGCCGTCGAGGTCGGGGTCGTTCGGGCAGTCGTAGTTGGCGCTGTTGGGGGTGCCGTACTCGTCGGTGGTCACGCCCGAGGTGTCGTACCAGCGCCAGGTGTAGTTCCCCGCCACGCCGCCGGTGGCGTTGCTGGTGGTGGAGCACCAGGCCTGCCGGTTGTCGTTCAGGCCGCTGGTGTAGTACGCCGAGTCGAGCGAGAGTGAGAAGCGGGAGTTATTCGCCCAGTACCCGTTGGTGACGTCGTAGTAGTAGCTGACACCGTCGATCAACGTGCCCGTGGTGCGGTTGCCGTTGATGTAGAGCGCGAAGCGATCCTTGTCGCGACGCATGTACCAGGTGTTGTCGTGGTTGGTGCCGACGTACGAGGCCGCCTGCGTCTCGTCGCCCCAGACGTAGTCACAGGCCAGCGGGTAAGAGACCGCCGAGCCCTGGTAGTTGTCGGTGTCGCAGAAGACCGCGTAGCCTCCCGCCGCGATGACCGGGGCGGTGGCGGGATCCAGGTAAATCTGGTTGCCCGAGCTGACGCCGCGCGCGATCACCCAGTTGGCCAGGCTCACGGTGCGATCAGAGGTGTTGTAGACCTCGACCCAGCTGGCGTCGTTGACGATGGAGGCGGTACCGATCTGGGAGCGCTTGTTGATCTCGGTGACGATGATGTCGCCGGCGGAAACGAAGTCCTCGTCGACGTAGTCGTCGCAGTCGTCGTCGGTGAGGTTGTCGCTCTCGCTTGCCCCCGGGTTGATCGCGGCGTTGTTGTCGTCGCAGTCGACGGACTCGTCGTAGCCGTCGGCGTCGCCATCAGCCTTGGCGGCGGCCGACCAGCCCCAACCGCTCTCGTCGAGGGCGCTCTCACCCTCGCCCTCGGCGCAGGCAGCAAGCCCGAGCAAGACAACAGGCCACAGGCGGGAAAGGGACAGGGCGGAAGCGTTCATGGATGTTTCACCGTAGCCGGGGGGTATTCGGGCGGGGGACTGCGTTCTGTATAGCCGGTGCGGGGCGTTTCCGCGCGGGCTTCGCGACGCAGGTGCGTCGCAGCACGCCAACGTGGTAGCCTGAGCAGCAGAGGCGCAGGATAGGCTTGGCTGGGCTGGGACTTCGTGGGAGGACGCTCGGAGTCACGCTCGTCGTGTTGCTCGTCTCTGGAGCTGCTTCCTACGTATTGTCGACACGCGCCCTCGACGCGAGCCGGATCAGCGACGAGGCCCACGAGGCCGAGTTGGAGGCCGCGCGCGCCGCAGCGCTGGTGGCGGCGGACCGAGAGCGACTGGTGGGCACCGCGCGCGACTACGCGGTGTGGGACGACACAGTGGCGTACGTGGAAGGTACCAACCCCGGCTACCTGGAGGAAGGCCTCAATGCGGCCACCTTCGAGAACCACGACCTCGACGTGGTCCTCGTCCTCGACGCCGAGGGACGCCTGATCTGGGCCGGCCAACAGGCCGCGGATGCCCGGGGCCTCCTCCCCTCTCCTCCGGCCCCCGCGCTCGAAAAGGCGCTGCTCAACATCCCGGGCCTGCGCGATCCGAGAACCCGGGCCGAGGCGGCGGGCGGCGTGATCTGGATCGACGACCAGCCATGGCTGGCTGCGGTGTGCCCGATCCTCCCCTCCGACGCCACCGGCGAACCCCGAGGCGAACTGCTGATCGGGCGTCGACTCGACGCACCACGGCTCGAAGCCCTGGCCGCCATCGCGGGGGCCTCGTTCACGCTCGCGCTCGAGCCGGCGCCGCCCACCGAGGGCATGGTCCAGGGCATCGCCGAGGTGCCCGCAGGCCTGGGCGGGCAGGGCTCCCGCGTGGTGCTCTCCCGCGCCCCTCACGACGCCCACGGCGGCACAGCGGCCCACACGGCGCTCGCGGTCAACCTCGTGCTGGTGAGCATCATCTCTCTCGGCTCGCTCGGCGTCTTGCTCGACCTGCGCGTACTGCGACGACTCGCGAAGTTCTCCGATTTTGCCGCCCAGATTCGACAAGGCCGTGCCGAGGGCTCGCGCCTGCCTGTCGACGTGGGCGACGAGATCGACAATCTCGCGGCCTCGGTCAACGCGCTGCTCGACCAGGTGGAGCGCAGCACAGCGCAACTCCGCCACGACGCCCTGCACGACCCGCTCACTGGCCTCGCCAATCGGTCGCTCCTCGCAGATCGGCTCGATGTGGCGCTGGCGCGGGCGGCGCGGAAGCCTGGGCCCGGGTTGGCGCTCCCTTTCCTCGATCTCGACCGCCTGAAGGCGATCAACGACCAACTTGGCCACGCCGCGGGCGACCACTTCATCAGCACCGTGGCTGGCCGCCTGCGGGGTGCGGTCCGCGGCGGCGACACGGTCGCGCGCGTCGGTGGAGACGAGTTCGCCGTGCTTCTCGACGACGTGAGCACCGTCGAGACAGCGGTCGCCCGCGCCAACACCCTGCTCGGGGCCGTTCGCGCGCCCCTGGTCTTCCACGGGTCGACGTTCGAGGTGACTGCTAGCGTGGGCGTGGCCTTCCCCGGGGCCGATCGCGACCGCGACCGCCTCATCCGCGACGCGGACACGGCGATGTATCACGCGAAACAGGAAGGCCGTGACCGCGTAGCCGTGTACGACGAGGCCTTGCACGGGCGCATGACCGAGCGGCTGCAAGTGGAGCACGAGCTCCGTACGGCCCTGTCCACCGGGCAGATCGAGGTGTGGTTCCAGCCCATCGTGCGTGCCAGCGATGGCGCGGTGGTGGGCGCCGAGGCGCTCGCCCGCTGGTTCCATCCTCACCGAGGCCCGGTTCCGCCCGACCGCTTCGTGGCGGTCGCCGAGGAATCACACCTCGTGGTGGAGCTCGACCGCTACGTCTTGCAGCGCGCTTGCGCAGCGCTGGCGCGCCTCCGGGAGGACTGCCCGGGACTCAAGGTCGCGGTGAACCAGTCGGCCCGGCAACTCGACACCCCCGACTTCGCCGAGTCGATTCGGCGCGCGCTGGCCGACAATGGTCTGGAAGCCGGCGCCTTGCACCTCGAGCTCACCGAGACGCTCCTCTCGCGCAACCAGGATCGCTGGCAGGCCCAGATGCACAGCCTGCGCGCCGAGGGCGTCAACTTCGATCTCGACGACTTTGGCCTCGGCTATTCCTCGCTGGCTCGCCTCCAGGCGCTGCCGATCAACGTCATCAAGCTCGACCGAAGCTTCGTGGCGGGACTCGCCACCGACCAGGAGGCGATCTGCCGCGCGATCGTGCGTATGGCACTCGAGCTCGGGAAGGAGATCGTGGCCGAGGGCGTAGAGCAGGATTGGCAAATGGAAAGGCTGCGCGGCCTGGGTTGCCACCTGCTCCAGGGCTACCTCTTCGCCAAGCCCATGCCCGAGTCCCAGCTTCGTGACTTCTTGCGGAAGAAGGCTTGATATTCTGGCTCGTCGGCTGCGACCCCTACGCCGACTGGCCCGAAGCGGGCACCTACTTCCCCTGGGTGTACACCCCGGAGACCGAGTTGGAGCCCTACGAGTCGGTGCGCTGGGAGACCGAGACCTGGTCGCCGGAGGACGATGCGGACCAGCTCGCCCTGTACCTCCTGAAGGCTCAGAACCACAAGCCGCGTGGTGTCACGGAGGTCGAGCAACACTTCTCGGCGCAGGCCCTGCCGGCCGCGGGTGATGGGTTGACGCTCTCGCTCGCCGGGGACGTGATGCGGGTGGGTGACAACTGGTCGAGCTTCGCGACGCCCGCGGCCGAGTTGCTCGACGGCGATCTCCGGGTCGGCAACCTGGAAACGCCTGTCTCTGCCCTGCACAGCACCGAGCCGGGCGATCTCGGACTATACGCCTTCAACGCGCCTGAGTCCATGCTCGACGCCCTCCCCTTCGACGCGCTCCAACTGAACAACAACCACAGTCTCGATGCCGGCGATGAGGGTCTCGCGGCCACGGTCGAGGCGGTCGGCCAGGGATACGTCGCCACCGGGATCGATGGGCACGCGACGGTCGACGACATCGCGCTTCTGTCCTACACCTGGGGCACGAATGTTCGCGAGCCGAGCGTCCACGAGCTGTTCATCGAGCCCTTCGGGCATGCCGATCCCGACATCGACTGGGACCGCGTGGCGGCCGACCTCTCGGTCGACGCGCGCTGGAAGGTGGTGCTCGTGCACTGGGGCTACGAGTACGAGTACTTCCCCGAGCCGCAGTTCATGGTGCAAGCTCGTGAGTTCATCAGGCTCGGCGCGGATCTGGTGGTGGGACAGGGCCCGCACGTGGTGCAGCCCGCGGAGCTGTGTCACTTGAACGACCCCTCGCAGGTGCCCGGCGTGGGGACCTGTTCGGTACGCACGGACGACGGCGAAGCGCGCACGGCGGCCGTGATTTACAGTCTCGGCAACTTCGCAACCAACATGGCGACGATTCCCTGCCAGGTGGGGATCGTGGGCACGGTGACACTCGGCGACGACGGCGTGACGGGGCTCGGGTGGGAGGCGCTCGCCACGGTGGACGGTCCCGAGGTGGTGCCGCTCGATTCGCTCGACGCGGCGGAGTACCTGGCGGAAGGCGAGAGACTGGAAGGGCACCTTGCAGGGTGGGGTCGGCGGTGACCTCCCCATGACACGCCCCGGGCTATGCGCGCGGCCGTGAGCGCCACCGCCCTTTTCGCCCCCGCCGAGATCGCCGCCGCCGTCCAGCACGTGCGGGAAACATTGCATGTCGTACGCCGTGAGTCGGGTGGTGCCGCCGAGATCGGCGTGGCCCTCGGCGAGCTCCCCACAGGGGTAGACTGGGTGGGCACGCTGCCGCCGCTGTACCCCGAGTGGCTCGGCGACCGCTCCTTCGCGGAGGCTCACGGCACCCGCTTCGCCTATTGCACCGGCGCGATGGCCAACGGCATCGCCACGGTCGAGGTCGTCGAGGCCGCCGCGAGGCACGGCTGCCTCGGCTTCTTCGGCGCGGCGGGGCTCCTCCCCGGTCGCGTCGCGCAGGCCGTCGACCGGCTCAACGCGGAGATTGGTGGCCTGCCTTTCGGCGTCAACCTGATCCACTCGCCGCAGGAGCCCAGGGTCGAGGCGGAGGTGGCCGAGCTCCTGGTGCAGAAGGGCGTGATGGCCGTGGAAGCGAGCGCCTTCATGCGCATCACGCCCCCCGTGGTTCGCTACGCGCTCGCCGGCGTGCGCCGGGCCGACGACGGTGCCATCCAGCGCCCCCGGCGCGTGGTCGCCAAGGTGTCGCGACCCGAAGTAGCCCGACAGTTCTTGTCTCCCGCGCCGGAGGCGATGCTCCGCGAGCTCGTTCAGCAGGGCCTCCTCACCGCGGCCGAGGCCGAGCTTGGCCGTCGCCTGCCCGTCGCCGAAGACCTCACCGTCGAGGCCGACTCGGGCGGGCACACCGACAACCGCCCCCTGGTGGCCATGTTCCCCGCGATCGCCGACCTCGCTCGGCAGATCACCCGCGAACAAGGCTACACCCGTCCCCTCCGGGTCGGTGCGGCCGGCGGCCTCGGCACCCCGGCGTCGGTCGCTGCCGCCTATGCCCTCGGCGCGGCGTATGTCATGACTGGGTCGGTGAACCAGGGCTGCGTCGAGTCGGGCGTGGCCCCGGCGGCTCGGGCGCTGCTTGCCAAGGCTGACGTGGCCGACGTGGCCATGGCCCCGGCGGCGGACATGTTCGAGATGGGGGTGAACGTCCAGGTCTTGCGCCGCGGGACGATGTTCGCCGCCCGTTCCCAGAAGCTGCGCGAGTTGTACCTCGCCTACCCGTCGATGGACGACATCCCCCCCAACGAACGCGCCAAGCTGGAGAGAGAGGTGTTCCAGGCGCCGCTGGCCGATATCTGGGCCCAGACCGAGCGCTATTTCACCGAGCGCGACCCCGCTCAGGTGGAGCGCGCGCGGAAGGACGGCAAACACCAGATGGCGCTCGTCTTCCGTTGGTACCTTGGCAAGGCCTCACGCTGGGCCATCGACGGCGACCCAGCTCGACTCATGGACTACCAACTCTGGTGCGGTCCCGCGATGGGCGCGTTCAACGCGTGGGCACGTGGCAGCTTCCTCGACGACCCCGCCCAACGGAGCGTGGGGCAGGTCGCGCTCAACCTGCTCGAAGGCGCCGCCGCCATCACCCGCGCCGGCCAGCTCCGCAGCTTCGGCGTGGCGATCCCGGCGGAGGCCTTCAGCTTCGTGCCGCGGCCACTGGGGCTCTGACGCCCACACCCACAGATTTCCACCCCGCCGTGACGCGCCCGTGACCCTGGCCGCGGTGGGATCGGGTAGACATCGGCCCCCCTGACCGACCCTCGTCGCAAGGCTTTCCCGATGCCCACTTTCGCTCCCCTCGCTGTCGTCGGCGCCGGCGCCATCTTCCCCGGCTCGCTGGACTACCCCGGCTTCTGGAAAAACGTCCTCGCTAAGAAGGACCTCGTCACCGAGGTGCCGGAGAGCCACTGGCGGGTCGCCGACTACTACGACGCCGATCCCAAGGCGCCAGACAAGACCTACGCGAAGCGCGGCGCTTTCCTACCCGACGTGCCCTTCGACGCCATGGGCTTCGGCGTGCCGCCGAGCATCCTTCCTGCCACCGACAGCTCTCAGCTGCTCGCGCTCATCGTCGCCAAGATGGTACTCGACGACATCGGTCAGAGCGGCGAAGACCTGTCCCGTACCAGTGTCATCCTCGGCGTGACCGGCGCGCAGGAGCTGCTCGGCTCACTCGTCTCCCGCTTGCAGCGTCCCGTGTGGGAACGGAGCCTGCGGGAGCTCGGCTGGGAAGAGGAGAAGGTCCAGGAAGCCTGTGCCAAGATCTCGAGCCACTACGTCCAGTGGCAAGAATCGAGCTTCCCCGGCCTGCTCGGCAACGTTGTCGCCGGGCGCATCGCCAATCGACTCGACGTGGGCTTGACCAACTGCGTGACCGACGCCGCCTGTGCGAGCGCGCTCACCGCCCTGCACATGGCCGCTCTGGAGCTACACGCGGGCCACTCCGACATGGTGATCACCGGCGGGGTGGACACCATGAACGACATCTTCATGTACATGTGCTTCAGCAAGACGCCGGCGCTCTCGCCCTCTGGCGATTGCCGGCCCTTCGACGCTTCGGGCGACGGCACCCTGCTCGGCGAGGGCATCGGCATGGTGGCGATCAAGCGCCTGGCCGACGCGGAGCGTGACGGCGACAAGATCTACGCCGTGATCCGCGGCCTCGGCTCCTCCTCGGACGGTCGCGCCAAGTCGGTGTACGCGCCGGTGCCCGAGGGACAGGCGAAAGCGCTGCGCATGGCCTATGCGCAGGCCGGCTACGGGCCGGAGACCGTGGAGCTCATGGAAGCCCATGGCACCGCCACCAAGGCGGGTGACGCCGCCGAGCTCAAGGGCTTGCAACTGGTTTTCCAACCTGACGCCGATCGGGGACAGTGGTGCGCGCTCGGCTCGATCAAGTCCCAAATCGGACACACGAAGGCCGCCGCAGGCGTGGCGGGCCTGCTCAAGGTGGTGGCCGCGCTCCAACACAAGACCCTCCCGCCCACCATCAAGGTCACCCAGCCGACGCCGAGCGTGGACTGGAAGAATAGCGCGTTCTACGTGAACACCGAGAGCCGTCCCTGGGTGCGTGGTCCGAGCCACCCGCGCCGCGCAAGCGTGTCGAGCTTCGGCTTCGGCGGCTCTAACTTCCACGTGGCGCTCGAGGAATACACCGGTGCGGGTCGCCGTCCGGCGCGCATGGACCCCTGGGACAGCGAGCTCGTTCTCCTCTCGGCGGACTCCCGCGAGGGCCTACTCGCGAAGATCGCCGCCGCCAAGAGCGGCAACGCCACGCAACTGGCGTTGGCCGGGCAGGCGGAACCACACGCCGCTTGGCGCGTGGCCATGGTCGTCAACGGCGACCTCGACGCGAAGCTCGACCGCGCCGCTGCCACCGTGCGTGACGGCAAAGAATCGAGCAAAGGCGACGTCTTCTTCGCGCCAACCCGCATGGAAGGCAAAGTGGCCTTCTTGTTCCCGGGGCAAGGATCGCAGTCGCTCGACATGGGCGCCGGCTTGCACCGTTTCGCCGCCGTGGCCGACACCCTCGACGGCGCCGAGGCGGCCGTCCCCGGCCTCGCCCGCCGACTCTACCCGATGCCTACGTTTGCGACGGAAGACCGCAAACGGCAGGAGGCCGAGCTCACCCGCACCGAGTGGGCCCAGCCCGCGCTCGGCGCGGTCTCGGTCGCGATGGCTCGCCTGCTCGGCCAGCTCGGCCTGCGCGCCGATCTCGCCGGCGGACACAGCTTTGGCGAGCTCGTGGCGCTGCACCTCGCGGGCGCCATGGACTTCGAGGCGCTGATGCGCGCGGCGCGGACCCGCGGCGAGTGCATGGCGGCGGCCGCCAGCACCCCGGGGACGATGGCGGCGGTCATGGGGCCAGCCGACGAGGTGCGCAAGAACTGCGGCGACGACGTGGTCCTCGCCAACCTCAACGCCCCGGAGCAGACGGTGATCGCCGGGAGTGTCGACGCTATCGAGGCGGCGATGGTCAGGCTCGACGCGGCGGGCCTGCGCTGCACCCGGCTCCCGGTGGCGACGGCCTTCCATTCGCCGATCGTGGCGCCCGCCGCCGACACCTTCACCACCTACCTGCGCGGCATCTCGCTCGGCGAGCCGGGCTTCCCGGTCTTCTCCAACACCACGGCAGAGCCGCACGCGGGCGATCTCGCGCACGCACTTGGTGCTCACCTGCGCTCCCCGGTGCGCTGGGTGGAGCAGATCGAGGCGATGTACGCCGCCGGTGCACGGGTTTTCGTCGAGGTTGGACCTGGCGGCGTGCTCAGCGGCCTCGTGGGCCGGATCCTCAAGGGCAAGCCCCACCTCGCGGTGTCGCTAGAGACGAAGGGTCGCGAAGGCCTGGAGGCCTTCCTCGGCGCCCTGGGACGCCTCGTCGCCCACGGCCTCGACCTCGACCTCGGGATCCTGTGCGCCGAGCGCACGCCCGGCCCCAGCCGCTTCGTCGCAAAGCCTGGCTCCGTGCTGGTCAACGGCGCCAACTACGGCAAGCCCTGGCCGGCCAAGACCACGCCCCTGCTGCCGCCCAACCCGCCGAAGGCCAAGCTCTCGCCCCCGTTGGCCGCGCCATCGGCCACCGCCCCCCTCGCGATGGCGCCTGCCCCGGCCGTCATGCCCGTTCCCGCTCCCCGCGTGGCGCCCTCGACAGCCCCGGTCGTCTCGGCTAGCCGCGCGCCCGCTCCCTCTCTGCCCCCGGAGAAGCCTGTGAATCGTCCCGCCAACCCCGCCACGGCCTCGTGGCTCGTGGCCTTCACCGAGAGCCAGCGGCAGATCGCCGACGCGCACGCGCGCTTCAGCCAGTCGATGAGCGAGGCCCACGTGGCCTTCCTCCGCGCGCAGGAAGTGGCCGCGAACGCCATGGTGGCGATGGCCACCGGCCAGACGGTGGCCCCGGTGGCCATGCAGCAGCAGCCGGCGCAGGCGGTGCCGATTTTCTCGGCGCCCGCACCTACACCGGTCGTCACCGCCGCGCCCGCGTACGCGCCAGTCGCGATGGCGCCCGTCGCGGGGCCGGCGCCGGTCCTGGCCCCGGTGGTCGTGGCCCCGTTTGTCGCGGCCGCCGTCGTCGCGCCGACGCCCAACGTCGTGCCCCGCGTTGCGCTCGCGGCCGCCCCCGCCGTCGACCTCCCGGTGCTCCTGTTGGCTGTCGTCGCCGAGAAGACCGGCTACCCGGCCGAGATGCTCCGCCTCGACATGAACCTCGAGGCCGACCTCGGCATCGA
>SXON01000246.1 GCA_005778355.1 Pseudomonadota bacterium | reverse complement strand
GGCGCCTTGTCGCGACACTGGATCCTCCTCGGCGTGGGGCTCGGGCTCGCCGGTCTCGGCAAGTACACCGGCTACGGTCTCTTGCCGTTGGTCGCGACATGGGTGGTGTACACCCGATCGTGGTCGCTCGTGCCGGGGCTGGTCCTGGGGCCGCTCCTCTGGGCCCCGAACCTCTACTGGAACGCCTCGCACGACTGGGCGAGCCTCGCGTTTCAGCTCGGCCACGGGCTCGATCGTCCCCCGGCGGGCGCGCTCGCCTTCTTCGGGGCCCAGGTGGGCCTCGCGGGTCCGCTCTTCTTCCTCGCCTTTGTCGCCTGGTCTGTGCGACGTCCAGCCGGTGACGACGCCCTGCTCTGGCTCACCAGCGTCCCCGTGGTCGCCTTCTTCACCTGGGCTGCCACTCGCGGCTCGGGCGAGGCGAACTGGGCGGCGGCGGCCTACCTCTCCGCTGCCCTGGGCCTCGCGCGCGTGCCGGGTCGACTCGCGCGGGCCTCGTGGGTGGCCGCCGGCACTGGGCTCGCGCTTTGCACCCTCGTGGTGGCGCACCTCGTCGACCCCCTCGTTCCGCTCAAGAACGATCCCGTCGCGAGGCTCGGCCGTGGGCGCGACCTGGCGCGCTCGGTGCAGGCCTGGGGCATCGAGCCGGTGTATACCTCGCGCTATCAGGAAGCAGCGATGATCAGCTTCTACGGTGGGCTCGAGGCCTACGCCCTGCCCGGGGTGGACCGCCCCGACCAGTACGACTTCTGGCCGGTGCGCTGGGCGGACAAGGCGATGTTCGTGCGCGAGTATCGCTCGGGGCTCGCCGCGACGGTGGACGCGTTCTGCGAGGACCGGCGAGGCGCCGACGTCGTGCGCGAGGGACAAGCACGCTGGCAGGTGTACCAGGTGCGGGGGTGTGGTCCTCAGCGCCCGAGCGAACACGACAAGTAACGATCCAGCAAGACGAGGTCGTCTGGCCTTACCCCGCCGCCGAGCGGCATGGTTCCCTCGTCGAGCACCCGCGCGCGCACCCGGGTGGCCTGCGCGTAGACGAGGGCCTCGCTGTCGAAGTCGATGCCGCGTGGGGCACCGTAGCGACTGTTCACATTCGCCTCCGAGTGGCAGGCGTTGCAGTAGGTGAGGAAGAAACCATGGGCGAATCCGTCCCAGCTGACGCTCGCCTCGCAGCCACCGGGGGACGCTGGGGCCTCTGTCGCGCAAGCCAAGAAGAGGAGGATCACGCCAGCACCCCCATGATCGGCGCATTCTCTCCCGGGTCCACGTCGCCGAGCGCGAGGATGGTCGCCCCGAAGTTCGCCGCGAGGATGCCCGTGCCGCCGTCGCTGACTGCCCCCGAGTTGTAGTCGATGCCCACCCCGAAGCCCTGCGTGTCGTAGCCTCCCACCCCCTGGCCACCCTGCACGCCCGCGCCGAGCAACAGGGCGCTGGTGAAGGTCCAGTGGTCGCGGCCTCCGGTGGCGTTGGTCGCTGGGGTGCGTCCCATCTCGGAGAAGAGCACGATCGTCACCTCGTCCGCGAGCGCCGTTCCGGCGGTACCGGTCCGGCCGTCCAGGTCTTGGAGGCCCTGGATCAGCGCGTCGAACAGCTCCTCGTAGTGCATCGACTGGAGGTCGCCGTTGCTATGCGTGTCCCAGCCCTGCGCACACCAGCCCTCGTACTCAATCAGCGCGGAGCGAGCGAGGCCCAGCTCGAAGACATCAAACGCGGTCGCCAGCTGGCTCGGCAGCGCGTAGCAGCCACTGGCATAGCCGCCGATGTCGAGCACGCCGGCGTAGTCGGCCAGGGCTTCAATGTCGTCGAGCGCATGGGCCCCGGCCACGGCGATGGGACTGGTCGCGGCGCCAAAGCGCTGGCGGACGAAGGCGTCCACTCGCGCCGAGCGCGACGCGCTGGGCATCGGGAAGGGCGTGTCAGCGTCGGTGAGCACGGTGCCGTCGAGCAGCTTGCCAAGCTGGCCACTGGAACCGAGGCGCACCACGCGGTCGCTGTGTTCGGCGGTAAACGCCGTGCCGCTCATCACGAAGTAAGGCAGGAGCACCTCGGGGCCTGCCGCCGCCGCGAGCGTGGAACCCCAGTCGTCGGCCGCGCCATCGGCCACGCCCGTGCTGATGATGCGACGGCAACGTTCATGCGTGATCGAGCGCACCTCGATGCCGTTGATGACACAGCTCCGCGCCGCGTAGTCCTCGAAGAAACGCCGCACCGCGGGGCGGTCGGGATGATCGACGAAGCTGATACCGCCGACCTCGGCGAGGGTGGCCTCGGCCTCCATGTCCACCACGCTGGAGCCGAAGTTGGGTTGGAACACTCGTGGCGTGTCCCAGCCACCGGAACAGTGTACGAACAGGAACCTCCGCCCGGAGGCGGTGCTGGCGCGGGCCGGGAAGCTGAGTCCCGCGAGGGCCGAGCCGATGAGCGCGCGGCGTGAGAGTTTCACTCCGTCACCATGAGCGGGTCGCGGAGCATCGCCTCGATCACCGCCATCCAGGCCTCGGTCGCACCTTCCTCGGCGCTTACCGTTGTCCAGAGCGTGCCGATGTCAGATACCCAGACTTCGTCGGGCCGCTCGGCATAGAGTTGCCAGTACAAGACCTGTAGTTGCGCGTCGAAGGCGGCGTCGCCTGGGACAGCCGAGGAGGGGGCGGTCAGGAGCGCGGCGTCCGGCTGGTCGAGATCGCGCGCCACCAGGGTGCTCGCCGCCATCTGCGCCACGCGCTGGTTGACCAGCATCCACGTGAGCCCAGGCTCGGCTTGCGGCCGGGTGACACTGTAGCCGTCCACGCCGCCCGCGAGCACCCGGTAGCCGGTGAGGTCGTTCTCAAGGCCCCGAGCGTTGGTTTCCGTCCATTCCAGGTCGACGAGGTCTTCCAGCAACAAACGCTGCTGGTTGGGCGACAAGAGCCGCGCGTCGTTGGCGCGGTACTCGGCCGTGGACAAGACATCGAGTAGCAACGACCGCGGCGATTCTTCGTTGGCCACGTAGTTTGCGCGCAGTTGCTCCACACTAGCGTAGTCGTCGAGGCCGACCGGGCGACGCCACAGCGACTCCGCCCAGCTCTCCGCAGCGCAGCGGGCGAAGCGAGGGTCGCGGGCGATGTACCAGCCCATGTCCACCAGCCCCGACGTGGGCGTGCCATACCAGCCGGGCTCGGTGTCGAGCAGCTCCGGGCCCAGGCGCTCGCGCTCCGGGTGGTACACCTGCATCTCGTAGGGGTTGTACTGGATCGTCCACCAGAAACCGAAGAGACCCGCCGCCACCGGGTCGAGCGCGGCGTGACAGGCGAGGCAGGTCGGCTCGGTGCGCACGGCGGCCTCGGGGTCGGGGTCGTCGCTGCGCTCGAAAACCACCGGACGACTCAAGACGTCGGTGCAGAGCAACAATCGACTGATCGCCGCGACGCGTCCCCGGTTCTTGTTGGATGTATTGGTGACATAGCGCCAGTAGAAGCCGTTGGTGCCGAGGACGCCGGCCGCCGGTCGCCCATCGGTGTAGCGCGCCGGCGCCCAGCCCTCGTTGCCCTCGGGGTAGTCGAGCGGCCAGACGCTGGCGAGCAACTCGTTGGCCATCGTGTAGTCGGCGGTGACGATGGTGGGGTAGGGCAAGTCCTCGGTGATCACCCGGGCCACCAGGCGCAGGGGCTCTTCACCCACAGCGTGGGCGAAGTTGTCGTTCTCCTCCATCGGGAGCCCGTAGTCGCCGGTGCCCACCTCGTACACGTCGAGCACCGTGTGCCAGCGCTCGGCGAGCAAGGCCACCAGCCGATCCTCGGTGGTGGCAGACTCGAGGTACGTCGGCACGAGTGCGTCGAGAGTGGAGGGATCGGCCTCCACGGCGTCGAGTTCCGCCACGCTTGGGAGCGTCCCGCGCAGGTCGAGCGAGGCCCGTCGCAGGAGGCGAGGGGCGTCGAGCGGGACGAGCCGGGATTCCTCCGGCTCCGCCGCGCTGTCCACCACCACCTCGGGGGCGCAGGCCAGCCAGAGGATCACGGCGAGTCCTCGATGCGCGCGAGCACCGCCTCGAAGGGGGTGGCGAAACGTTCGGCCACGTTGACACAGGCGCGACCGAGGGCCTCGGTGTCGGCGAAGCGGACATCGCCGCATCCATCGCACGTCGACTCGTCAAAGGCGAGGTCGTACCAGTACCCCCGGTGGTCGCGGTAGGCGATGGTGCCCGAGAGGGCTTCACCGCAAGCGCCGCCGAGTGACAAGGACGCCATGTCGAGGGTGGTGCCCCCGAGCGTGAATCCCCCATCGAGCTGGATCGCGTAGGCCCCCGAGGCGCCGACCGTGCCCGACCAGTAGCTGCCGAGGCTCGCCCCGGCCGCCAGCCAGGCGTCCTCCGCAGCCGGGAAGTCGTAGGTGCCCTGCACGCTCCCGGTGAGCTTCGCGTTGCCGTCGGCGTCGTAGTCGAAGTCGACCTCAATGGTGCCGCCGAACTCGAAGCTCGCGCCCCCGGGGGGCTCGGCGATGGTGCCGTCGGCGGAGAAGACCAGCTCGAAGGTGCGCGCGTAGCCGCTGTTCGGCTCCTCCGCCCACGTCGCCCATGCCCCGCCCACACCCTGGTACCAGTAGCCCTCGCCCGATACGCAGCCGCGCACGTCGATCACCTCCATGCCGCCGCTCTCGCGGCCGGGGCCGGGGCACATGTCGTCACCCGCGAGCAAGAGCGCGGTCATGGTGTCGATGGGCGCGAGCGGCGTGGGAACGCCGAGGGCCATGGCCGAGTCGATCGCGAGGGCGGCCTCCTCGGCGCTCAGCTCGGCTACCGGCACGAGCGGCTCGCTGCCCCCGGCGAGCGTGGCGGTATCGAGCCCAACGCCCGATTCGGCGCTGCCTGCGCAGGCGATGAGGATCCACGTCACCGGGCCAGCGTAGCTGGGCAGTGGGATAGCTGCCGGGCCGGTGCTCTCCCCCGTTGCCCGTCGCCTCCTCGCGCGCTTCCGCCCCTACGCGGGGCGGCTCGTGCTCGCGACCGCGCTGGTTTCCGTGGCCAGCGCGATCCCCTCGTTGCTGGTTTTCGTCATCCAGGGCGTGCTCGACCGCGTGCTCATCGAGCGCGACGAGACGGCGTTGCGCCTCCTGGCGCCCGGGATCGTGCTGCTCTACGCGGTGAACGGTGGGGTGGCGGTGGCGCGAGGTTTGCTCACCCGCACGGTGGCCTGGCGGGTCGTCTCCGACCTGCGCGCCGAGCTGCACGCGCACCTGCTCCGGCTCGACGTGGACTGGCACCAGAAGCTCCCCGCCGGGGAACGCGCCAGCCGGGCCCTGGCCGACGTGAACAACCTCCAGTACGCGGTGTCGGGCGTCGTCACCGCCGTGCAGAAGCCGGTGGCGCTTCTAGGCTTGGTACTCACCGCCTTCTACATGAACGCGGTGCTCGCGGCCGTGGCGCTGGTGGTGCTGCCCTTCGTGGCCATCCCCATCGATCGCTTCGGCAAGTGGGGACGGTCGAGCACGCGCGAGGCGCTCGACGCGGCCGCGCGATTGTCGGGAAACCTCCTGGAGACATTGTCCGGTATCCGCGTGGTGAAGCTCTCGGGCGGCGAGTCCGAACGACAAGCACGCTTCGAGGCGGTGAACGAGGAGCACCACGAGGCGCAGATCAAGTCGGTGACGGCCCAGCTCTTGCCCGGGCCGGTGGTGGAGCTCATCGCGGCGCTGGGCGTAGGCGTGGCCATCTACGTGGGCGGTCAGCAGGTGTTCCGCGGCGAGATCAACCCCGGCCAACTTATCGCTTTCCTCGTCGCGCTCGGCCTGATGAACGACCCGCTCAAGGGCGTGGCGCTGGTGCACAGCCTCGTGCAGCGCGCCCTGGCCTCGGCCGACACGGTGTTTGCATTGCTCGACACGGAGCCCCGGGTGCGCTCGGTGGGCGCGCGCGCGGTGAGCGCCCCGGCGCGGATCACCGTGGAAGAGCTTGGCTTCGACTACGGCGAGGGCGGGGTGCTCCACGGCGTGAGCCTCGATGTCCGCGCCGGGCAGAAGGTGGCGATCGTCGGCGCGAGCGGGGCCGGGAAGAGCACGCTGTTGGCGATGCTCACCCGCCTGCGCGACCCGACGTCGGGCCGGGTGGCCTGGGACGGGGTGGACCTCCGCGACTTCGACCTCGCCTCGCTCCGCGCCCAGGTCGCGGTGGTGACACAGGAGCCGTTCCTGTTCGACGACACCGTGGCCAACAACATCCGCTTCGGTTGTCCCGGGGCGAGCGACGAGGCCGTCCGTCGTGCTGCAGAGGTGGCCGACGCGCTCGGTTTCGTCGAGGCCCTGCCGCGGGGCTTCGACACCCGCATCGACGAGCTGGGCATGCGCCTGTCCGGCGGACAGCGCCAGCGACTGTGCATCGCTCGCGCCGTGCTCCGCGACGCGCCGGTCCTGGTGCTCGACGAGGCCACCAGCAACCTCGACAGCGAGAGCGAGGCGCTGGTCAACGCGGCCCTGGAGCGCGCGTCGCGGGGGCGGACCACCTTCGTCGTGGCGCATCGATTGTCGACCGTGCGCGACGCGGACGTGATCCTGGTCTTCGACAAGGGACGCCTCGCCGAGCGTGGCACGCACGACGAGCTGCTCGCGCTCCAGGGCCTATATGCGCGCCTTGCCGCGGGGCAGCTGACATGAACTTCCGACAGCGCGTGTGGGCCTTTGTCAGGGATATCCCCGAGGGACGGGTGATGGGCTACGGTCAAGTCGCGACTGTGCTTGGCTCGCCGGGCGCGGCGCGACAGGTGGGCTACGCGATGGCGGCGCTCGAGGGCGACACCGACGTGCCCTGGCAGCGGGTGATCCACAGCGACGGCACGCTCGCGACCAAGGGCGACCCGGTCCGGGCGGTGGTGCAGCGGGGTTTGCTCGAGCGCGAGGGTGTCAGCTTCGTGGGCGATCGGGTGGACATGGCTCGATTCGGCTGGGTGCCGACTTGATCCTCGCCTGGCTCTACGTGGCGCTGGGGATCGTCGCCTACCCCCTGGTGGTGCTGCTCGCCTGGGTGCACCCGCGGCTGCGCGACCACGCGCGGGAGCGGCTGGGCCTCGTGACACCCGAGGTGGAACCGGGGGCGCTCTGGATGCACGCCGCATCGCTGGGGGAGGGGAAGATCGTCGAGGCGCTGGCCCCGGTCTTGCCCTTGCCGGTAGTGCGTACCTGCACGAGTGACACGGCACGACCGCAAGACACCGGCGTGGCCTGGACCACCTCCCTCCCGCTCGACGCTTGGCCCTGTGTCACCGCCTGGCTCGACCGGGTGCGTCCCCGGGCGCTGGTCCTGGTGGAGGCCGAGTTCTGGCCGGCGCTCATCCTCGCCTGTCGGATGCGCGGCATCCCGGTCACCTTGCTCTCACCGCGCGAGGCCGCGGGGATGTCGCGACTAGCTCGCGTTCCCGGTCTTCTCGCCTACCTGCGACAGGGCATGGCGGTGGTGGTGCCGGCTGAGGACCTCAAGCGCCAGCCTGCACGGCGTGCGCCCACCTTCACGTGGACGGGCGAGGCGCTGGTGGCGGGCTCCACCCACGAGGGCGAGGAGCGGGCGCTGGTCGAGGCCTGGTGGTCGTTGCCGCAACGACCCTTGCTGGTGCTGGCGCCGCGCGACCCGGCTCGATTCGAGGCGGTGGCGGGGCTGCTCGCGGAGCTGGCGGCGCGGGGGTTCAGGCTCGCCCGTCGTTCGCAGTTCGGGCCGCGCGTGCCCGAGGGCTGCGAGGTGGTGCTGCTCGACACCATCGGCGAGCTGTCGACGCTCTACGGCGTGGCGCGGGCCGCTTATGTTGGAGGTACTCTGTTCCCTGGGGTGGGTGGACACTCGCCAGCGGAGCCTGTGGCAGCGGGCCTGCCGGTGGTGCGCGGGCCCCACGTGGAGGGCAACGCGGCGGCCTGGGAGGGGGTAGACGCGGTGGTGGCCCGCGAGTCGACCCTCGCCACGGCGCTGGTGACGGCGTTGCACCGCCCGCGGACGGTCTCAGCGGTGTCACCAGGGCTCTCGGCGGTGGTTGAAGCGCTGTCGCCGGCCTTGTCGGCCGCGATCCCGGACGAGCGTCCGCTCAGGCCCTGGCTCTGGCCGCTCGTTCCCGTCTGGATGGCGGGGGCGCTACTGCGTCCACGGCCCCTGAAGCAGGCGCCGATCCCGGTCATCTCCGTGGGCGGTCTCTCCGCCGGCGGCTCGGGGAAAACGCCGGTCGCTGCGTGGCTCGCGTCGCGGGTACACGGGAGCGTCGTCGTGTCGCGGGGCTACGGGCGTCGCAAGGGTGATGACATCCGCATGTCGGGCGAGGCCACCGACCTCGGCGACGAGCTGGCGATGCTCGCCCGGCGGGGGCAGGCGGTGTGCTCGGCGCCCGATCGCCTCGCGGGTATCGAGGCCGCCGCCAAGGCAGGCGCGCGGGTGGCGGTGCTCGACGATGGCCTCCAGTACGGTGCAGTGGCCCGCGACCTGGAGGTGGTGGTGATCGACGCCCGGTGGCCCGATGGCGGCGGGCCGATCCCGGTGGGCACGCGGCGGCTGCCGCGCTCGTGGCTCGCGAAGGCCGACGTGGTGTGGTGCAACCACGGTGCAGTCCCCGGCTGGGTGCGCGGGCTGGCACGTCGTGACGCCATCTTCGTGGAGGCCCGGTATCGTCCCGTGGGTTGGCGCCGCCGCGGCGAGCTACTCCCCCTGTCCGCCATCCCCGCGCGTCCGGCCATCGCGCTCGCCGGCATCGCGCGTCCGGATGGTTTCTTCCGTCAACTGCGGCAGCTCGGCGTGCGGGTGGAGCGGACGATGGTCTTCGAGGACCATCACGATTTCACCTGGCACGACCTGCAGTCGATCGAGGCGTGGACCGACGATCACCTCGTGGTGACCACCGAGAAAGACGCGGCGCGCCTCCCGGCCGACGCGCGGGCCTGGGCGCTGGTGGTGGAGGTTGAGGTGCTGACCGGCGAGGCGGCGCTGGCCGCGCGACTGGAGCGGTGGTGAAGGCGCTGGCCGTGGCGATGCTGCGGAAACTGCCACTCGGGCTGGCCAGCGGCCTCGGCTGGGTGCTTGCATGGCTCTGGTGGACGGTGTTGCCCTTGCGGCGCCGCGAGGCCATCGACAACCTGCGGCAGGCCCTGCCGGACGTGCCCCCGGGGCCCACGTTGCGTTGCATGATGCACGACCTGGTGCTGGGCTACGTGGAGCTATTCCAGTTCGAACGCCTGCAGATCGAGGTGACCGGCGCGGAGGCGGTGCGCGGCGCGATCGTCATCGCCGGCCACGGTGGCGCCTGGGACGTGGCGCTCCTGGCCTGGGCGGAGGCGTTCCCGCTGGCGATCTTCCTGCGGACGCCGAAGGATCCCTTTGTCGCGAGACTGCTCGCCGACTTGCGCGACGCCCACGGGGTGGTGCGCATGGAAACCGGGGCGACGATGAAAGACGCGTACGCCCAGCTCGAGTCCGGTCGGAGCGTGTACTTCATCCAGGACCAGCGACACAACAAGGGGCCGGCGCTGCCCTTTCTCGGCCGCCCAGCCCGCACCTCGCTCGGCGCCGCCGTGGCCTCGCTCAAGACGGGGCGTCCGGTGTACGGGGCCTGGCAGTGGCGCGAGGGGGTGGGTCGGCACCGGCTGCACATCGCGCCTCTGGTGGTGGGGGGGACGGCGGAGGAGCGGACGGCGGCGATGAACAGGTTCTACGAGGAACAGATCCGGGCCCGGCCGCACGGGTGGTTGTGGTTGCACCGGCGGTGGAGTTGAGGGCGTCGCGGAATGTGGTCTATATTACCATTGGGCTCAATTCTCTCTCTCTCTCTCTCTCTCGGGGCTGGTCGTGCTACCGTTCCAAGTGCACCCCCGCTTGGCGGCGTGCATTTCTCCCAACACTGGAGGCTCCGTGCGGCTTTTTACGACCCTTGTCTTCGACCAGATCGTGCGCGGCGCCGCCGAGGTGGCCTCGCCGCCCGAGTTCAACGAGCTGCTCGGCAAGGCCTACGAGATCTACTACGAGGTGGAGGTGGAAGAGTCCTCCGGCACCACGCAGTCGATCACGGTGAAGCACAAGATGAGCAATAGCGGGAAGGGCTTCCTGAACCACGTCACCGTCATCAACGCCGCCTCTACTGCGGCGCCGCCCTACCGCGGCGGTGGCGCGGTCACGGGCCCGTTGGGGCGACTCGGGCAGGTGGGTGTCACCCTGGGCCACGCCGACGCGGTTTCCCGCGTCCGGATCTGGGCGACCGGGTGGAGCCGCTAGCCAGCCCCGGCGGCGTCGAGGCGGGGGAAGGGTGCGGGTGTGCCCGCGCGGAGCCTCCGCCGGGCCTACCGGGGCCCGAGGAGCGGCCGTCTGCGGAGGGGTGGCAGCGCTTGGACGCCGAGGTCGAGGCGCCGCCCGCCTTGGGCGCGTGCTGCAGCGAGTGCGCGACCGACTCGATCGACTTGGCCCCGGGTGTCGCGGACGACATCGACCGGCGGCTGCTCGAGCGGCAGGTGAGCAAGCGCCTCGGGCAGCTCGTGGCAATGCGGGCCCAGGAACAGCCGCACTACCGGCGCGTCGTCGAGCTATTCTCGACGCCCGTGGAAGGCGGCCCGCGGCGGGCGGCGAGGACGGCCAAGGAGCTTGTCGCGGAGTCGGGCTCGGCGCTGGTGGTGGACGAGGCACTCGGCCTGCCGACGCCGCTCGACGACGAGCACGCGGTGCGCGCGGACCGGATCTACCGGCGCGACGACTGGACCCGCGAGGACGAGAGCGGGCGGGTGTTCGCGGGCAGCGAGGTCGTGTCGCGGGTGCGGAGCGCCCCCGCGGATCCATGCGACGCTTCGTCCGAGGGGGCGAGGATGCCCAGCCGGGCGGTGATGATGGCCGCGGGCGGCGGGCTGCGCGCGGTGCTGGACGATCTGCGGAGGACGCGCATCAGTGAGGCCCGCGCCGCGCGCTCTCGCGACCACGCGCGGCAGGCCTCGCCCCCGCCGGCTCAGCTTGACGGGCTCGACGAGTCCTTCCTCTGCACCGGCTTGCCGACGCCGGTGATCGGGACGCCGCCGGACTCATCCTCGTGTGGCGGTGCATCCGGAACTCTGGTGACGCCCTTCCAGAGCTCGCGGGTGGCCGCGATCAATGGGTACGCGTACCTCGACGACGGCTACGACGGCGCCGGGGAGGAGGGGCTGGCGCCGTGGGCGGTGGGAGACGAGATCGTGGGGTATGGCACGGGAGGGGCGGGCTACGACAACCGGCCGCTCGTCGTCCTCGAGAGCCAGCCGCATGTCGTGGTCACGGTCATCGAGAACAGCACCACGACTTTCCCCGATCCCACCCACCCCGCTTTCCTCACTCCACTGGGGGAGAACCGCGCCCGGTACTTCATCGAGAACGATGGCACCGTCCTCGGGTCGGGCGAGTTCGGGCGGCTCAACGTCGCGGCCTTGTCCGGAAGCGAAGCGACGCACGGCACGGCCACGGCGGGCGTGGCGCTGGCCAGCGTGATGGAGGCGCAGGACAGCCAGGTGGTTGGCGAGGGAGACCGGGAAGGCCGGTCAGGCGTGGCGCGAAGGGCCTACGCCGTGTTCAGCGCGACGTCGTCGCCCGACACCTTCGACATCCTGCAGGGCTACTGGATGGGCTACTCCGTGCTCGTCGATGGCCAGTTGGTCCTCGTGGACTCCGAGTCACTGCAGGGGACGGACATCGTGGTGCAGAGCCAACCGTCGAACACCGGGACCCAGTCGTATGGACCTGCCAACGATCAAACTCCCTGCCCCACCGATGATGAGGCACGTGGGCTGGACCCGGAGTCGTTGCGGGTGCTCCAGGCGTACCTCGACGACTCAGCGATCTACGTGAAGTCAGCGGGGAATGGGCATGACCCATCAGGCCTGCTCTCGGCCGCCGCTGTGTGCGGGCCTAGCAAGAAGAACGCCCCCTATGAGGTCTCCTCGCCGGGCACCTCGGCTGCGGCAATTGCCGTCGGAAGCCTCAAGACAGGTGGCATCGACGGCGGCTACAGCCCGGCGGAGATGCAGCGCATGGAAACCCTGCAGGACAACACCGAGGGCTGTGTGACCCCCGACGGTCGTGTCTACCCTTCACTCGTGGTCAACCACTACTCCTGCGGCGTCGCCGGCACCTGGACGGACTCCACCGGCGCGGTGGTCCAAGGGTACGTGCAGCACGGGATGACGAGCGGCGCGGCGCCCACCGTCGCCGGTGCGGCAGCGGTGTTCAAGCACTGGTATCTCTACGCGAGCGGCCCGGAGTTCGCGAACCAGCCCGGCCGGATGATCAGCAACATCCTCAACATGGCCGACGGCGTCGCCTTCGACGCGTGGAGCGGCGGCGCCCGTGCCGCCCCACCCGCTCCAGGCTGGGGTCTGGGTCGCTTCCGGTTGCGACGCTACGCTCGCGGGCACATGTCGCCTCCATGGTATCGACACACCTCCGCCGTGACCCTCACCGAGGAAGACCCGGTCGACCTCCTGTGGCTCGCGGGCGACGAGGCCGAGGTCGTCCCGGAGGGGACCAAGCGGATGGTCATCACGCTGTGGTGGCTGGAAGTGAACACTGGAGAGGGGGAGGAAAAAGCGGACATCGAGGTGTCACTCTACAGGATGGACGAGACCGCGGGGTGGACTCTCGTCGACGCCCGCGAGTCGGCGGGCGACTGCAGGATCCGCATGCAGTATGACTGCTACGACTGGTACTTCGGTTTTCCACCGACGGGCCGAGTCCTGCTCGTCGCGCGGGCGCGCAGCGTGCCCACCGAGCTGCGCGGCGCCGAGCGCTCCTCCCGGACAGTGTACGTCTCGTGGTACTGGGAGGGGGGCCCGGACTTGAGCCTCATCGGGGCGACGGCAGCGACCTGCGCGGCGCCCAGGCTCGACCTGTGCGTGTTTCAACCCATCGGCGATGAAACCGCCGGCGCTCCACCGGCGTCGGCGCGTTGCCGGGCTCCCCGCGTGGCGCGGCGAGCTCCCCCCGTGACTCGGGATCGTGTTGGGGAGCGCCTGGTCGACGACCTGGAGGGGCTACTGCGCGCAGTCAAGGCTCTCGGCCAGGACGCCTCGTGACGCCGCTCGTTGCACTACAACTGCTCGCCGCGTGCGAGACGGCAGCTCCGAGTGACACGGGGTGCGACGAGGACCAACCGCTCCGCGCAACCTGGATCGGCCCCGAGGGTCGCAGGGGAGGATACGGTCAGTTCCTCGGGAGCCCGGGCACCGGGGAGGTGTTCTATTCGGGTGGCGATCCACCGGGGTTCCGGTGCGATAGCGGGTGCGAAATTGAGGACTCGGGTGGCGTGGCCTGGGAGGGCGACCCCGGTACGTCAGGCGAGGTATATGTGGAGCAGTGGTCGAGCGTGCACTTCCCGGCCTCCCAGCCCGTGCCTCTGCCCGAGGGGGCTTGCCCCCGCGATCCTTGTGTGCTGTTCGGACTGGGCAAGCCCATTGATGTTCTGCGGGTGAGCGATTCTCGAGTGATCGGCGCTCTCCACGCCGTCGATCCCGAAGCTGGGTACCTACAAGCGGCAGGGATCGTGGAGTTCTCAGACTGGAATGGACTTGTGGTGTACTGGGATCCGATCACTGGTGAAGGGCCGTTGGCGGAGGGGGTGCACATCCTCGACATCGCGACCATCGGCGACGATATGGCGGTAGAAAGTGCGGATGCCTCGCTCCTCTTTGACGAAGTCGGCTCCCACGACATGGCTGTCACCCACGACTACTCCGGTGATGGGATTTCAGACGTGAGCGTATCCTTCTACCGCCCCAGCGATGGTCGGCACGTGTTTGCGGTTGCGGAGGGACCCTGGCGCGGGATCCGGCAAGCCGCGAACGCGGATGCCTGGGTGCTCGACGCCTGGGGGAGCCTCGTCGCCGGCGCGGCGGCTCCCGATTTCGATGGCGACGGCTACGACGACATCATGCTCCGAAACTCTGACTATGAGCAGGCGCGCGTTGGCTTGTGGCTGGGTCCGCTGTCGAGCGCAGTGGAGTTCGACGCCGCTGATGTCACCATCCGGGACAGCGGGGGCCGCGCCAGCGACATGTCGCCGAGCAGTCCCGGCGACGTTGACGGTGATGGATCGACCGACCTGCTCCTTGCTTCCAACTATGATTCGCCGAATGCCGTGTCGCATGCGGGCGCAGTGTACGTCCTCCTCGGCCCCTTCCAGTCCGCACACGACCTGTCGGAAGCCGCTCTGGTGCTCAACGGCACCTACGAGGACGGCTACTTTGGCACCAGTACCGCAGGCCTCGGCGACGTGGACGGCGACGGTGCCGACGAGTTCGCCATCGGCGCCCCGGGCGCCTACGACGGCGACGGCGCGGTGTACATCTACTCCTACCTCTCGCCGTAGGCTCGCGTCGCGATCATCATCGCCGGCGTGGGATCGACTGGCCTACCCATCGAGCACCACCCCGCGCTCGATGGCCATCCTCAGCCCGATGCCGGCTTCCTCGGTCCGCACGAGATCGACCTTCTCGACGCCGAATTCCTGCTCGAGGCGCTCCAGCGCCGAGAACCAGTCGCGCAGCGGAAGGCCCCGAACCGCGATGTCCCAGTCGGAGGCCTCGTGCGAGCGGCCTGCGGCGCGCGAGCCGAACAGCCACGCGGCGTCGAAGGCGAATTGATCGCGCAACGAGGCCACTGCGGCTCGGGCCCGAGCGGTGTCGTCATCGACCTGGAGCGACTGCCGCTCAGCCTCGCGCGACGCGCGGGATCGCCAGGCGTCGGCGTAGGCGGCGATGTCGGTGGTGGTCGGCACCTTGTACAGGGTAAGCCCGGCGTGGCGACGCGGCCACGGAGCTCACGCCCGCTGCCCCGCCCCCTCCCGCGATAGACTCGCGGTGGATGCCCCGCTTCTTCAACACCACCGGCCCCTGCGACCCGCGCGATCACTACATGCTGTCGCCGTCGCGGCGCCTGCCTGACGTGCTCCACCTGGTGGAGCGCAAGCAGTACTTCGTGCTGCACGCGGCGCGACAGGTGGGGAAGACCACGGCGATGCGCGCGCTGGCCGTGCAGCTCAGGGCCGACGGGCACGTGGCGATCCACGCCACTCTGGAGACGAGCCAGGGGGCGGAGGCCGTGGAGGAGGCCGAGCCGAGGTGGCTGTGGTCTATCCACGAGGACGCGGCCGTCTTGCCCTTGGCCCAGAGGCCGCCTTCGCCCACCTCGGTCGACGAGGTGGCGGTGGGGCGACGCCTCGGCGCGTGGCTGTCCTCGTGGTGCGCGGCGGTGGCTCCCCGACATGTCGTGCTTTTGCTCGACGAGGCCGACACGGTGAGCGGCCCGGCGCTGGTGAACCTGTTTCGGCAGCTCCGCGCGGGCTTCAACCAGCGTCCCGAGCGTTTCCCCGCCTCGGTCGGACTCATCGGGATGCGCGACCTGCGCGACTACCTGACAGAGTCAAAGGACGGTGTGCCGGTGAACCCCGGCAGCCCCTTCAACATCAAGGCGGCGTCGATCACCATGCGCAACTTCACCGCCGAGGAGGTGGTGGAGCTGGTTTCGCAACACACGGCGGACACCGGGCAGGTGTTCACGCCGGGTGCATCGGCGCGGATCTTCGAGTGGACTGCGGGGCAGCCCTTCCTGGTGAACGCCCTGGCCTTGTGTTGCATGGATGAGCTTTGCCCGGATCGCTCGGTCGCGGTGACCGCCGCGCACGTCGACGAGGCGAAAGAACGCCTGGTGCTCTCGCGCACCACCCACCTCGACGCGCTGGCCGAGCGGCTGAAAGAGCCTCGGGTGGCGCGGGTGGTGCAGGCGGTGCTGCTCGGCGACGAGGAGGTGGACTACGCCCACGATGACTTCCGCTACGTGGTCGACCTGGGGCTCGTGGCCCTCGGGAGCGGTGGCGCCGAGACCGCGAACCGGCTGTACCGCGAGGTGCTGGCCCGGGAGCTGTCCTACAGTCGCCAGCGGAACACGCCCGCGCCGTGGTGGCCATGGTCGACCCCCGACGGGCGCCTCGACTTCCCTGCCCTGGTCGGGGCGTTCCGGGACTACTGGCGAGAGAACGCCGACGCCATCACCGAGCACCTGCCGCTTTACCCGGAGGCCGTGGCGCACCTCACGTTCATGGCGTTCCTGCAGCGCGTGGTCAACGGCGGCGGCCAGGTGTACCGCGAATTTGCGGCCGGCCGCGGGGCGGTCGACATCGTCACCCACTACGCCGGGGAGCGCTTCGTCACCGAGGTCAAGCGGGTGCGCGCCCGTGATCGGCTCGACACGGTCAAGGACAAGGGCGTGGTCCAGCTCAGCCGCTACCTCCAGGCTCTCGGCATGCGCGAGGGCTGGCTCCTGGTCGTCGATCAGCGCGCCGGGCGCGCCTGGGACGAGAAACTCTGGCAGGAGACGCGCCAGGTAGACGGGCGGACAGTACACCTGGTGGGGCTGTGAGAAGCGCCGGACGCTCCTAGAAATCCACCGTCGTCGGATCGTCCCGAGTCACCCTGGGTGGCACCACCACGAGGTCCTCCGGCTCGCCATACAAGGCCACGTAGGACACGTAGTACCCGCCAACCTTCTTCACGTAGTCGCGGGTCTCCGGGTAGGGGATGTGTTCTACGAAGTCTTCCAGCGGAATCTGGTCGCCCCAGGGGCGCAGCCAGGCCGACACGTTGTGGGGGCCGCCGTTGTAGCTCGCCACCGCGAGCGGCCAGGCGCCGCCGAAGCGATCGAGGAGTTGCCCGAGGTACCACATGCCGTAGCGGACATTCGTGGAGGGGTCCTCCAATACTTCCGGCGAGTAGGTGGGGTCGCCCATTCGCGCGGCGATGCGCGCCCCGGTGCGAGGCATCACCTGCATGAGCCCGATGGCGCCCACCGGGGAGAGCGCCCACTGCCGGTACACGCTCTCCTGGCGCATCAGGCCGAGCGCCAGCAGGGGGTCTACGTTGTAGCGCTCGCCATGCCGCCAGAGCGGGTCGGCCTCGGCGGTGGGGTAAGTCAGTCGCCACGCGGCCACCTTCTGGTCGGGTGTGGCGGCGATCTTGTGGGTGCCCCAGGAGAACCGCGCCACGTGGTAGTGGTCGCGCACCAGTAGGAACACCTGTCGCCAGTCGCCCACGTCGAGGGCGACCTCCGGGTGGGCCGTGCCCCCCACGTTGGGGTCGATGGCGTCGTACATGCGCGCCACCAGCGGCGCGGCGAGGTCGAAGGCGCCGGCGCGGGCGAGGTCGGCCGCGGCCTGGGCGTCGGGGAAGAGGTCCGGGTGTTTGGCTTGCAGGTCGTCGAGCAGCCGCGCCCCCTCGGCAGGGTCGAAGAGGAAGCTCGAGGCGTAGGCCTCGGGGCGCTCGTCCCAGGACCGACCTGGGTTCCAGTCGCGTGCGGCCACCGGACTCGGAGAGTACGCGACAGAGCTGACAAGCGGACGATCACCGCCCGTGGGCGACGCCACCGGCGGCAGGGCGTGGGTGACGCGGGGCAGGGCATCGGCGGGTGACAACACGGGCCCTGGCCAGCGTCCCGCGCGACGTGTGACAGTTTCACCAGCGACGTCGCCGCGCAGGAGCGCCGCGTACCAGGACCAGGGATTCTCCTCGACGATCTTGTCGCCTGCGGCCTTCGCTTTCTCCGTTTCCCCGAGCTTCTGTAGGGTGCGCACGCGGAAGAAGCGAGCCGCGTCGCTCGTCCAGTCGTCGCCGTCGTCGATCGCCTCCAGTCGCTTGAGGGCGTCGGGGTAGTCACCCAGCCGGTAGGCACTGAACGCCCCCAGCCAGCGGGCCTCCTTGCCGAGCGCCCCACCGGACTTGCCGATGGATGTCCACCCGTCGCGGGCGTTGGCGTAGTCGCCGGCGAGCAACTGCGCCCGGGCAAGCTCCTCCCTGGCGGAGCGGAACCGGCTGCCGGGGTGCGCCTTGGCGCCATCCACGAGCTGCTGCGCCGCGCCCTTCCAGTCGCCGCCCTTGGCCAGGGCCCGGTAACGTTGCCAGGCGATCTCGGCGTCGGGCCGCTTCGCGTACTGCTCGGCCAGGGTGGCCGCGACGGCGATGTATTGCTTGGTGCCCCACTTGAACTGGTCGTCGTGGCTGTCGATCCACTGCGCCACGGTGGGGTCGGTGGCGGCACGCTGGGTGAGCTCCTGGAACATCGCCCACGCCTCGCGCTCGTAGCCGCAACGTTTGCGCTCGGCGGCGAGGCGACAGGCGGTGATGCCGTCGCTCGGCAGCGCGGTGTCGAAGCCCTCCTTGGCGAGCTCGTCGAGCCGGGCGCGCGCGCTGTCGCCGGTGGAGTGGTAGGCGTGGTCGAGCACCAGCGATTGCAGCATGGGGATGCCCTGCGCGGGGTCGGTGTTCGACACCGCCAGCGCGATGCCGAGGCGGAGGCTCTCCTCGCGCGGGCTGTCGGGATGCGCGGCGATGTACTGCTGGTAGGCGGCCACCGCCGGCCCCCGGTTGCCGGCGGCCACGTGGGCGTCGCCCATGAGCACGAGGCACTCGTCGGCGTGCGGGCCCTCGGGCCAGTTCTTCCGGTACGCGCCACACTCGCTGGCGGCCACGCTGTGTCGGCCTCGTTCGTGGTCGGCCAGGGCCTCGTACCAGGCGCCCCAGGGGGCCACCGGCGTGCCCGAGGCGCGCACCCTCGAGAACAGCGCGCTGGCGAGGTTGGGGTCGCCGTTGTCGAGGTAGGCGAGGCCGAGCGCGAGCTGCACGGCAGCGCGTAGGCGGCCGCTGGTGTTCTTTCTCGCCAGCCAGCTCTCGTAGTTCCAGATCGCGCGCGCGAGATCGCCCTGGTTGCGGGCCTCGATAGCGGCGGCCAGGGGGTCGGCCGGGGTGGGCGCCACGCGGCCGGGGGCGCTGGTGGGCGCCACGGGGAGCACGGTTCCGGGGCTCGCAAGGGCGAGCCCGAGCACCAGCAAACTACCCAGCAAGCTCCTTCTCCTTCACCCCCGCCTTCACCGTGCCGTCTTCGATCAGCACGGTGTAGACGGCCTTGCCGCCGTCGAGGGCCACCGCCTGCACGTAGCCGCGGCCAACCTTCTTGATCTCCACGGGATTACCAAGGTGGTACTTGGCACCTTCGGGGGGCTGTGGCGTGGTGATGGGCTCGCCGTGCTCGAGCCACTCGGCGTAGCCACCCTGCAACATGCGGGCGAGACCCCAGCCCTGCTCGCGCAGCCAGGTGGCGAGCTGGTCGGACTCGGCGCTGCCGGTCTGGTCGTACACCGTGACGCGGATGTCCTTGCCGGGGAGCAGTTCGAGTCGCGACTTCACCTGGTCGCCGGGCAACGCGACTGCGCCGGGGAGCGTGCCAGCAGCGCACTCCTTGGGATGACGGATGTCGATGATGTAGGGCGACACATTGCTGATCACCTGGGAGGCCAGCCAGGTGCGGCCGATCTTCTCGAAGTGCTTCGGGCCGGGGGTGTCGCCCGAGCCATCCACCACCTTAGGGATCACGTTGGGATCGATGGAGGCCGGGGCGGCGCGCTTCTTGAGCGACTCGTTCTCGGGGATGTTCTCCGCCTCCCACTCCATGCCAAAGGCCTTGATGGCGACTTTCTTGACAGCTGCCTTGAGACGATCGCGGATCAAAGCCAAGCCTCCTGGATGCGCTGGGTGTGCACGCGGAGCGCTTCCGCGGCGTCTTCGGGCAAGACGCTGAAGTGGACCGCGATGCGGTGAGTGGCAGGAATGCTCTCGTCGCGCTCGTCGATGGGGATTTTCCAGATGCGCACCACGCGGGCGGCGCCACGCCAGGTGTGCGACACGCCGGGGACGTTGAGCGTGAAGGCGAGGGTGTCGCCGTCGCTGCAGGTGTCGAGGTCGTCGAAGGCGAGCCCGGTGACACTGAAGTTCATGAAGGGGTCGGGCTCGTAGAGCTTGCCCGTGGCGTTGCCGCCCTTGAGCCAGGCGTCGACCGCGTCGGGGTTGTTGCCCGAGATGACGAAGTACTTCAGCGTGATCCCGCCGTTCATGCGGGGATACTCGCGCTTCTCGGGGGTGGGTACCCGGGTGACCTTCACCAGGAGGCGCGTGCCCTCGCTCAGGCCCACCGTGGCGATCACCCGCGACACCCCCGCCTCGGCGGAGAAGTCGACGATCACCGAGTGACCGGCGGGGAGATCGGTGCCCTCCGGCACGTCGAGGGTGAGCTCATTGCCCGCCTGGGACACGCAGCGACCCTTCACGAGCAACGGCGGCGTGGCGGCCGCGTAGACCAGGGAGACCGGCGCGGGGAGTTTTAGGTTCGGGACCATGCGCGCGGCTGTAACGCGGTTGACCCCTGCACCGTCCTTGCACCGTTCGTCCCGGGGGCCGGCACGGGCGTGGTCGGGCTCGCGCACACCGCCGGCCTAGGGTGCTCCTGTCCGTGGAGAACCCTTGAATCTCATCCTCAGAGCCGTCGGCATCGTCTTCGTATTCATCCTCACCGCCGTGAGCTGGTTCGTGCTCGCCGGCGTGACCGACTCCCGCAGCAACAGCGCGCGCTGGAGCATCCGCCAGGAGGTGGGCGCCCTCTGGGGCAACGCCCAGGTGCAGCGCGCCCCGGAGTTTCAGCTGCGCTGGGAGGAAGAGGTGGTGGAGAAGCGCGACGTGACCGACGCCAACGGCACGGTGATCACCACCCGCTACGACCGGCGCATGGAGACGCGCACCCGGGCGCTCGCGCCCGCCTCGACCCGCGCCGACGTGAAGCTCCACCTCGACGAGCGTCGCCGGGGCCTCTTCTGGTTCCCGCTCTACGACGTGGACTTCGGCGGCACCTGGACGGTCACCAGCGACGACACCGTGCGTCGCGCGCTGGACGTGACCTTTCGCTTTCCCGACGAGAACGCGATGTACGACGACTTCCGCTTCGTGGTGGATGGCGCCGAGGTGAGCGCCGTCCCCCAGGCCGGTGCGGTGAGCACCGCGGTGTGGATCGAGCCGGGCCAGACCGTCACCCTCGGCGTGTCGTACCGGAGCCGCGGCGCCGACAGCTGGCAGTACCAGCCCTCGCAGGGCGTGGCGCAGGTGAAGGACTTCCAGTTGGCGATGGTCACCGACTTCGACCGCATCGACTTCCCCGTGCCCGGCTTGTCACCCACCGCGAAAAACGACAATGGGCAGGGCTGGGACCTGCGCTGGGACTTCGCCTCGGTGGTGACGGGCTTCGGCGCCGGCATGATCATGCCCACCCGCATCCAGCCGGGGGAACTGGCCACCGAGCTGGCGGTGTCGGCGCCCCTGTCGCTCGGCTTGTTCTTCCTGTGGATCTACGTGCTCGGGCTTTTGCGCGAGCAGCAGGTACACCCCATCAACTACCTGTTCATCGCGGCGGCCTTCTTCGCCTTCAACTTGTTGTTCGCCTACAGCGCCGATCATCTCCCCATCGAGTGGGCCTTCGGTGTGAGCGCCGGGGTGAGCGTGCTCCTGGTGGTGAGCTATCTGCGGCTGGTGGTGGGCGCGCGCTTCGCCTTCGTGGAGGCCGGTCTCGCGCAGCTGCTCTACCAGGTTGGCTTCGCGACGGCGCACTTCTTCGACGGCTTCACCGGGCTCACCATCACCGTGCTCGGGATCGTCACGCTCTTCGCCCTGATGCAGCTCACTGGGCGCATCGACTGGTCTAAGGCCTTTGCGAAGAAGGTGGTGGCGGCGTGAGGCGCCGCTCAGCTCGTCCCGGGTTTCGCCACCGGCCGCGGGAACTCGTCGTAGGCCGGGAGCGGCCCGTGAATCTCGTAGTAGTCGCCCTTGCTCGCGGCGTAGATGTGGGCCCCCTCGCGCGTGCCGGTCGGCGAGTCGAGCGTCCCCGCGGTGATGCACATCTTCGACAGCCCCTCCTCGTCGAAGAGCACGCTGGATCCACACTCGCCGCAGAAGCCACGCCGCACCGCGGGCGAGGAGGCGTACCAGCGCAGGCCACGGTCTTCCACCAGCCGGAACGCCTCGCGGTCGACGGCGGTGTAGGCGCCCACGTGGCCGTGCCAGCGTCGACACATCGAGCAGTGGCAGTAAGTGACAGGCGTGAGCGGCCCGCTCGCCTCGTAGCGAACCGCGCCGCAGAGGCAGCTCCCGGTGGTCAAGCGGAGTTCGACGTGGTGGACGCCCGCCGGATGACCTCGGCGAGGAACGCGTCGAAGCGGTCGAGGTCGGCGGCGAGTTCCGCCGCGCAGTCGTGAAGGTGCGCCGCGCATTGTTGGACGAGCACCGGGTCGAACGCGGAGCCATAGCCGTGGCGAGCGAAGTGACGGAATGCACGGAGGTGATGGAGGTGCCCGACGGTGGGTCGCGACAAGATCGCTGGTCGCAGGCCGCCGAGTTCGAGCGCCGCGGCGTCGAGCAGCTCCCGGTGCCACTCGGGCCCGGTCGGGGCGCCGCCCTCGATGGCTCGGGCCACGCGTTCCAGCATCGCCTCGACGGCCGAGTACCCATGGTGCAGCGCCCAGGCCGCGCGAGCGGTTTGCCCGGGATCGACACAATTTTCGACTTCCGCCAACTCGGCAATCTGAACCGCGAGGCTCTGGCGATCCGCGAGGATCTGTGCCCGCAGTCGTTCGAGGCCCGTGCTCACAACTCGCGCCCTTCTTGCTCAATGGTGGCGCGCATGGCCGGGTGTGCCGACTCGAGGTGGATCAAGTCGACCGGGCAAGCGAAGAGCCGTTCCAGTTCGAGCACCGCGCTCGTGTGGTCCCGCATCGGAACGCCGACAACAACGAGATCCACATCGCTGTCCGAGACGCTCGCCTCTCGGGCGAGCGACCCGATCAAGACGACGCGGCTGGCGCCGAAACGCTCCCGGAGCAAGGCCGCAGCCTGATCGACCCCGCCGAGCCGGCCCGCCGTGAGGACCGCGTCACGCTGGCGTGCCGTGGCCTGCCGCATGCGCAGCTTCGCGGCGAGGTCGGCAGCGGTCGCGCTCATGCCGGCTAGCGTAGCGCCTCGGACGCCCGAGTCAACCGGCTTGCACCGGTCGCGCCTGATGCTCAACCCTCGAGCATCCCCGAGGCCATCGCCCGGGCCACGGCCGCCGAGCGAGAACGCACGCGCAGCTTGGAGAGGATGTGCTCGATGTGCGTGCGCACGGTGGCGCGCGACAGGTCGAGGCGGCGCGCGATGCGGGCGTTGGTGAGCCCCGCGGCCACCAGGATGAGCACTTCTTTCTCGCGCGGCGAGAGCGGCGGCAGGCCGTCGATGTCCTCACCGGTGGGCGCTAGCGTGACGGTGCGGTGGGGGCCGGCCCCGGCGCAGTACATGCGCCAGGTCTTGCCCTTCACGCGGACCTCCACCGCCGGGGTGCCATCGGTGCAGGAGGCGGCGCAGGTCTGGGTGCAGACCGTGGTGCCGTCGAGCCCGCGGGCATCGACAATGTCGACACACCGCTGGCCCACCACCTTGCCAAGCGTGGCGTCGGCGCTGGGGGAAGCGCTCTCCACCTTGCCGGTGGCGTCGGTGACGAGAGCGATGGTCTTTCGCGGCACCCGTGCCTCCCACGGGATCTTACTCCCAAGGGCGGGCGCGGGGCGACGATTCGGATCGTGGCTGTTCAACATGCTGACCTCGGGACACATCGGAGAAAGGTTCCGTGACGCTTGAGCTCGTCCAAACGGCAGCTCCACACGAGCTGTCCGTCGTGGACGGTCATGTCGGGACAGCCGTCACACATGTTGGCCTCTCCGTCGGCCATCATGTCGATCGGCTGGATGAAAGCGATGCTCTGCATGTGCAGGCGCTTCAGCGCCCGCGAAGGGTGCGTCGCGACGTCGCGCGTGTATCGCGCGAGGGCCTGGCGCATCTTCGGGTCGATGGGCGCGAAGAGGCCCATCGTGGCGCGCCCCTGCTTGAGCAGGAAGGGGTGCGCGTAGGCCAGGTAGGTGCCCTTCATCACGTGATGCCCGGTCTGCACCGCCTCCATGAACCGCGGGCCCACGTAGCCGTAGATGCGGTCGCTGTTGCCGACCCGCGTGGCCAGCGTCCACTTGAAGGAGTTCGGGTCGCGGGTGCCGCCGAGGAAGGCGCTCGCCTCGAAGTCGGGGATCTCCTTCTTGATCACGGCGAAGAGCTCGGGCGTCGTGAGCGGCGTGGGGTTCTGCTCCTGGTCGTAGTAGGGGAGCTGGTCGAGCCCCACCTTCTCGTCTTGCGCCCAGTAGTCGAACTCCTGGCTCCGGCCGGTGCGGAACAAGATGAAGACCATCGAGTGCACGATGTCCATGTGGGCCTGCGCCCAGCGGATCATCTCGGGCACCTCGTGCATCGTGTCGCGGAAGACGGTGCTGTTGAAGGCGCAGGAGATGCCGCCCTCCTCGGCCACCATCTTCGCGAAGTGCAGGCGCAGCTCGTTGAGCTCGAGGTTGCTGCGCCGCTTGTGGCCGGGGCGCGATTGTGAGCTATCGACGTGGAACGTCACCCCGTGAAGCCCGGCTTTCTTCAGCTCGCGCAACACCTGGGGCGACATCGCGTGGCCGTTGGTGTTGACCACCGGCTTGAGCCCGTAGTCTTGTTTGACGATGCGGACGATCTCGACGATCTCGGGGTGGGTGAGCGGGTCGCCACCGGCGATCGACACGCTATCCATCTTGCGTTGCGACGTGAAGACGTCGAGATCGCAGCGGATGTCCTTGAGTGACTTGTGGCTGTTGGCCTCGTTGGTCGAGTAACAACCTTCGCAGTAGATATTGCACTTCTTGGTGGGCTCGAGCCACGACAAGACGTTGTCGTTGAGCGACCAGGGCAGGCGGTAGAGAGCAGTCGGTTCCATACGTCCTCAGAACTGGATGGTGCGCTCGTACTCGGAGCGCTCACGGACTTCGGGGCGGGCGGCGTAGAACTCGCGCCAGAGGCGGAGGTAGCCCTGGTGAAGGGCCTCGGGAGACATCTTGTTCGGTTTGAACACCACGTTTGCGTCGTTGTACTTCGACCAGTCGCGGGTGAGGATCCGGTCTTCCGCCACGAGCTTGTGCCAGCTCGGCGTGCCCGGGTAGGGCGTGAAGACCGCGAACTCGGCCTTCTTGATGCCGCTCTCGGTGGCGAAGCTGAGCATCCGGTCGACGGTGCCCTCGTCGTCACCCTCGTTGCCGAGGAGGAAGCTCGTGTAAGGCTCGATCCCGTGGTCCCAGCTCTTCTTGATCGCGTCGACCGCTCGCAGGTACGCGCGCGGGTTCTCGCCGGAAAAGGCGTTCATCGTCACCGGGTCGAAGCCGCCCACCAGGTAGAACATGTCGACCCCGGCGTCTTTGGCGAGCTTGAGGAAGTTCGACGGCGCCGCGAGGATCATCGGCATCGAGATGCCGATGTACGACACGGTGAGCGGGCGCCCGTTCTCCACCAGGTGCTTGAGCAGCTCGATCATGCGCTTGCTGCCGGCTGTCCCTGGGAGCCACCCGGTGTCCTCGGTCAAACACGCGCGCCTTCCGCCCTCGGCAATCTGGCGGGCCTGCGCCAGGACGTGTGACATGGGTAGAGCGCGGGCCTTCGGCCCCATGGTCCCGGGGAGCGCGCAGGCATGGCACGTGAGGGGACAGCCTCGCGACACCTGCAAGGGGTAGTCGTCGGGGCGGAACTCCTCGTTCTCGCTGCCGAAGTAGATCGACAGATCGGGCGGGGGCAGCTCGTCGACATCGACGGCACCGGCCACGTAGCGAGGCCGCAGCTCGCCCTTCTGCACGTCGCGCAACAGCCCCGGCCACAAGAGCTCGCCCTCGCCCACCACCACCGCGTCGACGTGAGGCTGCACCTCGTCGGGCATCATCGTGGGGAAGATGCCGCCGGCGACGACCTTCTTGCCCTGCGCCCGGAAGTAGTCGGCGAGCTGCAGCGCCCGCGAGGCCGCCGGCGTGAAGAAGCTCATCGCGACGACGTCGGCGTCGGTGGGCCGGTCGGCCGGTTGCAGCCGGTCGTCGCGGTACTCCACCGCCCAGTCCCTCGGGGTGGCGCCAGCGATCGCGGCGAGTCCGAGGGAAGGGGAGCCGAGGTACTCCTTCATGGGCACGTACTCGAGCAGCTCGGGGTTGCTCGCGGCGTGGCGTTGGAAGCCTGGGTATACGAAGAGAACTTTCACGACTCGCCTCCAAGACAGAGCGCGGTGGTGTCGTCGGCCACGGTGGGCGCGTAGCTGAGCGACAGGCGGAGCCAGCGAGCGGCGAGCGCGCGGGCCTCGGGGGTGCCCTCGTCGTCGGCGCGTTGCAACGTGGCGGTGGAGGCATCGGCGAGCATCGCCATGCTGCCGAGCCGATGCAGCGTCACGTGGTCGCCGAGCAGTCGCGCACCGAGGCGGGCGCGGGCCTCGGCGATAGCGTCGCGACAGCGGGCGGCCTGGGGCCCCTCGGGAGCCTGTCCCACGGCAAACAGGCCGCGGTGCACGCGGAGCACGTCGTTGGCCCCCTCGAAGATGCGCGTGATGCGCGCGTCGCGGGCGAGGAGCGCGATGCCGGTCTCCTCGATGAAGCCGTAGCCCCCATGCAACTGGAGCGCGGTGTCGACGATCTCGCCGCTGAGGTCGCTCGCCAGCACCTTCGCCGCGAGCGAGCGCCACTCGAGCTTCGACTCGTCGCTCGCCGCCCAGCGCACCAGCGCCTCGATGGCGAAGAGCTTGGCGGCCATGTCGGCGAGCTGCTCGCGCACCATGGCGAGCTGGTCGAGCGTGCGGCCGAACTGCACGCGCACCGAGCAGTGGGTTCGCGTGGCGGCGAGGGCGGCGTGGGCGGTGCCGGTGCACCCAAAGGCCATGACCGTGCGGCCGTAGGCGAGGATGTGTTGGAGACAGTGGGCGCCTTGTCCCACGGGGCCGAGGATGCGGCCGGCGCCGAGCGCCACGTCGTCGAAGTCGAGCATCGTGGTGGACGAGGCGCGAAGGCCGAGCTTGTCTTCCTCCGCCCCCACACACACGCCCACGTCGTCGCGCTCGACGAGCACGAGGGTCTGGCCCCGGCGCGCGCCCCCGAGACCGGGGCTACGGGTCGACACGGTGAAGAGCGAGGCGAGACCGCCATTGGTGACGAAGCACTTCTGGCCGCGGAGTGACAGGGCGCCCCCGGTCTCCGACAACGTGCAGCGGAGCGCGCTGAGGTCGCTCCCCGCGGCCGGCTCGGTGGTGGCGAAGGCGGCGAGGATCTCGCCGCTCGCGAGGCGCGGCAGATAACGATCTTGCTGCTCGGCGCTGCCGTAGCGAACCAGTCCCCGGGTGCCGAGACCGAGGTGCAGGCCGAGGGTCGTGGCCACCGAGCGATCGCGGCGCGCGATGATCGCCGCGATGCTGCCGGTGGCCCAGAGGCCGAGGCCGGCGCCGCCGTGCGTCTCCGGCAGCGACAGGCCGAAGAGGCCCATCTCGCGCAAGCCGTCGAGCACGGCCGTGGGGATCGACTTGCGATGGTCGTTGTCCCGAGGATCGATGCGGTCGCGACAGAAACGCTCGAGGGGATCGACGATCGCCTCGACCACCTCGCGCTCGCCCGGGGGCGCGAGCGCCGCCAGCGACGGGCGTTCGACGGCCAACGGCACCGTGGCGCTGTCAAGCATCGCCAATCCGGTTCTCCGCCAGGGCCAGGAGCCCGGCCACGTCGGTGATGCGGACGGCCTCTTCCAGCTCCACGTCGATGGAGAACTCCTCGCTGAGCATCGACACCAGTTCCATGGAGGAAACCGAGTCGAGACCGAGGTCTTCGCGCAGCCGATCACCGCGCTTGATTTGCTGCTGGGGCACGGCCGAGAGGTCGCTGAGGATCTTGTAGATGCGGGCTTCGGTTGCGGGAGCGATCACGGGCGAGCCTCCGGAGGCGTGGGGAAGAAACCGAGGCGGGAGGCCCAGGCTTCGAAGTCGGCGAGGGAGTCGGAGAAAGGGCGGTAGCGAACGCCGAGGCTCTGCTCGGCGAGGTCGCCGGCGAGGGGCACCCCGTGGATCACCAGGTCGACGATCTCGCGCACCATTCGCGGTCGCGTGTGGGTCGCGACGGCCTGATGCTCGGCGTCGTCGGCCAGAGCCTTGGCCACCTTCGCCGCCATGGGCGCGCAGGGTTCCTTCACCCCGTAGCGTCGCGACAGGACGCTGAGCAGGCCGTGGAGTGGAACGCTCGACTGCGACAGGATCACCCGCCGCGGCGCATTCGCGCGCAGCGCCATCCGGGCGATGCCCTGCCCCGCGTCGCGGGGGTCGACCAGCGACACGATACCGTCGGGGTGAGGGGGGTCGTCGCCCCGGGCCAGGGCCACGATCAGCGCCGAGGTGCCGAGCCGGAGGTCGCCCGGGCCGATGCAACCTGCGGGGAGCGCGATTCGGACATCGAGATCGGCCGCGCCCTCGAAGATCGACTCCATCGTCCACTTGAGATCGTGGTAGAGGCCGTGGCCGGGAGCGGCCTTGAAGCGGTCGTTCTCGCTCGACGGACCGTCGCGGCGCGGGGCGACCGTGGCGGTCGACGACACGTACACCAGTCGCGACACGCGCGACCGGTGTGCCGCCGCGATCACCGCTCGGCTCTGTCGTTCGCCGAGGGCGAGGGTGCCGGGGCGGTCGGTGCTCGTGCGCGGGTAGTGCCCGGCGAGATGCACCACGGTGTCGACGCCCTGCATCGCGGCGTCGAGCGAGGCGGGATCGTCGAGATCGGCGTGGACCATCCGCGCCTTGCGGCTGCGTAGGCCGAGTACGTTCGACCGGGGACGACGCCCGCAGCGCGGTTCCACGCTCTCGGCGCGCAGCGCGTCGACCACGTGCAGCCCGATGAAGCCGTTGCTCCCGAGCACGAGCACCTCAGGCGCCATGGCTGCCCTCGACGAACTGCGGGACATCGACGCGGCGAATCTTCCCGCTGGAGGTTCGGGGCAGGGCGCCCGGGGCCACCACCACGATGCGGTCGATGCGCACGCCCAGCGCCTCGAGGACGGCGCCGCGGATGCGCCGATCCGCGCCCTCGGCCTTGCTCGCCGGCACCTCGGCGGCGAGCACGAGGATCTCGCCCTCGTCCGTGGGGAGCACGAAGGCGGCCGCGCCGGCGACGGTGGCATCGACGGCGTCGGTGGCCACGCGCTCGATGTCGTAGGGGTGGAACTTGGAGCCGTTCTGGATGACCAACTCCTTGGCGCGACCGGAGACGTGGAGCTGTCCCCCGGTGATCACCCCCAGGTCGCCGGTGCGGAGCCAGCCGTCGACCAGCGCCGCCGCCGTCCCACTCTCGTCGCGGAAGTAGCCGCTCATCAAAGAGGCGCTCCGGAGGCAGATCTCTCCCTCCTGTCCCTCCAGACAATCATGCCCCTCGGCATCGACCACTCGAATCTCGTTGCCCACGATCGGGGCGCCCACGCTCGGGATGTGGCGACCGTGTACAGTGGCGTCGTCGCCCGGCCGGGAGGGGTCGTAGATGCAGGCGGCGAGGGTGTTCTCCGCGAGGCCGTAGGCGGGGCGGAAGGTGTCGGGACCAAACCCGTGTGCGCCGAACTTGGCGATGAAGGCGTCCAGAGTGGTGCGATGGACGGGCTCGGCGCCGGAGATGGCCACGCGCCAGGAATTGAGGCTGCCGCGCACGGAAGCGACCCGGCGGGTGCAAAGGCGCCAGGCGAAGTCGGGCGCGGCGGCAGTGGTGATGCCCTCGGCGGCGGCCCGGTCGAGCCAGCGCCCGGGGTGAAGCAGGAACTCGCCCGGGGAGAGGAGGGTAATCGGGAAGCGGAAGGCCACGGGGGTGAGCAGGCCGCCCACGAGGCCCATGTCGTGGAAGAGCGGGAGCCAGCTCACTCCGATGTCGGCCTCGGATGCCCCCACCGCGTGCCCCATGGCGCGCACGCAGGCGGCGGCAGCCCGGTGGGTGATGACCGCGCCCTTGGGGCGGCCGAGGCTGCCGCTGGTGTACTGGATGAAGGCGGTGTCGCCGTGGCGGGGCAGCACGTCGTGGCCCACCGCCACGCTGTCGGGATGCGTGACCGCGCGCACGGGGAAGTGGTCGGCCAGCGCCTCGTCGGTGACGATCACCGCGGCGTCGGCGGCCTCCACGAGCGGCCGCAGGGCCACCACGCGGCGCGCGTCGAGGGTGGTCGCCGGCCAGGCCAGAGGCACCGCGGCGGCACCGGCGAGTAGCGTGCCGAAGAAGGCACCGACGAAGCGTTCGTCGTTCGGCAGCAGGATCGCCACGCGACTTCCGGGGCGCACGCCGGCCTCCTGCAGGGCGCGCCGCCAGCGGCGGGCCAGCTCCACCACCTGGCTGCCGGTGTAGGCGCGCGGGGTGCCCGCAGGACCGACCTGCATCCACGCGCCGGGTCGGCCATCCAGCGCGAGGAAGGCCTCGACGATGGTGCCCAGATCACCGCCAGGAAGCGGGCCTCCGGAGAGCGGGCTGGCCGGGGTCGTCATGACCCAGGGTTTACTCAAGGTCGGGCGAGCGGCCTATCAGCCACTCGACCGATGGCGGGGCCGCCACCCCTGAGGGCGCCTCCCCACAGGCTGGGCTATGGTAAGACGATGCAGATTCTGAGTGGACTGTTGGCGGCCGTCGGTTGCACCGGTGCCGAGGATGGCGTCATTCCGGAGGTCGAATGCGGCGAGGGCGGGGTCGCCATTGCGCCCTCTGCCGACGTGGTCACCGTGGCGGAGGCCTCGTGGCCGGGCCAGTCCGACCGGGACACTCGGCTCGAGATCCACGACAACCGCGGTGCGCTCTTGGCCACCGACTGGCGCGGCGACGGCGAGCAGCAGGCCACGCTGGTGGGCGTGACCCCCGACGCCGTCAATTTCGCGAAGTTGGTCGACGCCGATGGCAACGAGCTGGCCTCATGCACCTTCGACACCGAGCCCCTGCCCACCACGCTACCCGAGCTGGACACCACCGGGACGGCACCGTGGGACGGCATCGTCGCCACCTCGATCATGGGGGGCGCTGGCGCCTCGCTCGTGGTGGACGAGGAAGGCAATATCCGTTGGTATTACCTCACTGATCCTGGCGTCCTGTACCGCACGCGCGTGGCTCCCGACGGCGGAGGCGTGTACATCCTCTGGGAGCAAGACAGCGACGGCGGCACCGACGCCTACGTGGCGCGCATCAGCTGGACGGGCGAGTTCGAGCGCGTCAGTGGCGAGTTGCATCCGAGTCACGACTTCATGGTGCTCGACGACGGCACGTTGGGGATCATCACCAGCTATATGCTCGGTGACTCGGCGAACGTGGGCCTCGGCGCCGGGATCGCCGAGGTGAGCCCGAATGGCGCCGTCACCGAGCTCTGGGACTCCCGTGACGGGTACTGGGGCGATAACTACAACGAAGCCGAACCCGAGAAGAACTCGGTGCGTGGCAACGTCTTGCGTCACGACGAGGCCACCGACAACTGGTGGATCGGGCTCCGCGATGTCAGCAGCATCGCGGTGGTCGAGCGCGACAGCGGCGAGACCCTCGACCGGATCGGGGGGTTCCTCTCCGAGTGGTCGTTCGGCGCCGATGCCAGCTTTCAGAACCAGCACGGCTGGGACTTCGTCGACGGGGGCATTCGCCTCCACGACAATCGCGAGGGGAGCGACCAGACTTCGCGCGTGATCACCTTGGCGCTCGACGCTGGCGCGCAGGCTGCCACGCTGGTCAACGAGATGGCGCACGATCCGCCGGTCTTCGTGTACGCCATGGGCGACGTCCAGGTGCCCGACAACGACTCGACGATCGTGTCCTGGTCGACCTCGGGCCTGCTCGACGGCTTTGATTCGAACGGCACCCTCGGCTCGTCGACTTCGCTGCCCATGGGCAGTGCCTTTGGCTACGTGGAGCACCACGACGCCTTCCCGGGACAGGTGGAGTTGCGGTAGAACGCGGAGGCGATGCGTCGGCTCGCCACTAGCGCCATCGCCTTCGCCCTCGCGTGCGATGAGTCGGCGCCTCCCCCGGGGCCGGCGGCCGCCGATCCCCACGCCGACACCCATGCGGACTGCGCGAGTTGTCACGCGGAGGAGGCGGCGCGCTGGGCCGAGTCTCACCACGCCCGGGCGCAGTCGACGGTGGTGGACCCCTCCCGCTTCGCGGGCCAGCGCGTGCAGGGGGGGGAGCTCGTCGCCACCGTGGAGTTGGCCGACGGTCAGCCAGTCGTCCGCGTCAAGGACGGCGCGGGAGACAGTCAGTACGCTGTCATCGCCACCATCGGCGTGACGCCGCTGCAGCAGTACCTGCTGGACGGCCCCGGTGGGAGGCTTCTCGTCGCGCCGATCGCCTTCGACGTGGCACGGGGCCAGTGGTTCGACCCCGCGCCCGACGGCGCCGAGGCCGATCCAGGGGAAGAGCTCCACTGGGCCGGGCTGGCCGGCACCTGGAACCACCAGTGCGCGACCTGCCATGTCACTGGGTTTGACAAGGGTTTTGACATCGGCACGCACAGCTACGCGAGCGAGTGGTTGGCCGAGGGCGTCGGCTGCGTGGCCTGCCACGGCAGTCCTCCGCGGGCCGCTCGCGACGCCCGAGCGCAGCTCGATACGTGCAGCGGCTGCCACAGCCTCCGGCGTCCGCTCGCCTGCGACGCCGCTCCGGGCAAGGCCTTCCTCGACCAGTTCCGGCCGGCGGTGGGAGATTCCACGGCATTCGGCGCCGATGGTCGACTCGTCGCGCCCGTCGAGGGCTTCGAATGGGGATCCTGGGCCCAGTCGAAGATGGCGGCCAAGGGCGTGCGCTGCACGGACTGCCACGATCCGCACGGGGGCGCGCCTCCGGGGAATGATCGCTGTCGCGCCTGTCACAGCGCGCCGCCCGCCACCGAGAACCACGGTGTGGAGGCCGATTGTGTGGGCTGCCATATGCCCACCGCCACGTTCATGGGCGTTCATGTGCGTCACGACCACGGCTTCAAGGTTCCTGGCCGCGAGGCCAACGTCGAGGTCTTCCGCGCGGCCCGCGTGGGCGACGAGTCGGCCCGGGAGAGCCTGATGCAAATCGTCGCCGGCACGGGCGCGCCCGCCTTCGCGCGCGCCACTGCGGCCGCGTACCTCCGCCGTTACGCGCCGTCCGGGCCCGAGTTGACACGCCTCGGCTCGCTTTCTCGTGACCCCGACGCGCTGGTCCGGGCCGAGGTCGCCACCACGCTCGGCGCGTGGGGTGCCCCGGCGATCCCCGGCGCGCTCCTCCGCGACGCGGTGCGCGCGGTGCGCTTCGCCGCTGTCGAGGCCTTCGTCACCGCCGGCGGCGACGTATCGCTCGTCAAGCAAGACTACGACGCCGTTGTCGCCGAGTACGCGCAACTCGCCGCTTGCGACGGCGACGTGCCCGGGAACCACCTGGCGCTGGGTCGGCTTCACGCTGCGGCGGGGCGCCGCGGCGAGGCCGTGACCGCCTTCCGCGCCCTGCTCCAGGTAGAACCTGGGAGCGCTATCGGATCGCGGGCGCTAAAACTGTTGGGTGAGCCTCCAGGACAGTAGCGACAACTACATTCTGGGATCGCAGTTGTGGTAGCCTTGTCAAGTGCTCCTCCCCAGCTCGTTGCTGACCGTGTTCCTCGCCGCGCCCGTCGAGGCGGCCGAGTACCGTCACGTGGTCGTCATCATCGCCGACGACCTCGGTAGCGACAAGGTGAGCGCCTACGCCGGCGACGTGGCGAACCCCTCGGAAACGCGCCCGTCCACCCCGAACATCGACTTGCTCGCCGACGCGGGCGTGCGTTTCACCGATGCGTGGGCGATGCCCGTTTGCTCCCCATCGCGCGCCGCTCTCTACTCCGGCCAGTTTGCCTACCGGAATGGCGTGGGCGACGCGGTGGCCACCAGCGCCTCGCCCTCGCTGAGCGAAGAGGCGGTCACCATCCAGCAGCTTGCCGAGCAAGAGGGGATGGAGACGGCCCTTTTCGGCAAGTGGCACGTGGGCGTGCTCTCCGACACGCCTCGCAGCGCCTCGACGGCGGCCTCCGACCGCGCCGAGTACCCCATCCGCACCGGCTTCGGCACCTTCCGCGGTAGCACCGGCGGCGAGCCGCGCAGCTACGAGGAGTGGCTGTACGTCGAGTCTCTGGCCGACTCGAGCATGTCCTCTGGGTACAGCACGATGGCGAGCGATGAGCTCGCCTCGGTTACCGATGAAACCACGGTGTCCGCGCTCGAGTGGCTGACCGATCAGGACTCCGTGGGCAACCGGGCCTTCGCCGTGGTTTCCTACAACCTCCCGCATTCGACGAGCAATGGTGGCCGGTCGGGCACATCCTGGGCCGACGCGGTCACCGCCTGCGGTGGCACCCCGAGCGGCGACGATGCCACCGACTACGACTTCGCGGTCGAGTGCCTCGACGACGCCATCGCCGAGCTCCTCGCCGGGCTCCCCGACCCCGATGCCACGCTGGTGGTGTTCATGGGCGACAACGGCACGCCTCGCCAGGTGTCCGAGGGCTCCTTCGATGATGGGCGTGGCAAGGGCTCGGTCTTCGAGTCGGGCGCCCGCATTCCGCTGATCTTCGCCGACGGCGCGGCTCTGGCCGACGCCATCGAGGCCGGCGGCGCGGTGCCCACGGACGTCGACTACACCATCGACGTGGGCGGCAGCTCCGGCGCTCTGGTCAACGTGGTCGACCTGTACGCCACCCTCGTCGATCTCCTCGGGCTCGACACCGGCGGCTACGAGGTGGGCACCGACATCGGCCAGGACTCGATCTCGGTGGCCGAGATCCTCGTGGGTGGCGAAGGTAGCCGCACGGCCAACTGGACCGAGAAGTTCAGCACGAGCGCCAGCACCGGCGCGACCACGGGATCGGGGGCGGTGCGCGTGGGCGACTACAAGCTCGTGGCCAACACCGGGTTCAACTCCTGCCGCAGTTACTCGGTGTACGACCTGTCGACCGACCGGTTCGAGGCCACCGACATCTACGAGACGGTCGACGCCGACATCCTCGCCGAGTTGATGTCTGCGCTGGAAGAGCGGGCCGACGCGATGGCGGGCTCCTCGTCCGACTGGCTGGCCTTCGACGACTGCTGCGAGAGCCGTGAGCTCTGGTACGACGGGCGCGACAGCGATTGCGACGGCGCGAGCGACTACGACCAAGACGGCGACGGCATCGACGCGCTGGAGCACGGCGGCAGCGACTGCGACGACATCAACGCCGAGGTGAACCCGAGCGTGGTGGACTACCCCTACGACGGCCTCGACGCTGATTGCGATGGTGCCAACGACTTCGACCTCGACGGCGACGGCTTCCCGTCGGCCGACTTCGGCGGCGCCGACTGCGACGACCTGCTCTCCTCGGTGTGGCCTGGCGCACCGGACGTGCTCTACGACGGCACCGACGCGGACTGCGGTGGCGACTCCGACTACGACGGCGACCGCGACGGCTACGACGACGCGGCCTTCTCGGGCACCGATTGTGATGACTCCACGCCGACCGTGAACCCCGGCCGTAACGATCCGTTCTACGACGGCGTCGACAGCGACTGCTCCGGGGGCTCCGACCACGACGCCGATCACGACGGCTTCGACGCCATCGCCTACGGCGGGACGGACTGCAACGACCGCCTGTGGCGCGTGAAGCCGGGTGCGAACGACAGCTTGGCCGACGGAGTCGATGCCGACTGCGACGGCGCCGCGGACTGAACGGTCGCGCCGCCTAAGAGCGCACAGCCCTCAAGGTGGAAGACTGCTTGCCGATGCTGGTGACAACTCCAGCACGGCGGGTACGTCAAAATGTTCAGCCTTTCCACTACGCTATCAGTGTCTTTGCTTGCTTGCGCTCCGGACGAAGCGGCCAGCGGTGGCTCCGAGACCATGGCCCTGCGCTCCGAGGTCAGCGCGTCGGTGGCCTTCGAAGTCGAGTCGGCCGATGCCACGGAGGTGGCGCTCATCCCGCTCCGATTTGACGGCAGCGGCGAGGTGTACTGGGCGGGCAAGGCGCTCGCCGTGGCCGAGGTGGACGACGGCGTGGTCAGCTTCTCGCTCCCGGCTCAGGTGCCGCCCCCGCACGTCGACCCCGAGGACCGTCGCGCGAATGTTCGCTACGCGGCCTTCGCGCGCACCCCGGACGAGGACGGTGAGCGCTTCGTTTACACCGGTGTTTCCGACGTCCTGGTGACCGCGGTTCGCGAGTATCGCGCCCCGGTGGACGAGGGCTGGTATGCCGAGACGGGCTTCGAAGAGGGCGACTCGTCTTTCGAGTCGTTCGGTGACGCCTACGTGCTCCCGGAGAACACCCTCGCCGTGTCGAGCCTCCAGATCGGCGGATACCGCGGCAGCGTCCCCATCGCGGCCGACGACGACTACCAGATGATCTTCGTCGACCAGAATGGCCACCGCGTCACGCAGCCGTCCGATGTCGGTGGCACGTGGACGGCCAGCTTCGAGGGACCGGCCACCGGCCCGGACTCCCCGGACTTCGAGCAGGCCGCCAAGGCCTACACCGGCAACGTTGTCCTCGACGCGGACGGTGACGGCACGATCACGCGGGCCGATGAGCGCGCCGCCACGATCTGCGCCGGGCCCGACCAGCTCGCCGTGGCCTACGTCGACGTGCCGCGCCGCCCGGCCGACGCCTGGCGGGCGCGCGGGGCCACGGGCAACGCGGGCTGGGGCGCCTACGCCCTCTCCGTCGTGGGTCCTCGCCTGCTCTCCGCAGAGGAGATGGCCACGCTCAACCTCCACGCCGACTGTGCCGAGGCTGCCCAGGCCTACGGCGGCGAGCCCTAGTCGAAGGCCCAGCCCACGCCGCCCCACGCCGCGTAGGCGGGGAGGGGCGTGAAGCTCGGCTCGCTGTCGGTGCGCGCGATCTCGAGGGGCACGCCGTACACGCCGCCAGCGGTCAGCTCGAGGCCCTTCCACACGGCCACGCGGGCCTTCCCGCCGACGCCCATGTACCAGGGAAACAACGGGCCCACGGTGGCCTGGACGTAGGTGAGCCCGACGCCAGCGTGCGGGTAGACAAAGGCGCTGGTCGCGTCGGTACCCGTCGTGAGCGAGTGGAACTCGCCGGTGGCGATGAGCGCCGTGGCGCCGACGCTCGCGGCGAAGAGCCCCGAGCGCCACTCGCCGTCGGCGCTCAGCACGGGGGCGAAGGCGTTGACGCTCGACTCGTCGTAAGGCGCGCCGGACTCGACGTTCTGGAGGAAGAAGTCGCCCGTCGACACCCAGCCCCCACCGAGGGCCACGTGCACCGCCAGGGGGCTCGTTTCGCGCGCGGGCATGACGAGGGCGACCGTCTCGGCGCTGCCGCGGTCCACTCGTACGAGGCGGGGGTGTCCCTTGCCGGGCTCGCCGAGGAAGACCGGCTCCCCCGCGCCGCCGATCGGCACCATGGCTGCCGGCGGCACGGACCAGCCCGCACCGCTGTCAACCAGCTTGGCGAGCGCGTCGCGCTCGGCGGGCCCGAACGGCGCCTCGGCCGACATGGTTGACCCGCCGCCGATTCGGGTGTCGCCCCGGAGGAGCACGGTGTTGCCCACTCGCACCTCGAGGAAATGGCGCCCGGGCACCATCAGCGTGCGAACCTGCGCGCTGGTATCGACCACGCGACCGTCGAGCATAAGCGTGGCCCCAGCGGCGAGCTGGCCGACGGCGAGGCTCGCGGCCGGCATCACCTGGACCATCGCGCGCACGCCGTCGAAGGCGAGTCGCTGGGCGTCTTCCGGGATGTCGGCCGGCCGGGGTTCACGGGGGCCGAAGAGCGCAGCGGCGTCGATCCACGCGGCCACCACGGCGTCGGCACCGGAACCGACGCGGTAGGGCGCGGCGGCGGGGTCGGTGCCGAGACGTTCGCCGAAGTAGCGGTGAACAGCGAAGCCCTGGAAGCAGAGCGCTTGCCAGAAGAGCTCGGTGTCGTCGGGGTTGCGGAGGGCGCCGACGTCGGCCGTGGCCTTGGCGAGGCGTGCCATGATCTGCAGCTCGCCGTCGAATTCGTTGACCAGAGGCCGCACGCTCTCCAGCTCACGGCGAAGGGTGTCGAGCGCGGGACCGGGATCGCCTGCAGGCGCGGCGCCGGTGACCAGCGCGTCGAGCGGCATGGCGACCACGCCGGGCAACGTGCGCTCGGCGGCGTCGATATCGGCCGGGGACGGCGGGGCGGTCCAGTAGAGGCGGTCGGCCCAGGCCGATCCGACAAGGGCGAGGACTAGCGACAAGACAGGCTCCCGCCTTCGAGGGTGCACTCAACCTTGCGGGGGGACTGCACGTTGACGGTGGTGGACTGGCCGGCCGCACGCACGGTGCAGGGGCCAGCGGGGAAGGACTGCAACAGGGCGTTGCCGGAGCCCGCGCCCGTGGTGTCGCCGCAGCTCACCTCGATGCGCTCGACGCTGCCCTCGAGGACGAACTTGGCGGAGCGCAGGCGCGGGGCCTCGGGGGCTGGCTCGCTGGTGGCGGCGCTGAGGATCGCCAACTCCTCGGGGGAGAGCGGGCGAGGGGCGAGGGCGCCATCGCGCGGGGCGACAGGCACCATCGACGGCGCCGCTGGCGCCTTGCTCGACGGGGCGGCGACCGGGACCGCGTCGGCAGGTTCAGTCGCGACCGGGGCGGCGTCGGCGGGTGGCGTCTCGGCGGGTGGCGCCTCGACCGGGGCCGCCTCGGCGGGCGGCGCGGGCGCTGGGGTCGAAACGGCCGCGAGGGCGGGAGCGCTCGCCTCGGCTTCGTCGCGACCGAACATGTAGGCGCCCAGGCCGCCGATCGCCAGCAGGCCACACATGACCCCGAGCACCATCGGCAGTCGCGGGGGCGCCGAAGGCGGCTCGTCGGGGAGAATGATGGTCTCGCTCGCGGTGGAGCGTGGCGTGGGCGGCAGCTCGTCGATGGGAACCGCGATGGTCTGCGAGTTGACCACCGCCTTGCCGGTGAAGTCGCTCTCGGCGAGCACGCGCCCGGTGAGGCCACCCTCCTCCGCGCTGCCGCCCAGCGCCGCGAGGACCGGCACGTTGTGGAGGCACCAGGAGCCGAGGTCGCCCTCCGGCATGGTGGCCACGAGCTTTCGGCATTTCTCCTCGACTTCGAGGGTCGAGGGCCGATCCTCCGGCTCGTAGCCCAGCATCGCCACGAAAAGCGTAGCCACCTCGTCGCCTACCACCCCGCACAGCTCCTCGCCGGCCCGCGCGACCTGGGCCACCTGGGCATCGGGCGCGAGCTCGCTGCGGCCGTAGGTCTTGCGCAGCACCAGCTCGTAGAGCACCACCCCCAGCGAGAAGACGTCGCCGGCCGTCGTCTCATCGCCCCCGAGGAGGCGCTCCGGCGCCATGTAGCCAATCGACCCGTACCGTACGCGTTCCGTCTTCGACTCACGACCTTCGAAGCTGGCTCGTGCCACGCCGAAGTCCAGGACCTTCACGTCGCTTTCGGCGGTGAGGCGGATGTTCGAGGGCTTGATGTCGCGGTGCACCACGTTCAGCGGCTTGCCGTCAGTGTCGAGCGAGTCGGCGGCGGCACGTAGCGCGCTCGCGACGGCGATCACGATCTCGAGGGCGGCCCGCGTGGGGAGGGGTGGAACACTGGGTGCCTGCTGTGGCGGCACCACGATCGACTCCAGGTCGATGCCGGCGACGTACTCCATCAAGAGCGCCCAGCGCCCGTCGAGTCGCAGGAGGTCGTCGACCCGCACGATGTGACGGTGCTGCAAGCGACCGAGCAACCGCGCCTCGTCGCGCAACCGGCGGCTGGCGTCGCTCGCCGCGTCCCAGCTCGCGTTCAGAAGCTTCAGCGCCACTCGACGCTTGAACCCGCCCGCGCTCTGCATTTCGGCGAGGTACACGCTCCCGAAGGAGCCCACGCCGAGCGTCTTCACCAGCTCGAAGCGGCGTCCGCCCGCGACTTGCTGGATCGAGTCAGTATGCAACGGGCGACCCCTCCGTGCACTCGCCCTGCGTCACGACAACCTGCACGGTGTCGGAGATCACGTCGCCGTCTTCGTCTTCCAGAGGCGCGTGCTCGTTGTCCACCAGCTCAGCTCGCAGTTCCTTGACCCCTTCGCTCAGATCATCCTCGGTGCCCGCGATCCCGTCGGGTCCGCTGAACCCCACCAGGCAATAAGGCTTGGTGCAAAGGGCATAGCCGTTCTCGTAGGCGATGTGGTAGTGGCCCTGTCCGTCGACCGAATCGGGGCTGACCATCGGGTCGGTCAGTGTGATGCCGCCCCAGTCGACCACGACGGTCACACAACCCGTGGCCTGGTACTCGTTGGGTGGCCAGGTGATGTCGATGTAGGTGCCGAGGTCGGTGCCCGTGTCGACCGGATCGTAGGGCGGAGGGGCGCACGCACCGAGGAAAACCAGCAGGAACAGCCGCATGGCGCCTAGTCTATCGGACTGACGCCCGAGCCGGGCAGTCGACGGGGGGATTTCGCCCCGGTTACCGGGGACGACGGATACATCCATGCTTCTGCTCCTGCTCGTCGCTTGTCCGCCGCCCGTACTGCCCGACACGGGCGCCATTCCTCGCGAAACCGGGATCGACTCGGCTGATACCGACACGGGCTCGGGCGACACGGGCGACACCGCCACCGATACGGGCGACACCGGCGGCCAGATCGGCGACGACGACGGCGATGGCTACTTCGCCGACGACACCGACGCGTCCAAACGCGACTGCGACGACAACAACCCCTACGCCTACCCAGGCGCCGTCGAGCGTTTCAGCTACGCCGATGAGGACTGCGATGGCGACGACTTCGAGCGGGTGGTCGACATCGATCACAACGTCAGCGTCTCGCCGCTGGGCCTGGTGTGGTCGCTGGAAACCATCCCCGATCCCTCGGGCACGACGCGCGTGGCGGCGGGGCTGGTCAACGATAACCAGGTGGCGTTCACCCCGGTCTCCGACTTCAGCAACGGGGTGCTGGGCGACGAGGGCAGCAGCACGCTGATCACCAGTCCGGGCGGCGGGACCTTCGGCTACAGCATCGTGGGTTGCGAACTCGACGGCGACAGCAAGGCCGACCTGCTCATCGGCGACCCGGGCAGCACCGGTGCCGACGACACGGCGGTGTACGTGGCCTTCGCGGCCGACCTTGCCCCCGGAACCATCAGCACCAGCTCACTCACGACGATCACCGACAGCACGCTCCTGTCTCGCGTTGGCTTCGCCGCCACGCCCATCGGTAACGACGTCGCCATCACCGGCATCGAGGGCGGCGGCACCTCGGTGTGGTTGCTCGACGGCGATGGCATCGTGGATGGCAGCATCACTGAGCTCTCGCAGGGCGCGCGGATCGAGTCGACGGCCACCACGCTGGGGCTGGGCATCGGTCTGGCGGGCCTCGAAGTGGACGGCAACGACGGGGGCGACCTCGTCGCGAGCGCCCCGAAGGCCACCACCGGCACGCGGGTGACGGCGGGCGGGTTGTTCGTGTTTGGCGCCGACATGCTCGTTACCGACGAGGGCGACAGCATCAATGTCGACGACGCGGACATCAAGATCTTCGGCGACAACGCCGGCGACCTCTTCGGCGGCTTCTTGCTCGGCGCGGCCGACCTGAACGACGACGGCCAGGCCGACTTCCTCGTGTCGGACTACCGCGACGATGGCGACCGAACGTGGTTCGTCGTGTTCGGCGGCATGGGCCCCGGCACCTACGATGTGGGCGACGTGGCCCAGACCACCATCACCGGCACGCGCGCCTACGTCAGCGACGACGGCCAGGCCACGCCACGGTCGGCCGCGCTGATGCAGCTCGACGACGACGGCAAGCTGGAGTTCGTCGTGGGCTCGCCGGGGGAAACCACCGGCCACGTGTACGTCTTCTCCTCGGAGCAGCTCATCGCGGGCGGCGCGCTCAGCGTCGATGCCGCCGCGACGGGCCTCGAGGGACCCGCCTCGGGCGACTACTTCGGCCTGTCGCTGGCGGGCGCCGACACAGACGGTGACCTGGACGACGATCTGGTGGTCACCGCGCCGGGCTACGAGTCGGGGACGGCGTGGCTGGTCCCCAGCAGTTTCTAAGCCTTCCCGAATCGGAGCCCCGATGAGCTTTCTGAAGACCCTCCTGGTCGGTCGCCCCGACGGCCTCCGCGCGAAGATCCTCGGTCGCGACAAGGCCACCACGCCGAGCCCGCCGCCCAGCTCCCCGCGCCCGGCCCCGGCCGCGGCCGCCCCCGAGCCCGCCGAGAAGGCGCTGGGGCTCCGCAAGGAAGCCCCGAAAGACGTAAACCCGCCCGACGGCTACGAGGTGGTGCTCCACAAGGATGCCCTGGCCGACGGGCAGATCATCGAGGTGATCATCGGCGGCACCGCGATCGCGGTGGCCCGCGTGAACGGCCAGCACCACGCCATCGCCAACACCTGTCCACACGCCGGCGGGCCTCTCGGCGACGGCAAGCTCGACGGCAGCGTCGTGAGCTGCCCCTACCACGGCTGGAAATACGACGTCACCGATGGCAGCTGCAAGACCAACGCCGCCGTCAAGGTGCGCACCTTCGACGTGAAGGTGGTGGGCAACGCGGTGTGCGTGCAGATGTGAAGGCGGCCAACCGTCTCGCGTCGCAGTCCTCGCCCTATCTTCGCCAGCACATGCACAACCCAGTGGACTGGTTCCCCTGGGGCGACGAGGCCTTCGCCCGGGCGCGCGCCGAGAACAAGCCGATTCTCCTGAGTATCGGCTACGCGGCCTGCCACTGGTGCCATGTGATGGAGCGCGAGTCCTTCGAGGAGGAGGGCACCGCAGCGCTGATGAACGAGTTGTACGTGTCGATCAAGGTCGATCGTGAAGAACGGCCGGATGTTGACGCGATCTACCAGGGCGCCGTGCAGCTGATGCGGCAGAGCGGCGGCTGGCCGCTCACCGCCTTCCTCCTGCCCGACGGGCGCTGCTTCTACGTGGGCACCTACTTCCCCGATGAGCCACGGCACGGGATGCCGAGCTTCCGGGAGGTGCTGCACCAGGTGGCTCGCGCCTACCACGAGCGCCGTGACGACGTGGAGCGTGCGGCCGGCTCGATCTTGCAGGGGCTCGAGCGCATCCACGCGGCCGGTTCCGGAGCGCTTCCCGCAGCCGATCTATTGGCTGACGCGGCCGAGTTTCTCGCGGGGCGGATGGACCCCGTCCACGGCGGCTTCGGGACGCGACCCAAGTTCCCGTCGCCCTCGAACGTCTGGGTGGCCTGGCGGCATGCGCTGGAAAGCGGCGACGCCCGCTGTCGCGACCTCGTGCTGCTGATGCTGCGCAAGATGGCGGAAGGCGGCATCTACGACCAGCTGGGCGGTGGCTTCCACCGCTACTCGACGGACGAGGAGTGGCTTGTACCCCACTTCGAGAAGATGCTCTACGACAACGCCCAGCTGGTGCCGCTCTACGCCTCGGCCTGGCGCGCCACCGGCGACGCGGACCTTCTGAGGGTGGTGGAGGAGACGCTGACCTATCTTTGTCGCGACATGCAGGACGGCAGCGGCGCCTTCTATGCGACGACCGATGCCGATAGCGAGGGCGAAGAGGGCAAGTTCTTCGTGTGGACGCCCGAGGCGGTCAAGGCGATCCTCGGTGACGACGCCGTCGCCGAGCGTTTCTGCCGCGCCTACGACGTGACGCCGCGCGGCAACTGGGAGGGCAACAGCATCCTGCGTCGCGTGGGCGACATCGCCGGCCTCGACGAGGCCCGAGCCGCCCTGCTCGCCGCGCGTGCTGGGCGCATCCCGCCGCTCCGCGACGAGAAGCTCATCGCCTCGTGGAACGGCCTCGCCATTGGCGCCTTCGTCGCGGGCTACCACGCCACGGGATCGAGGCGATGGCTCGACGAGGCCACCCGGTGTGGCGAGGCGATCATGTCGCGACTCTCGGCCAATGGACGCCTGTTGCACTGCCGCTGCGGCGACGACGGCAAGGGCCCCGCCTTCCTCGACGACCACGCCGCGGTCGGCGAGGCCTTCGTGCTCTTGTTCGAGGCTACCGGCGAGCGGCGCTGGCTCGACCGGGCGCTCGGCCTCGCCGTGGCCATGGAGGGCGACTTCTTTGACCGCGCCACCGGCGCCTGGTTCATGACGCCTCGGGATGGCGAGCCGCTCGTGGTGCGCCCCCGCGACGCCCACGACTCCGCGACCCCCAGCGGCACGGCGCTGGCGGCCAGCTTCCTGCAGCGCTTGTCGGTGCACGACGAGGATCCCCGGTGGACCGCGCGCGTGGAAGACACGCTGCGGGCGTCGGCGGAGGCGCTCGAGTCAAACCCCTACGCCACGGGGCACCTGCTGAGCGTGCTCGACACCTACCACCGTGGTTTCGTCGAGGTGATCGTGGGCGGGGAGGGTGCGGAGCCCTTGATCGACGCGGCCCGGGCGCACCTCGGTCCACGCGGCCTGTGCCTGCGGCTCGAGCAGCTCCCCGCGGGCCACCCCCTCGCCGAGGGACGCCGCGCCGAGGTGGCGACCGCCTGGGTGTGCCGGGGCCAGTCCTGCGCCGCGCCTGTGGGCGACATCGAGGCGCTCGTCGTGCTCCTGGACACGCCCTAGCGTGGTCTAGCCGCCGTTGATGCGTCGCGACAGGTCGTCGAGGAAGCGGGTGATGCCCCGGTGCGGGATCACCCACGCGCCGGGGTAGGCGCTCGACACGCTGTGATCGAGCTCGGTGCCGCCCCAGATCACCACCCGGGTTCGGTCGGGGAATTTGGGAGGGCGCGACACGTCGCCGGGCACGATTCGAAAGTCGATGCGCTTGTCGACGCCGTTGCGAAGCGCTTCGTGGTATCTCGGCGATCCGCCGACGATGGCGAGGTACCGGGTGCCGGTGAGGAGGCAGGCGGTGTTGAAGCGCCGGAGCGAGGCGGCGATGGCCCCGTCATCCTCGGGCGCGTCGAGCGCAGGCGTCGGCTGCGGCTCCACCGGGCGATCAGTCGGTCGCTCGGCGAGGGCCCGTGCGAGCTTGTCCGCCAGCTCGGCCACGCGCCCGGCGAGGCGCTCGACGCGGTCGAGGGCCTGGTCGCGCTCGCCAACGGCCACGTGCAGCGCGGCGGCGAGCCGATCCCGCTCGGTCTCGGCGGCGACGAGCAGCTCGCGGGACACGGTCGCGACGGCGGGCGCGGTCTGGTGGGCCACGGGCGGCCGACCTGGGTGCGTCGCGCGGGGGGGAGGGGCCGAGGGTCGGGGCGGCGTAGGCCTGGACCTTGGGCTTTTGCCGAATGCATTTTCGAACTCGGCGAGGGCGTCTAGGTCGCCCGTGCGGTGCTCGTCTCGCGCCATCGTGGGCTTGGCTAACGCGACGCCTCAGCCTCCGGCGACGGCCTGTCTCACCGCTGGCGTGATCGCCTCGGCCATGGCGCGGTGGCCGGCCGCCGTGAAGTGTACGCCGTCGGTGAACAAGAGCGGCGACGGGAGGGGCACGAGCTGGTGCTGGGGCACGATCTTCTCCGCGTCGACCCAGATGGAGCCCGTCTCGGTGGCCACCTGGTGCAGCGCCGCCGTGGCCGCCGTGGGCGCCCGGAGGCCGATGCGGTCGGCATCGCGAGCCTCGCGGAACAGCTGCGCCGCCCGCTGGGGGTTCCAGTCGGCCACGGCGATCGCCTCCTGGTAGAGCGCCCGGGCGCAGCCGGGGTTGGTGCAGGGGTCGCCCGGCTGGTTGAGCGTGTGACCGACCGGCGACACGATGATCGTCTTGATGCCATTTTGCTCTGCGAGCCAGGCCATGCGACGGTGGTTCTGCTCGAGGTAGCGGAGGATGCGCTCGACACGCTCGTCGTCGAGGCCGACGGGCCCGCTGTGAATCGTGCCCGTCAGCCGGGTGCCCCCGGAGGCGTTGACGAGGCGGGCCACTTGCGTGAACAGCTGGAAGTGCTCCATCGCCGCCAGCGCGCGGGCGCCGAGCGCGCCGAGCGGCGTCCCGAAGCGCGACTGGAAGAAGGCGTTGCCGAAGTCGTTGTGCGGGCCGTAAAGCACGATGCAGCTCCACTTCCACTGCACCATGTCCTCGACGATGCGCACCATGTCGAAGCTGTCGAGCCCCGGTGCCCCGAGATTGACCACCGGGAAGCCCACCGCGTCGCCGATCAACGCGGGGAACTCGGCGCCGGTCGGCACCGAGGGTGAGCCCTCGTGCACGCTGCTGCCGCCGAGCACCGCGCAGCGCGGGGTCTTGGTTTCAACGGGGATGGTGGGTGCATCGTTCTGCACGAAGTTGGCGGCGATGAACGCCCCTCGCTGCGCGAGGTACTGGTCGTAGTCCTTGAGCGCGCCAAAGACCCGTACCGGCGGCGGCGGTGGACCCATCGCGAGTCGAAGTCCGCCTTCCAGCACCAGCAGTGCGAGCAATGTCGCGACCGCACCGAGAACGAACTTCCGGCGGCGCGTGAGCCTGGGTGGCGCTGGACTAGATGCTGAAGTCGACATCGACGACACCACGCTCCGTGGGGCCGTCGTTATCACGGGGGCGAACGTCGTCGGTGCCCCGGCTCGAGTCGCCGGTACTGCCGCGTTTGCCCGTGCCCGGGGGTGGCTGCGGGATCGAGATCCTCAGCGGCTCACGCTCGGCGTCGACCGCCTCCCGCTGCCTCTGGATCCGCTCGATGATGTAGCCGTCGAGCATCCCGCACTCCCGCAGGCAATGCCTGCAGCTTCAATATACCCACGCCCCAAAAAACCGCAATTCTTCAAGGGTGGGATTCAGCGTTCCGCCCTCGGCACGCCGGTTGACTCTACTCCCCCCCGGTGGATTCCCCTGCGGCGGCCATTCCCGCCACGCGACCGCCGAGCACCACGGCCGTCAGCGATCCGGTGAAGCCGTGTTCGCCCACGATGGAACCGCCCAGCATGCCGGTCAGCTCGCCCGCCGCGTACGCCCCCGGAATCGGCACGCCGTCGTCGTCGATCACCCGGCCGGACAGGTCGACGTCGATACCCCCGAAGGCCTTGGCCGCGGTGGCCGCCACGGGCATCGCGTAAAAGGGGGGCGGGCCGACCTCGGCCATCCCTGCCTCGTCGCGCCAAGGGTCGTCCACCTCGCCGCGAACTGCCGCATTCCAGGCGTCGACCTCGGACGAAAGCGCGGCACCGTCGATGCCCATCGTGCTGGCGAGCTCGGTGACGTCGTTCGCCTCGATGATGACGCCCGCCTCCACCAGTTGGTCGACCGACCACACCTCGCTCACGTCGTCCGGGTTGGCGAATGGCATCCCGCGGATCTGCCCGGAGCTGACCAGCCACGCTGACTCGCCGGGCAAGAGCGCCCGCGTACGACCGAGCACGAAGCTCTGCGCGTCGGAATCGTCGGCGAAGCGAAGCCCGTCGCCGGCCACCAGGGGGTACTCGCCGAAGACCTGGCTCGTGAGCTCGCCGGTGTCGCTGTCGGGATGAAAAGTGGCGTGCGCGTAGAAGCCGAGGGCATCGAGGTTCTGCGTGACGGCCCCCACGGAGCTGAGCATGTCGTGACCGTTGCCATCGGCGTTGATGAAGCTGCCGCGCCGGAGCGCCGACGTGGCCACGTCCGGGATGAGCGCCTTCACGCGCTCCAGGTCGTACTGGAAACCGCCGGTGGCCACGATCACCGCGTCGGCGCCGATGCTGTGCGAGCTGCCGCTCGCGAGGTCGGTCCACGACGCGCCCACGACATGTCCACCGTCAACCAGGAGGGTGCTGGCGGAGGCCTCGTAACGAACCGCGTCGTTCGGTATCTGGTCGAGCAAGACCGCCACCAGCTCCGGTCCCCAGCCGTCGATCTCGAAGATGCGCTCGACGTCGCCCGAGCCGCTATCGGCGGTTGGCGTGCCCCATTGCAGTCCGCGCTCCGCCAGCCAGTCCTTCACCATCGCCACGTGATTCTCGGCGAAGTAGGCGAACCAGGGGTCGTCGGCGTCGCCACCGGTGAAGGCGTTCCAGTCGGCCGCGAGACGTTCGGGGGAGTCTTCGATGCCGAGGGCGGCCTGCTCGGGGGTGCCGGCGAAGAACATCACCGCCGCGTCGTTGCAGGCGCCGCCTGCCCAGGTCTCGCGTTCGAGCACCAGCACGGTGGCACCCGCGGCAACCACCTCGGCGGCGGCGGCGAGGCCCGCCGGTCCGGCGCCGATCACGAGCACGTCGACCGTCTCGTCGAAGGTCGGTGGCATCCCGCTATCGCCACCGTCGAAGGCGGTGTCGAGCTCGGCGCTGCTGTCGCCCGGAGCGGCGCGCTCGCCGCTCGGGTCGGTGCAGGCGAGCAAGGAGTACAACATCCCGAGATTCTATCTCCGGGTCGGGTTGCGTCGCCTCAGGCACTTGGCGGAGGCTTCGTGCGTCCACACAGCATCAACGCCGATAAACTCTCGTAAACGGCGCGGTGCGCCGGGTCGATGACGCGGACGTGCCCATCCATCGTCGCGACGTCACCACGCGCAGCGGGGCCGGTGAGCACCGCGGGACCGCCCTGCGCGGCACGCTCCAGGCTCTCGGCGGCGAGGGGAAAGAGCAGTTGACGCGCCTCGGCGACGCTCATGCCGCTCGCGGCCGCGAGCTCCTCGGCGGCTGCGCAGAACAAGGCGCCGGCGAGGCCGCTCACCATCACCGCCGCCGCGTGGTAGCGCGCGCGATCACCGTGGAAGTGGAAGCTCTTCCAGCCGAGCCGCAAGGCGAGCGCCTCCGCCGCGGCCACGGCCCGCGGGGTGCCCTCCACGCGCGCGTGAACCGCCAGGCGAGGAAGGCCCAGCTCGGGGCCGGGAAAGGTCATCAGCGGATGCAGGACCCCGCGCTCACCATGGCGAGGGATGGCGTCGGGGCCGAGCGCGCCCGAGCTGTGCAGCGCCACGCCGCCGCGCGGCAGCTTCACGCCGCCGATGTCAGCGTCGCGCACCGCGAGCCAGTACACATCGGCCCGCGGGATTGTTTCTCCACGGCGACAAAGCGTGGAACCCGGAAGGCAAGCGGCCAGCGTGCGACCGAGGCGGCCGGCGCCGATGATGCTCACCCGCATGGCACCGGCTAACTTCCTGTCGTGCTCGAACCCCGCACGATCTCGCGAGTGCTGGTGGCCGACCGCGGCGAGGTGGGCGCCCGCCTCGTACGAGCCGTCGAGGCGGCGGGGCTCGAGTCGGTCGCGGTCTTCTCCGACGAAGACGCCGAGGCGGCCCACCTCGACGAGGCGGCCTACGCGGTGCGCATCCCGCCGTCCCAGGTGGGCGACCCCTACATGGACGCCGTCGGACTGGTCACCGCTGCGCTCGACTCGGGCGCCGACGCGGTGCACCCCGGCTTCCACGGGATGAGTCGCAACGTCGAGTTTGCGCGGATCGTCCACAACGTGGGCCTCGCCTGGCTCGGCCCCCGGCTCGACGACCTCGAATGGACCACCGACCGAGCCGTGGCGCGCCACCGCGCGCGCGACGCGGGACTCGAGCTCTTGCCCTCGTCGCCGCTCTTGCACGAGCCGGGCGACGTGGGGTCCTGGTGCGAGCGCTTCGGTTTCCCCGTGGTGGTACGCAGTGGCCGCCGCGCGCTGGGCCGCACCACGGTGGCGCACGACGTCGCGACCGCGGAAAAGGCCGTCGAGGGCTTCGGTCCCGCCGGCGGCTTCGTGGAGCGTGCGCTCGCGTCGGCGCGGCACGTGGTGGTGGTGGTGATCGGCGACGGCGTGGGCAACGCGGTGCACGTGGGGGAACACGAGGCTTCGCAGCGGGGCGCGGGCGGGGCGCGCCTGCGCGAGTGCCCGTCGCCCGGGGTCGACGCGGCACTCCGCGAGCGGCTTTGCCCGGCGGCCGCAGACTTCCTCGCCGCCTGGCGTTTTCTCGGCGTCGCTGCCGTCCACTTCCTCGTGGGTCCCGATGGGCGACCCTGGTTCAGCGATGTCGACGCGGGGCTGCCCGAGGGTTTCGGCCTGCACGACATGGTCTACGGTGTCGACCTGGTGGGCGCGCAGGTGTCGATCGCCTCGGGCGAGGAACTCGGCTGGGACCAGTCCGACGTGGAGCTCAAGGGACACGCCATCGAGGTGGTGGTGTCGGCGCTGAAGGCGGGGAAGGTGAAGAAGCTGGTGGTGCCCGACGCCGCGGGGATCGACACCGTGCTCGCCGTGCGCTCCTCGGTCGACCCCGCGCGCGACCCGGTGCTCATGCGGGTACGCGCGAAGGCCCCCACGCGCCACGCCGCGCTGGTCCGCGCCCGCGCCACCTTGGAAGCGGTGAAGATCGACGGCGTCACGAGCGACCTCGGTGCCTGCTTGGAAATGCTCGCCGACCGCGCGGTGTGGGACGGCGCCACCTCGGCGAAGGTCACCGACCGCTAGCGCGCTATCCCGCGATCTGCTGTCGCGACTTCCAGACGTCTCCCGCCTCGCGGAGCTCGTTGCGAACGATGTGGTAGACACCTGGGTCGTAAGTGAGCGCGGTGTGTCCGACCCCCTGCACCGGCCGGTTCTTCATCGAGCTCTCGCCCGGCTTTGGCACCAGCACGCTCGCCCACCAGGGGCAGACCACGTCGTGTCGGCTGTGTACGCTCACCAGCGGCACGGTGGCGGGGAAGGTGTCGGCCTTGAGCTTGCGCACGAAGTCGCTGTTGGGCAGCAGATCGTAGGGGGAACGCGACAGCACGCCCAGGCCCATCAGGGTGAGCCCAAGCGCCGCCGTGGGCGTGCCGTGGTGGGGCGTGCCGAGCGTGACCACCGACTTCACCCGAGGCTCCCCGCCGAGGTGCTGCACGTACTCGCGCGCGATGAGGCCGCCCTTGCTGTGCCCCACGATGTGGAACGCGCGCAGCCCCGTGCGGGTGCAGATGCGCTCCAGCTTCTCGCCCACCATCTCGGCGAGATCACGGGGGCGCCGGGTGTTGAACCGGCGCAAGAGGCCGCCGAGGTCGAAGGAGAACACCCCGAAGCCGTCGTAGCGGAGGCGATCCTCCATGACTTCCCAGACGTTTCGGGTCTGGAAGAAGCCGTGCAGCAGGAGGACCGTCTCGTCGTACTGCGCGAAGTCGTCGCGACGAACGATGCGATTGCTCCGCGCGTAGACGCTGCGGAGGCTGCCGAGCTGGTCGCGCAGCGCGCGGTAGGCGTTCACGGGGCTCGTGGGACGGTTGACCACGACCCGCGCCGTAACCCGCAGATTTGCTATGATCCCTCGCACGTGTCTCATACCATCGAGCCGATCTGCGCGATCGAGCTGCCCAGCGGCGAAGACGTGGCGGTGTTGCGACGCCGTTTCTGGAGCGGCGAGGGGCCGCGCGTGGTGCTCGTCGCGGGCGTGCGGGGCGACACGCCCGAGGGCACGCGCATCCTCCACGCCGCGGGGCGTCACCTGATGGCGGTCCACGAGCGCCTGCGCGGTACCGTCGACCTGCTCCCTTGCGTCAACCCGCTGGCGGCGCACCTCGGCGCCCGCGCCTGGCCGGGCTTCGACGTCGACCTCGACCGGCGTTTCCCCGGGCGAGCCGACGGCCACGCGCCCGACCGCGTGGCCCACGCGATCGTCGAGGCGGTCCGCGGGGCCGACCAGGTGGTGGAGCTGCGCGGGGCCCACCCCGCCTTCCGACAGGCCGCCCAGGCGCGGGTGCACCCGGAACAGGCCGAGGCCATCGAGCGTGCCACCGCCTGCAACGCGCGCGTACTCTGGCGTCGCGACGAGGCCACCGACGGTTCCTTGGCGGAGGCCGTCCCCTCGCTCATCTCGCTCGAGGGCGGCGTGGGTAACCGGCTCACCGAGGGCGTGGGCCTGGAGCTGTCCGACGGCGTGCTCAACATGCTCGCGGTGATGGGCATCCTCCCCGAGGACGACCTTCCCTTCCACTGGGCGGCGATCCAGCGGCCGCTCGTCGTGGACGATGGCGGGGTGGTGGCGGTGCGCGCGGGTCGCGGCGGGCTTTTCTTGCCGCTCGTCGGCGTGTGGGCCGAGGTGAAGGAGGGGGACGTCCTCGGCGAGGTGGTGGAGCCGGTGACGGGCGAGGTGCGCGAGAGCATCCTCTCACCCGCCCGGGGACGCGTCCTGGCGCAACGAGAGCAGCCGGTGGTGTACCCGGGCAACCTCGTGGCCCGCGTGGTGGCCCAGTGACCGGCGTCTTCCGTCTCGAGTCGCCCTACCGCGGCGAGTACGTGCTGCACCGCCTCAGCTTCGGCCAGGGCGGTGGGCCGAGCATCGCCGTGACCGCCGCCGTGCACGGTAACGAGGTGAACGGCGTCTATGCGGTCAACCTCGTGGCCGGCGTGCTGCGTGTCCAGCGGCCGCGCGGCATCGTGCACCTCTTGCCCTGCGTGAACACCTTTGCCGCGGACGAGGGCAAGAAACGCTGGCCCTTCGACGATCGCGATCTCAACGAGGCCTTCCCTGGCGACGAGTCGGGGAGCCCGGTGGAGAGGGTCGCCGCTGCCGTGCTCGCCGCCACGGAGGCCGATATCTGCATCGACGTGCAGACCGGCAGCAACGTGGTGCACGAGGCCCCCCACGCGAGGACGCCCATCTCAGGGCCGTCTCTGGATCTGGCCGCCGCCGCCGGGCTGCCGGTCACCTGGCGCCGCGCTACCGATCGCTTCGACGAGGGGCTCGTCGGCGCCTGGCGCGCTGCGGGAAGGACGGCGCTGGTGCTCCGGGGAGGCCGGGCCGGCCAGCTCGACCTCGACGCGGCGCGGGCCATGGCGACCGCCATCCTGCGGGTGGTGGCCCACGCCGGGGTGGTCGCCCCGCCGGACTCGGGCGCGCCAACCGTCGTGACCACAGAAGTGCGCGAGTATCGCTCTGGGGCAGGCGGTTTCTTTGTTCCCGAGGTGCGTCCCGGTGATCGAATCGTCGGCGGGGCTCTGCTGGGATTGGTCCGCAGCCCGATGGGTGGCGACCCGCTGGAGACCCTGCACGCCAGCCGCAGCGGCGTCGTGCTCGCGGTGCGCACCTACCCGATGGTGCACGCGCGGGAACTCGTGGTCCGGGTGGCCGAGTCCGGCTGAGGGAACCGCTCGGCCCGCCGGCGTGTCGATGCGATAGCGCCCCGACATGCTCATCCTCGCCGCCCTCGCCTTTGCCCTCGACGCCGCCGTGGAAGTGGGCGAGATCGAGGTGGCCGACAGCGCCCGCGCCACGGTGGACGAGGCGCTTGCCGCGCTTCGCGGGGGCAAGTTCGACGAGGCCGCCACGCTCTACGGATCGCTCGCCGAAGCCGGTGGCGGCGCGGCGGCGCGGACCGCGCAGGCGGTGGCGCTCTACGAGGCGGGTGACTTGAGGGCCGCCCGCGTGGCCGCCGAGGACGCCGCTCGACAAGCCCCGCGGGACAGCGCCGCGCTCAACGTGCTCGGCCTGGTGCTGGTGGACAGCGGCAGGCTCGCGGAGGGCGTGGCCCGCCTGGAAGAGGCCAAGAAAGCGGCACGTTCGGCGGGGCGACCGGCGAGCGAGGCGCGGGCGGCGAACAACCTCGCTCTGGCTCACCTCGACGCAGGCGACCCGGGGCGCGCGAGCAAGGAGCTCGACACCGCGGAGGCCCTGGCGCGCGACGCGGGCGACCCCGAACTCACGGCGCTCGCGACGGCCACGCGGCAGGGCCTAGCCGCGCTCGGCGGCACCGACGCGGGCGTGGGCGGCCTGCTCGGCAAGGGCGCCACGGGCGAGGCGCGCAAGACCGGCGACGCGGCGCTGGCCCGGGCCACCACGCGTCGTGATCGGCTCGTCGCCACGCTCGACCTGGCCGCGGTGGACCGTGCCGAGGGTCGACTCGACGAGGCGGCCCGGAAGCTGGCCGACGCGGCCACCCAGGCGCGTGAGGCGGGGCTCGTGCGCGAGCACGCGGCGGCACTGGTCAACCTGGGCCTGGTGCAGTCGCTGGCTGGTCGCCTCGGCCCCGCAGCCGACACGCAGCGCGCCGCGGCCAAGGTGGCCCGCGAGGGCGGCTACCGGGTGGTGGAGGTCGACGCCCGCTGCGAGCTCGGCTTCGCGCTCCTGGCCGACGGGCTGGTCGACGCCGCCGCCGATGAGCACCAGGGCGCCGGCGTGGTGCTCGCCACGATGAGCTACCCGCTGGGTGCGGCACGGCAGGCCGAGCTGGGCGGGATCATCGCCGGGCGCCGTGGCGACCTCGGCACCGCCAAGTCGGCGCTCTCGCAGGCCGCCGCCTACTACGCGGAGCGCGGGCGCAACCTCGATGCCGCGAGGGCCGCCACGGAGCTCGCCGCCGCGCTCGAGGCGCAGGAGCCCAGCGGCGCCCCGGCCGCCGCCAGGAAGGCGGAGAGCTACTTCGCCGCCGCGGGCGACCGGCTGGGACCGGCGCACGTCAAGCTCGCGAGAGGCCTCGCGGCGGTGCGCGCGGGACGCCTGGAAGACGGCCTGCGCGGCTTCGCCGAGGCGGCGGCGGCGGCCGAGGCGGTGGGAGGCGGGCGGGGGACGACCCTAGCACGCATCGCTCGCGAGAACGCCGCGGCCTCGCTCGTTTTGCTCGGGCACGACGCCGACGTGGCCAAGCTCGCGAGCGACGCGGGGCTGGCCGACCTGGTGAAGCGGCAGGAGTCCATGGTGGCTGCCTCCCGCCTCTACGACGAAGGGCTTGGCCTCTACGGCACGGCGGACTTCGCGGGCGCCGAGAAGAAGTTCAGCGCCGCGCGGGAGGGCTTCGAGAAGCTGGAGGAGAAGGAGTACGCGCTGCGCGCGCGCCGCTCTGCCGCCTGGTCACGCTACAACGTGCTCGTGGTGGCCAAGGCGGAGGCGTCCCGCTCGGGGTGGAAGGCCTTCGTCGAGGAGGCGGCCAAGGTCGAGGACGCCGAGCTCTACGCCCGGGCCTACGGCGCGGCGGTGCTGGCCGATCACGACGCCAAGGCGACCGGCCTCGACGCGCGCCTCGCGGAGTGCATCCGGCTGGCGACCAAAGCCGACGTGAACACCGTCGCCTCGCGTTGCCACGGCGCCGTTGCCGAGGCCGAGGGCGATCTGGCCACCCGGGCCAGTCACGCGCGTGACGCCTTCCGCCTCGACCCCGACGGCCAGGCCGGGGTGTACGCGCTCTACGCGGTGGCGGTGGATGCCTACAACGCCGGCGACAGCGCGCTCGCCCTGCAGCTCGCGACCCTCGCCCGCACCCGCCCGGGGCAGCTCGCCGCCCCGCTCGACGAGGTGATCGCGGCAGCCCGCGCGGGCTGAGCCGCAGGCAAGTTCTAGACGCTGCGCCCGACGGTGAAGATCATGTCGCCCGGTCGGACGAAACGACGCCCGAGTCGCTGGATCAACCAGCCGCGCTCGGGCGAACGGACCGGCACGCGCGCGCCGGGGCGTTCCAGCGGGATCAGCTCGCCGACCACATCGTCTTCCGCGACCTGACCGCCCAGCGCCGCGATGGGCTCGAAGATGCCGGCACCCGGGGCGCGCACGAGGCGGCGACGAACGTACACCCGGTTGCGCTTGCCCGGCCGTTCACGGTCGTCGATGCAGCCGAGGTGGGCGGCGAGGCGCAAGAGGCCGGCGATGCCCCGCGCCAACAGCGGCTCGTCGAGCTCGGGCAAGTCGGACATCTCGACGGCGAGCACGTCGGTGCCGCGACGCTCGATGGCCGCGTCGATGCTGCTGCCGAAGGTGCGCACGTCGTCGGGCCCGTCGCCGAAGACCCACACCACGTGCGGGTCGAGAGCCCCGATGTAGGCGTCGTGACGCGTGCGACGCTCGCGATCCTGACCAGGTGGCTGGATCGCGAGGAGCGGGGTGCGCATCACGAAGTTATGCAGGTTGACCGCGAGCGTGCAGCCCTCGCAGGCGGCGACCACCGCCGCCGCGAGTCGCCGGGTGACGGCGGGGCCGCCGTCCCCGTCGCCGATGCGGTTCATGTCTTCCTCGTCCCAGCTGCTCCAGCGACTGCGCTGCAACAACGCCGGCATGTTCGCGGCGGCGACGACCCTCACTGCGCCGTGCATCTCGCGATCCCGCAGCGCCATCACCAGCCGGTCGACAAGCACCAGCGGCGAGGGCTCGTCGCCGTGGATGCCCGCCACCACGCACATCCGGGGGCGGCCGGGGCCGATGTCGCAGATCGGCAGGTGGAGCTCCATGCCGCCCGCATCGACGACGGGCAGGCGGTGGTAGACGGGCTCCATCTGGCGCGGGGGACTAATCAGCGCCGGGGTCCCTCGGCACGCGTCGCGTCCCACACCTGCCGCGCAACGTCGATGGCCTCGCGAACGGTGCGCGCGGCGAGCTCGGGTGGAGGCAGGCCCAGGCTGAGGGTGAGACCATCGGTACCGAACTCCACGGAGAGGGCCCCGGACTGGCGGAAGAAACGGTCGAGCGCCGCGCTGGTGCGCGTGTCTTCGAGCATCGGCCGCGAGGTGAGGGCCACCTCGGCGTAGAGCCGCCAGCCTTGACCCCCGCCGACCTCGCTCCAGCCGGCGAACTCCTGGCCGGGCTCGAGGTCGTCCCGCAGCACCAGCACCCCGTGGCGCGCGCGGCGCTGCGAGAGGAGCAAGACGTTGCCGCCCTTGCGCGGCTGCACCAGCACCGTGAAGCGGGGGCCGCCGTGGATCGCGTCGAACCAGATGCCGCGCTCGAGGTCTTCCTGGACGGCTTGGCCGTGCTCAGCCGCGAGGCGCGAGAGGGCGCTGACCCACGGTTGCCAGTTCACTTGCGGCGCGCTGACAACCCAAACGGTGACTGAGAATATACAAAGACCAAACCCGATAACACCTGCAGCCGCCGCGATGGTCGGGCCACGCTGCGCCCACGCGCCGACGGTGGTATTGCCGGCGAGGCTGGGCGCCAGCGCCACCGCGGCGACGGCGAGCAAGAGCACGCCGAACGCCCCGGCGTAGGTTGCTCGTTCGCGGCCCGAGTCCACTTGCTTTTCCCCATGCCACGTGGCGCCGCCAGGGGCAAGCACTTGCACAACGGCGGCTAGCCGGGTAGACGGCGGGCCTTCCAAACCCGAGGAACCCCATGGCCCGCCGCTGCGATCTCACCGGCAAGCGCCCGAACGTGGCGAACAAGGTCAGCCACTCCAACGTCAAGACCAAGAAGCGCCAGCTTCCGAACCTGCAGATGCGTCGCGTCTGGTTCGAGGAAGAAGGCCGCTTCGTGCGCTTGAAGTTGTCGACCCGCGCCCTGCGCACTCTGCGCAAGATGACGCTCGGCCAGTTCCTGCGCGACAATGGTCTCGCGATCTCCTAGGTCGCGCCGGTCCTAACGAGCGGGCACCACGCCCTGTCGTTGGAACCAGGTCCAGGCGTCGTGGATGGCTTGCCGTACTGGCGTGGCCGGTAGGCAGAGGTCTGCCCGCGCCCGCTCGGCGCTGAAATAGTGGGGCACCGTGCTCATGGCCACGGCAGCGGCGTTGATGTCGCCCTCTCGTAGGCCCAGGGCCCGCGCCGCGTGGAGCGGCGGCACGGCGGCGTGGACCGCCCAGCGGGGCAGTGTCCCGAGCGGCTTGCGGGCGCCGGTCACCTCGGCCATGAGCGACCAGGCCTCGGCGTAGCTGAGGTTCTCGTTGCCGAGGATCCAGCGGCCGCCCCGTGGTCGAGCGGCGGCGCTGAGCAGGCCGGTGACAACGTCGTCGATGTGCACGAAGTTGTTGCCGCCCGGTGGCGCGAAGAAGCCCGTGCCGCGCGCCACCTCGAGCAGCATGCGCCCGCTGGATGGGCGCCAGTCCCAGGGGCCGATCATGTAGGTGGGGTAGACGATGACCCAGTCCTGCTCGCTCCCGAGCACCAGCTTGTCGGCCGCGCGCTTGGTGTCGACGTAGGGCACGCCGCCCTCGTGGGGCTGGGGCGCGGTGTCCTCGTCGGAGGGGTTGTCCCGCGTGCGCACACCGAGCGCGTCGACGGTGGACACGTGCACCAGCCGTGCGCCCCGGGGGACGGCGCGGAGCATGGCCGCCGTGCCGCCCACGTTCACCTTCTCGAACTCGTCGCGTCCGCCATGGCGAATCTCCACCAGCGCGGCCGCATGCACAACGCACTCCGCGCCCTCGCAGAGGCGCGCGAGCGAGGCGGGGTCGGTGACGTCGCCCTCGATCTCTTCGACCGCGAGCCCCGCGAACTCCCGCCGCGGTTTTCGTCGCGACAGCACGCGGACCTCGGCCCCGGCGGCCACGAGTCGACGGACCAGGTTGTTCCCCACGAGCCCCGTGCCCCCGGTGATCGCCCAGCGGCGAAAGGGCAAGGCCGACGTTGACGGATCGGGCATGCCGCGCGTATTAGCGCGCGCCTCAGAGGCAGGGATGGGGCTCTTCCCGGATCGTCGCGAGCTTAGCGCGCTCGCATACCAGCTCGGACCAGGCCGTTACTACCAGCCTGCGTACCGCTTCATCGCGGCCGACATCGGGGTGGCGCAGGGCTCCGTGCTCGACGTGGGCACCGGGCCCGGCTGGGTGGCCATCCACCTCGCCGCGGGGCGTCCGGAGATCGACGCGGTGGGGATCGACGTGTCCGACACGATGCTCCGCTACGCCGAGGCCAACAAGCGTGGGCGGCTCAACGTCACCTTTCGCAAGATGGACGCCACCCGCATCGTCTATCCGGAACGTACCTTCGAGCTGGCCGTCGCCGTGCAGTCTGCGCACCACTGGAAAGACCCCGGCGCGGTTTTCGCCGAGGTGCACCGCGTGCTGGTTGATGGCGGCAAGTTCTACGTCTACGAGGCCAACCCCGCGTCGGAAGTACCGGAGGGCTGGATCGCTCGGAAGGGCCCCTTGCCGCCCGATCGCTTCGTACGCCGCCAGTGGGCGAGGTACGGGATGGACGACGCCCGCTTCGCCGAGCTGCGTCGCGTCGCCGAGGCCAGCCCCTTTGGCCCCGACGTCACCGAGGAGCCGCACGGCTTCTACCGGCGCCTGGTGTGCACGCGCTAGCCTTGCTCGCCTGTACCGATCAGCTGGTGAGCGAGCTGATCGTGGGGGTCGACGTTGCCGCAGACACGACGGTCGGTGGGCCCAACGACCGCCTGGGCGCGTCGGTAGCCCTGCACGATGTCGTGGCGGTGGCCGCCCCGGGGAAGGGAACGGTCATCGAAGGCGGCATCGCGACCGATGGGCCCTCGTCGTGGGTCGGCTACGTAGACGGGCAGCTGGCCCGGGGCGGCGCCGATGCGCTCTGGATCGGCGAGGAGGAGTTCCCAGTCACCGGTGCGCGGGCCTACGCCGTCGGTACGAACGAGGTCTTCGTGGCGACCGCAGGGACGCTGTACAGCTACCCATCCGCGACGGTCTTCTTCGAGGGCAAGATCACCGGCGTGGCCGTGGTGGACGGCCGGCCGGTCGTGCGCCTCGACACAGCCCAGGGCTGCGTGATCCGCGCGCTCGACACCGCCACCGAGTACGACCTCCCTTGCGCCGCCGAGGGTGCCCTCGCGGTCGAGAACGGGGCGCTGTGCGCGGGCGACCCGCAGGTCGACGACGACGAGGGCGCGGGCGTGGTGGGGTGTGACGACGGGGCGACCTGGGTGGGCGAGCGGGGCGACCACCTCGGTCGCGCCATCGGCGGGGGCTACGCGATGGGTAGTTTCAACAAGTGGCTCGTGCCCGCCCGAGCCCGCGCCGTGCCGCTCGGCGACGGCCCCGTGCTCGCGCTGGAGCTCGGTGCCGAGAACCAGCCGCATGCCCTGGCAGGCGACGGCGAGTCGCTCGTGATCGGCGCGCCCTACTACCCGGCCTCGGGGATGCCCTCCGGGGCCGCGTTCGTGGTCCGGTTGCCATGATCCCCTTCGCGCCGCTGCCGGCCTGGGCGCTCGCACTGGCGGCGCTGGCGGCGGCTGCCGTGGCCGGGTGGTCCCTCGGGCGGGCATGGCCTCGGCGTCGCTGGTGGATCGACGTGGTCGTCGGCGTGAGCCTCGCCTTCGTGGGGTCCGGCCTTTGCACCGTGGTGGTGGCCTTCCTGCTCGGTGGATCGCTCTCCGCCAAGCCGGCGGAGATGACCTCCGGGCCGTGGTTGCTTGCAGCGGTGGCCGGTACGACCGCCGCAGAGGTTTTCCTCGCTGCCTACGCGGGACTCGTCCCCCGGTGGCCTCGCGGGGTGTCGCGACAGGACTGGTTGCTCGGGCTGGTCGCCGGCCCAGCATTTGTCTTGCTGAGCGGGCTCTGGGTGACGGGACTCGACGCGCTTGGCTTGGCACCAGAGGGACAGCTGGTCGCCGAGGCGCTCTTGACCGAGGCGCCTTGGGTGGCCGCCACCGCGCTGCTATCGGTCACATTGCTTGCGCCGGTGTTGGAGGAAGCGGTCTTCCGCGGCTGGTTGTTGCCCACGCTCTGCGAGTCCGGCCGTCCCCGGCTGGCGCTGCTGGTGCAGGCGCTCGCCTTCGGCGCGATGCACCTCGACGCGCCCTTGCTCGTCCCCCCGCTCTGCTTCATCGGGCTCGCCTGTGGCTACTTGCGGCTTCGTTCCGGCTCTCTCGGCCCGGCGATCCTCGCGCATCTCGGCAACAACGCCATCGCGGCGGCGGTGCTACTCGGTAGCGCGGCGGGCCACCCGGGCTAGCGGTTCGCGCGCGGCCTCCGGCGCCACGGCGATCGCGTTCTGCGCGATGCGCTCGAGGTACCGCCCGAGCTCGAGGAGCACCCCTTCTTTCGAGGTGGCCTCGGGGAGCCCAAGCCCGCGACACCAGGCCAGGGCCACCACCGGGTCGGGGTGGCGACGCTGCAAGAGTGTCCAGTCCATCGCGCGGGGGTCGCGACTCGCCGTGAGCTCGGTGATCGAGTCCATCGCTGCGGTCACGTTCGCGTAGTCCCACGACCCGTGGAGGTTGTCGAGCGCCTCCTTCCACAGCACCACCCACCAGGTGGCCAGCTCGCCGCGTAGCTCCGGGTCGAGGCGGGAGGCGGTGTCGATCATCCCGATGCGATCGAAGCCTCCGCAAGGCGCGTCTGGGCAGCGCCCGCGCCAACGCTGCATTGACTGGGCCACCAGCGCCACGGCGAGGCTCGAGTCGGACTTCGCGTCGGCGATGGCGAGGCGCTCGGCGTCGGCGAGCAAGGCGGCGGTGGCGTCGGTGGCCCCCGGGTAAGCGGCGAGCAGCTCGGCCCGGCGCGTGCGCATCGCGGCCTGTTCCCGGTCGCGGTCGGCGGCGGCCTCGCCGAGCGTGTAGAGCAGGGCCTCCTGGAGCTTGACCCGCGCCCTCTGGCCGGAGGCGGCGTCGGTAGCCCCCCGGACATGCGCGTCGAGCAGCGTCACGGCGGGGCTGGCGCGGAGGCGGTCGTAGGTGGACGAGCGCAACGCCAGGGCGGCCGGCGTGGCCTCGGGCACGACGTCGAGCCAGCCGGTGACGACGCTCCGCTCCAGCACGCTGAGCACGCCCTCGCCCTCGGCCCCGAGCCACTCGAGTGGGGCGCGCAGTTCCGCGGTAGGCAGGGCGACGGGATCGGGGAGGGGCGTGAGCGTGCGCATGAGCGTGGGCGGGTCGTCGAGGCGAATCTCCGCCACCGCGAGGCGTGCACCCCGCGAGAGGGGCACGGCCACTGTCCCGCGCTCGGCGCGCTCCAGCCGCCACGAGGCGCCCGTGTCGCCTGCGCCCTGGACGGTGTCGCGGAATGCGGCGAGGCCAGGGAGAAGTGCGGCGCCCGCCTCGGACAGCGGTCGCGGTCGGCGGGCCAGGGGGTCGCCGGCCAGGAACCACTCCACGAGAAGGTGGGCGTCGGCGGGCTCCGGTGGCGGGGGGGCGACGGTGACGGTCGGCGGCGAGAGCGGGGGACGGACACAGGCGAGGAGCAGGAAGAGCGACATCGGCCGCGCAGGTTAGCCCCCGCGACCGTGGACCGCCTCGACGCCCCCGCTGCAAACCCTCGCGTGCGCGCGCTTTGTGTGCATGGCCTCGGGCTCGGTGCATGGCTCTGGGAGCCGTGGCTCGGCGCCTTCCACGACGCGGGCGTGTCGGTGGTTGCGCCGACATTGCCCGGGCATGGTGGCGACACGCGCGACGTGGGCGTGGCCGACCTGATCCACGCCGTCGAAGCGGAACTCGACCGCCTGCCCGACGATTTGCCAGTGGCGCTGGTTGGACACAGCCTCGGCGGTCTCGTCGCCCAGCTGGTGCTGTCGCGACGGAGCCTGCGCGCGGGGGTGCTGGTCTGCCCGCTGGCGCCCGGCCAGGTGTTCATGGCGCCCGACCGCCGTGGGCTGCGCTTCCTCCCGCAGGTGCTGCCCGCGGTGCTCTCCGGGCGCGCCTATCGGCCCTCCTGGGCCGCCTACCGCGCGCTGGGCCTCGGGGCCGTCGATGAGAGCGTGGCTCGTTCCTTCTATGATCGCGTCACTGCCTGGCCAAATCGCCTCTGTCGCGAGCTGGTCCGGCGCCCGCACGTCGACGTGGGCCAGGTGAGCACGCCGATCCTCGTGGCGCTCGGCGGTCGCGACGCGATGTCGCCCTGGTCGCGTGCCAGGGTGCTGGGCGACCTCTACGAGGCCGTGGTGTGGCGCTACGACGACCTCGGCCACAGCCCCACCCATGAGCCGGGCGGCCTGCGCATGGCCCGCGACGTGGCGGCTTTCTGCGTGTCGCCGCGACGGCCACAGGTGGTGGAGTCGGAGGGCTACGCGCCGAGCGAGGGGGTGGGCACCACGCGGCGGCGCGAGCGGCGTGGGGAGGCGATGAAGAAACGCTCGGCCTACGGCCAGAAGGACGCCGCCCGCTAGCTCGTTTGTTTGCGCTTGCCGTTGAAGAAGCGCACGCCGAGCGCCTCGGCGGCGCGGAACCACACCCAGGGCGGCACGAGCAGGGAGCGCCCGGGAAGCAGCGCCTCGAAGCTCGTGGCTGGCCGGCTCGCCATCTCGGGGAGCACCTCCGCCACCCAGCGGGGGCCGTCTTCATCGAGCACCAGCTGGGTCCACGGGTCGATCATCGCGGGCAGAAAGCGCGCGATCCACTGCACACACTCGGGGGTGGCCGGTTCCTGGGTGATGACCGGCGTGGCGAGACGCAGGTGGGCGCCCTCGGCATCCAGATCAAGCACGCGGAAACCTAGACCCGGGGGACCCGCGACCAGCTTCTGGTCGACGGCCGCTCTCACCTTGGCCCGCGGGGCGTAGAAGGTGCCGGGGATTTGCGGGCGGAGCACCTGCTCGCGATCGATGTGCAACTCCTCCACCTGCCCCGCCACCCAGCTCATCCAGCGGGCGTCGATGGACAGCGCATCCTCGAGGTAGGCAAGCTCGGCGAAGGAGCACTCCTCGAACCCGCAGCCGCACGAGCGGGTCATCGCCAGCTCGAGGGTTTCTCGCTGGATGGTGGTGAGCGGGCGAGCGGCGCGGAAGAACTCCTCGCCGAGAAGGATCCAGCGCTCGTTCTCGCGCAGGTGTTTGCTGCGGTTGAGCAGGGCGGCGACGTGCTTCTGGTCGAGGTCCTCGTCGCGAGCAAGCGCTTGCATGGTGCCGACCGCCAGATGCTCGTCGTCGCCCTCGAAGGACACCCCAACCGCCTGGTTCACCTGGTCGCCGTCGGGGTGACAGAACACCACCCGGCGGGGCTCGGCCTCGGCGTGCGCGCCGCGGGCGAGGGCCCAGATTCGGTCGGACACGTAGATCCCGTGTTCGCCCATCGCTCGCTTGAGCTCCGCGAGATCGGCCTGCTCGCGGGCCACGCCGCCAAGCACGCGCCGGAACCAGCCCTGTTCCTCGATGAGCTCGCCCGCCCATCGACTTCCCGTTTCCGTCCAGTCGCGACATCCATCCCGCTCCTGATCCGACCAGGTGCTGCACATGAAGGCGAGCAGATGGGCAACTTGGAAGCGGAAGTAAGGGCCGGGCGGGTGCTTCAGGCGCTCGTCGATCCAGCCGCGAAGGTGGCTGGGCAGGTCGCGCGCACGGTCGCGGATGGTGTTGAGCTCGGGATTCCCGACCTTGCCGTCGCTCCACGCCACCACCAGCACGGGGAGGAAGCGCAGGATTTCCGGCTCGGGGTCGGCAAAACCGAGATCGCGCCACAACCTGCGGTCGATCGCGGAGAGGATCTCGGCGGGGCGGTGGGGCACGAGGATTGATTGCAGCGCGACGGGGGAGGGTGTAGAACGCGGCAGCGTCCACCGGCCTCTGCGCCGACGGTGCTCAATACCATGTCTCGCAGCGCTGGTCGAATCGGTTGGTTCCTCGTCTGGGCCGTTGTCTTTTGCGACATCGGCACCTCGGTGTACTACGTCCCCGGCATCCTCTACGGCACCACTGGGGATCGCGCCGGGTTCTTCGTCCTCAGTACGCTGGTGGCCTTCGTGCTGCTGGCCGTGAAGTACATCGATGTCACCCGGCGCTTCCCGGCCGGCGGCGGCGTGGTGAGCGTGGCGGATGCTGCTGCGGGTCCCTGGTGGGGGGCGCTCGGCGGCCAGCTGATCATGGTCGACTACTTCCTCACCGTGGCGATCAGCGCCATCTCAGGGATGTACTACATCGACAGCGTGGTGCATCTCGGCGGCAATGTGCTGCCAGCCACGCTGTTGGCCCTCGCGCTGTTGTGTGCGCTGAACATCGCGGGCGTGAAGGAGAGCGCGACGGTGAGCCTTGGACTCGCGCTCGCGGCGGTGGTGGTCGACATCGTCGTCATCGTCGCCGCGCTGATCGCCGCCGACGCCGACACGCTTGCCGCGCTCTTGCGAGAAGCCACCTCGCTGGGGGAGTTGTCGCCCTGGCAGATGCTCGTCGGCTACTCCGGCGCCTGGCTGGCGTTCTCGGGCCTCGAGTCGATCTCCCAGCTCTCGCCGGCCATGCGCGACCTCAACGCAACCCCGCGGCGCGGCATGATTGCGGTCGTCGCGAGCGTGCTCGCCACGGCGCCGTTCCTGACTTTCCTCTCCACGCTGATGCTGGGCGACCACGTGAAGGGCTCGGAGTCCGAGCGCTTCATCAGTGAACTCGGCGCGCTCGTGGGCGGCGACACGCTCAAGCTCGCGGTCGTGCTCACCGCGTCCTCCTTGTTGCTCTTCGCGGCGAACACCGCGATCATCGGCAACTATCACGTGATGATGGCGCTCGTACGCCGCGAGTTCATGCCCGAAGCGCTGGGCGCCTTGTCGCATAGGTTCCAGACGCCTCACCGCGCCGTGATCCTCAGCACCGCCGTGCCCGCGCTGATCCTCGTCTTCGCCGGGGGCAGCATGAACTTGCTGGGCGAGCTCTACGCGTTCGGCCTGCTTGGGGCCTTCGTGCTCACCAGCGTCGGCACCGACATTCTGCGCTGGCGCGACGGCGAGCGTGGTGGTGCCTTTGTCCTCGGGGTGGTGACCAGCCTCATGGTCATCCTCGCCTTCGGGGTCAACCTCGTGGCCAAGCCGATGGCCACCGCCTTCGGTGGCGGGATCGCCGGCCTCGGCATGATCGTGTCGCACGGCACACACACGGGGTGGCTGTCGCGACTGCTCGACAAGATCCCACGCCTCCATCCGCCGTCACAGGTCGAACGCTACGAGACTCCGTTCCTGACCGTGGAGCAGGCGGCCGCCACCACGCGCGAGGGCGAGGTGAACGTCATCGTGGCGAGCCGCGGCGCCACGCGAAAGATCTTCAAGGAAGCGGTCGACCGGGCCCGGGCCCGAGGGCTCGGCCAGGTGTACGCCATCTACGTCGACGAGATCCCGGGCCTCTTCTACCCCCAGCTCGCCGCGCCCACGCCCGAGGGGCTCACGGTCCTCGAGGCCGCCTGCGCGATGATCGAGTCCATGGGCATGAAGGCGGTGCCGGTGTGGGCGCTGTCGCACGGTGCCGCGGTGAGCGTGGCCGAGGCCGCCGAGGCGCTGCGCTGCGACACGGTGGTGATCGGCGCCACCCAGCGGACCATCGTGTGGACCACACTGCGCGGCAAGTTCATCCAGGACCTCCTGCGACAGCTCCCGCCCGAGATCCGCCTCATCGTGGTGGGCTGAGGTTAGACATCGGCCGCGATGCCCGAGCGCCCCTACCGCCTCTTGTTCGTCTGCACGGCGAACATCTGTCGATCGCCCATGGCCGAGGAACTCGCGCGTATGTACGCCGAGGAGCGTGGTTTCCAGGTGGTGTCGAAGTCCGCCGGCACCCACGCGATGCCCGACGAGCCTGCCGCGCCGAACTCCAAGCGCGCCATCCGCGACGTGGGGGGCGACCTCGAGGCCCACCGCAGCCAGCCGGTGAGCGACGAGCTGGTCGACTGGGCCGATCGCATCCTCGTGATGGAGATGCGCCACGCGCAGCTCGTGCGCGAGCACTTCCCCGCTGCCGACCCCAAGGTGCAGATGCTGGGGCCTTTCGGCGGCTCGATGGAGATCGCCGACCCCTACGGGAGCTGGATCTTCCGCTATCGCTCCAGTCGCGACGAGATCCGTCGCTGCGTGGAGTCGTTGCTCGACCAGCTCCCCAGCCGGTTGCGCTAGGGCACGCAGGCCGCGGCTTCGCCCTCGTCGCCCTCGATAGTGGCGCAGGCGTCGCAAGCGTCCGCCCCCTCGAATCGGGCGAGCACGCCGTCGCCCATGTCGGCCTGGCCTAGCGGTTCCAGCGGGCAGCCCTCGTCGATGGCGAGCTCGCCACCGAGATGGAATCCCGAGGAGGCGTCGGTCTCCGCGTCGAGGTCGACGCGCACGTGGGCACCATCGTCCTCCAAGCTCCCCGAGGCGGCCCAGTCCACCCAGCTCGACACGCGCGCGTCGCCCCCCTGGCCGCGCCGCTCGAAGTAGCCCTCCAGTGAGGCCGCGAGGTTGCTGTCTACGTGCACGACGTCGTCGAGCTCGCTCCGGAGCACGGTACCCTCGAGCGTGAGGCGGTCGAAGGCCACGTCGTCGGTGTCACCGTTCACGTCGAGGTGAAAGTCGTATTGCTGTCGCGACACGCCATCGCCGTCGGTCCACCGTCGGACGCTGTACTCGCCGTTCCACTCGTAGCCAGCGCGCGAGCGGCAGTCGGCCGCGTAGGTGGTGGTGTCGCCCGAGACCATCGCCGACGGGCAGCTCCCGGGGTCGGCCACGAGGTCGTCGCTGGCGATCTCGAGCATCGCGAGCGGCACGTCCCAGGTGGGGAAACCCTCGCCGAAGCGGGGCAAGAGCTGCGCGAAGGCGGCGCCGAGGCCCGCGCCGTCGGCCGGGTCGAAGCCGCTGTCGTTCGCCACCCCGGCCCCGAGGTCGGAGGGTGCGATGGCCCAGTACGTCAGCGTTTCCTCGTCGACGGCGGGGCACCCGAGCAGCAGGAGAAACATCGAGCCGGAGAGTAGCGCAGCTCGCGCGGCCCAGGGGACGCCCTGGCGGAGGCTTTGCGTTACGTCGGCCGGCCTTCCAGGAGACTCCATGTTCGGACAAGCCGCAGACACCCCCGCTCCCGCCGTCGATATCCCCGGCACCGGCGCTCTCAAGGTGCTCTTCCGCACCACGATGGGCGACTTCGAGTGCGAGCTCTACGAGAAAGACGCGCCGCGCACCGTGGCCAACTTCGTCGCGCTCGCCAACGGCACCGTGGAGTGGACCGACCCGACCGGTCGCAAAGAAACCAAGCCGCTCTACCCGGGCACCATCTTCCACCGCGTGATCCCCGACTTCATGATCCAGGGCGGCGACCCGCAGGGCGACGGTCGCGGCGGCCCCGGCTATCGCTGGAAGGACGAGGCGAGCGCCTTGAAGTTGCGCCACACCACGGGTGGCCTGCTCAGCATGGCGAACGCGGGACCCAACACGCAGGGATCGCAGTTCTTCGTCACCGAGGTGGCGACGCCCTGGCTCGACGGGAAGCACGCCGTCTTCGGTCGCGTGCTCGTGGGCCTCGACGTGGTCAAGAAGATCGCCCGCGTGCCCAAGAACCAGAATGATCGCCCGATCACGCCGGTGAAGATCACCGAGATGAAGGTCTTCCGCGGCTAGGCGGCCACCGCGCCCGAGCGGGTGTAGACTCCCGACATGAGGGGAGACTACCCGCTCGGGATCCTCGGTTCGCTGGCGCTGCTCGGCTGCCCGTCGGGCGACGACGTCGACGCGGCCCGCGAGGTGCAGGGCCCGTCTGCGCTGGCGCGCGAAGGCGACAGCGGCGACGCGGGGGACTCCGGGGGTGACTCGGGGGATGCGGCGGGTGCGATGGTTCTCGCCAGCGAACCCTCCGCGGTCATCTCGTCCTACACCGGTCACGATCTCGGCTCCGACTTGTCGGGCGATTTCGACGCCAACGGCGACGGTTTCGACGATGTCGTGGCGTCGACCGCCGGAGGAGCCCTCGTTTTCTACGGCGCGGCGACGGGACTGGCCTCGGAGGCCGACACGACCGTCGTAGGTGACTTGTCGACCGAGGACTTCGGCGACGCGGTCGCTGCCCTCGGCGATCTTGATGGCGACGGATTCGACGACCTCGCCGTACATTCTCCGGTCACGTCGTATCACCGGGGCAAGGTCTTCGTCTTCCACGGGTCGGCGTCGGGCATCACGGCATCGAGCTGCGCCGACGCCGTCGCGACGCTGTACGGCGACGACATCGGCTCCGACTTCGGCGAGCGCATCCGGGGGGCGGGCGACGTCAACGGCGACGGCTTCGCCGACCTGCTCGTCGGGGATCCTGATCGCGGGTCCTCGGCGTCGCCCAGTGACGCATCCGGTCGCGCCTACGTGTTCTACGGCTCCGGTGGCGGGATCTCCGCCTCGGGTGCGACGAGCGCGGACTGGTCTCTGGTGGGCGACGAGGCCAGCGACCAGCTGGGCGAGGCCGTCTCTGGCGCGGGCGACATTGATGGGGACGGGATCGACGACGTGGTCATCGGCGCGCCGTACGCGGCGGACGTGGGCCAGGCGCTGATTTTCCACGGCGCCGGTGCGGGGCTCTCCGCGTCCGTGCCGACCGACGCGGACACCACGCTCTCGGGCGACACGACCGGTGATCGTTTTGGGAGCGTTGTGGCGGGTGGGGGCGACGTCAACAACGACGGCTACGCCGACCTCGCGGCGTACGGCGGCGCCCAATCGACGCCCTCGGACGCTGTTTTCGTGTTCCTCGGTCGGTCGGGCGGAATTCCCGATGCAGTGGCTGCGTCGGCCGACGCGCGGCTAACGCCTGAGGCGAGCAGTGATGACTTCGGCTCGGCGCTCGCCTTCGCGGGCGACGTCGACGCGGATGGTTTCGACGACCTCCTCGTTGGCAGTTCCAGGTACGGGGGCAGCGCCGGTCGTGCGTACCTGTTCCGTGGCTCGAGCACGGGCACCGCCTCCGTCACCGTCGCCGGCGCTGACACCGTGATCGACGGAGACTCGGGGCACCGGCTTGGCTATGCGGTGGCCGGCGCGGGCGACGTCGACGCGGACGGCTTCGCCGACGTGGTGCTTGGTAGCTACACCCACGCCGACTACGCGGGCGCCATCTACGTGCACGCCGGGTCGACCAGCGGCATCCCGAGCGGTGAGGCCTCAGGGGGCGCGCTGACCGTGGAAGGCGGTTGGCGGGCCGGGTACCTGGGCTATCTGTTCGCGGGTGGGAGCGACGTCAACGGCGACGGCCACACCGACGTACTGGCCCTGGCGGGCCCATCTCTCCAGACGGCGCGGCTTTACGTCCTCAACGGCGGGGCGGGGGGAGTGACCACGGACCTTGACGAGGCCGATGCTACCTTCGAGCTTCCCGGCGACACCTGGCTCGACTCCGCTTCGCTCGCTTCTGCGGGCGATCTCGACGCTGACGGCTACGACGACGTCGTCGTGGGTAACGGGGGCGCGGGGGACTTCGGCGCCGTGTACATCTTCGCGGGTTCGTCTACAGGCCTCGGGTCGGAACCCACCAGCACGATCCTTGGCGTCGATGAGGGTCAATTCGGCGCGGTGATGGCCGGACCGGGCGACCTGCTCGGTGACGCGACGGACGACCTCCTGGTGACGGCCCTCGGTGGCGACCGTGCAAGCGGCGTGTACCTGTTTCAAGGAACGCCATCCGGCGTCGTGGAGACCGACGCGGCCGCGGCAGATCTGCAAATCACCTGTAGCGGCGATGTGTTCTTCGCGTCGGCCCCAGCCGGTGCTGGGGACCTCGACGGCGATGGTCGCGACGACCTGCTCCTGGGCAGCCCCGGGTACCCCCCGCTCGAGGGTTCGGTCTATGTGTTCCACGGTGCCCCCAGCGGGCTGTCGGCGACGACGTGTGGCGCCGCAGACACGACGCTCACCAGCACCGGGAGTCGCGATGGATTCGGGTGGGCGGTCTCCTCGGCCGGGGACGTGGACGCCGATGGATACGATGACGTGCTGGTGGGCGCCTACCTCGCCTCGGGGCGGTATGGAGGCGCGTACGTCCACCACGGCGGCGTGGGCGGCCTCGAGACTGCCGCGAGGACGTCGATCACGGGCGAGGACGAGGGAGGCAGCTTTGGCGGCGCGGTGTCACGCGCGGGCGACGTGAATGGCGACGGCTACGACGACATCGCGGTGGGCGCGGTCTTCGCGCTGGACACGGGCCGGGCCTACGTGTTCACCGGCGGGCCATCGGGCGTGGTGGCCACCGGCGCCGGGGAGGCCGCGTTGGTGTGGGCGGGCCACGTCGACGGCGAGGGCCTCGGGCTGAGCGTCAGCTACGCGGGCGACCTCGACGCCGACGGCTGGGGAGACCTGCTCATCGGCGCGCCCTGGGCCAGCCCGGACGGCGCGCTGTACGTCGTGTCCGAGCGTTGTGCGTCCACGAGCCTCGCCTACGCGGACGCCGATGGCGACGGGTATGGCAACTCGGAGCGTCCAGCGAGCGTGTGCGAAGTGGGCGAGGGTCTTTCGACCAACGGCGACGACTGCGACGACGACAACCCCGATGTGAACCCCGCCGCGGCCGAGATGTGCGACGAGTTGGACACCGACGAGAACTGCGACGGCGCGGCCGACGACGCGACGGCCACCGGGCAGTCGAGCTACTACCTCGACGCTGATCTCGACGGCTTTGGCGGCGCCACGTCCACCACCAGCTGCGCGTTCGGCGCCGGGCTCTCGACGACGGGTGACGACTGCGACGACACCGACCCTGACGTCAACCCCTCGGCCACGGAGACCTGCGACGACCTCGACGTGGACGAGGACTGCGACGGGTCGGCTGACGACGCGACCGCTGCCGAGCAGCGAAATTTCTACGCTGATAATGATAGCGACGGGTACGGCGACGGCGCCGTTCGCCTGCGTGCCTGCAATGCGCCCCCGAGCACCGTGGCCGACAGCTCGGACTGCGACGACGCCAACCCCATCATCAACCCCAGCGCCACGGAGACGTGCGACCCCTTCGACGTCGACGAGAACTGCGACGGCTCGGCCGACGATGCCAGCGCGACCGGCCTCACGGCGTTCTTCTACGACGAGGACTCGGATGGGTACGGCGGCGTGGCCGTCTCGCGCTGCGACCCGGAGGGCGGGATGGTCACCACCGGCGGCGATTGCGACGACGCCAACGGTTCTGTGAACCCCTCCGCCACCGAGGTGTGCGACGGCTACGACGTGGACGAGAACTGCGACGGGCTCGCCGACGACGCGTCTGCCACGGGCCAGTCCACCTACTACGCCGACACCGACGGCGACGGCTTCGGCGCTATCGCCATCACCGCCTGCAACCGCCCCGACGGCCACGTCACCACCTCGGGCGATTGCGACGACACCGACCCGGCGGTCAACCCCGCCGCAGCGGAGACCTGCGACGACGCGGACGTCGACGAGAATTGCGACCAGCTTGCCGACGACGAGAGCGCCCTCGGCCAGGCCACCTTACACGTCGACGCCGACGGCGACGGCTACGGCAGCTCGACGACGGCGAGCGCCTGCGAGCTCACGGCCGGCCTCGTGGAGAACGCCGACGATTGCGATGACGAGGATGCCGCCGTGCACCCCGCCGCCGAGGAGCACGCGGGCGACGAGGTCGACGCGAACTGCGACGGCTCCGAGCTCTGCTGGGCCGACGGCGATCTCGACGGCTACCGCGCCCTGGACACCGTCACCGTGGCGAGCAGCGACCTCGCGTGTGACGCGGCGGGCGAGGCGAGCGCCACGACCCCGCCGGGCGACTGCGACGACGCCGACCCGGGGCGGCACCCTGGCGCCACGGAGATCGCCAACGACGGCATCGACGCCGACTGTGACGGCGCCGATCTCCGCGCCACGTGGGCGGCGTCCATGCCCTCGGAGACCGAGCCAACGCCGTCGCCCTCGTCGTCATCTCCGCCTTCGGGCTGCGCTTGCGATGCGGGCGCAGGCTCGCCGCTGGCGGCGCTCGGTGTCGCCCTGCTCGCTCTACGCCGTCGACCCGCCGCATGAGCTCCCGGCGCCGGCAGTGCAGCCAAAACAATGCTGCGCCGTGGCCACCGGGCCAAGCCGCTCGGGCTCCAGGTCGCGCACGTGCATCTGCGGGCCCACGGGGATCGACAACATCTGGTTGAAGTCGCAGTCGTAAAGCTGACCGTCCCAGCCCACCGAGAGCGTGTTGCGGCACATGAGCCCCGCCACCGCGCCCGGGTTGAAGGCCTGGGTGAGCGTTTCCATGTAGGCGGCGGTGTTGCCCGTCTGTTCCAGCCAGTCGAGAAATCGCGAGATGGGCATGTTGTTCAGCGCGATCAGCCGGTCGAAGCTCACGCCGTGGTTGGCCAGGAGCCCCGCCTTCCACTCGCGCTCCATGCTCGCCTGGGCGCTCGGCAGGTAAGCCCCCGCCGGGTTGTGCATCAGCGTGAGGCGTCGCTTGGCGTCGCCCTGGCCGTAGCCGTGCTGGTTGAGCAGTCGCAGCGCGGCGATGCTCTTCTCAAACGTGCCGTCGCCCCGCTGCTTGTCGGTGTTGAGCTTGCGGTAGTGGGGGAGCGAGCACACCACCTCCACGCCACGCTCGGCGAAGAAGGCGGGTAAGTCCGCCTGCTTCGAGAGCAGGAGCACGGTGAGGTTGCAGCGGTCGATGACGTGTTTGCCCCGTTTGCAGGCCTCGTCGACAAGGTAGCGGAAGTGAGGGTTGAGCTCGGGCGCGCCGCCAGTGATGTCGACCGTGTGCGCACCGGTGCGGTCGAGCGCCGCGAGGCACTCGTCCACCGTCTGTCGCGACATGTTGGCCTCCACCTGGTGGGGCCCGGCGTCGACGTGGCAATGTTTGCACGTCATGTTGCACAACTTGCCGATATTTACCTGAAAAATCTCCAGGCGCGCCCGGGTGAGGCCTTGGGGGAAGCCGGCCGCGCCAATCGCGGCGCCGAAGTCGTAGGTCATGCCTACATCCCCATCTTCTTCGCTTGTTCCACCATCTGCATGCCATGCACCAGCGTGGCGCCCCCGGTGATCGCGGCGGCCACCATCACCGCCTCGGTCATCTGCTCCAGATCCGCGCCCTTCTGCAGGGATCCCTTGGTGTAGGCGTCGATGCAGTAGGGGCACTGCACCGCGTGGGCCACGGCCAGCGCGATGAGCGACTTCTCGCGTTCGCTGAGTGCCCCCTCCTTGAAGACGGCCCCGTACCAGGCGAAGAACTTCTCGTTCAGCTCGGGCGTGGCGGCCCCCACCTGGCCGAACCCGCGCAGATGATCGTGCTTGTAGTACTCGGACACGGACGCTCCCGGAGGCGGCAGGCTTGACGACCGAGGCCTAATCCCTAGTTGCAGGAGGCGTCGTAGGGGTACGACACCTCGATCACCTCGCCCGCGTCGGGGACGGCGGTGCCCTTGAACTCCACGCTGTTGTAGGCGCTGTCGTAGATCCAGCCGTCGGTGGCGTCGTAGGGCACCTCGGTGCCGTCGACGAACACCTCCATGAGCGACAGGTCGCTCGGCGTCTTGCTGAGCACCCACTCCGCCTGCATGCCCGCCGAGACCTTCGCGATGTTGGCCACGGCCACGTCGAAGTCCTCGGTGCAGATGCTCGCGAAGAAACCGCCGGTGTAGTCGGCGACGTCGATGTACTCGTCGCCGCCGATCGCGCTCACCGTGTCGCCGCTCGACCAGTCGATCTCCGTGCAACCCAAGCCCCGGTCGCCCACGATGGCTGAGAGGCTCGTGAGGTCGGCGTCGCCCTGGATGCCGTCGAGCCAGCTGGAGAAACTCGAGGCGTTGATGCTCGAGTAATCGTTCTCGTCGCTCAGCACGATGATGGACACCGCGCTGCCGCTCCGCAGGAAGCCGGCGTTGTCGCTCGAGAGCAGCGGGTCGGTCAGCGCCGCCTTGGCAGCCGCGAGGCCCTGCTCGTCGCCCGAGCCGCCGCTGCCCACGCCCGCGCGCTGGGTGAAGGCGGTCACCGGGTCGGCGGTGCTGGTGTCGATGTAGGTGGGCGAGCCCTGGAGCTTGCCGGACTGGGTGCCATTGTCCATGTCGGTGGTCACCACGCCGATGTGGTAATCGAGGCCGAGGGTGAGGAAGGCCCCGATGAAGATGTCGAACTGGTCCTTGAGGCGGTCGACCTCCTCGCTCATGCTGCCGGAGTTGTCGATCACCCAGAGCACGTCGATGGTGTCGTAGTACTCCTGGACGAAGCTCTCCTCGTAGATCGATCCCGAGGCCCCGGTGCCGAGCACCGGCACGCCCACCAGGCCCTCGTCGGGGTCGTTGCTCTCTACCTGGAGCTCCACCTCGTAGTCGACGTAGGCGCTCGGCTCGAACTCGATCTCGAACTCGTAGCTGTCGTTGTACTCGAGGTTGACCGCCTGCCCGTCGTGATTGAACTTCGACACGGCATCGCCTTCGAGGTCGATGCTCCGCACCTCGAGCTCCCCGAGTCCCTTGTTGGTGATGGTCACGGTGATGGGGTCGGCGGGGCAGTCCTTCATGATCGAGCCAAAGTCGATCGACGAGGGGCTCACCTCGATCTCCGGGTCGTCGCCGGGGGGTTGCTCCTCGGGGGCCGTGTCCTCCGGGATCTCCTCTTTCACTTCCTCGCCGGGGGCGGAGAGGTTGTAGTCGGTGCAGGCGAACAGGAAGATTAGGGACATGGGGGGCTCCCGAGGCGCGCGGAGTCTAGCGCACTACGGGCAAACTGTGTCGGTCCACCAGCCCTCGTTGTTGGTCTCGTCACACTCGCTCAGGTTGTCGCTGGGATCGATGGTGACAGCGAAGCCGTAGCGGCCGATGTCTTCGGGGAGGAGGTCCACCTGGATGCCGTCCAGCGTGGTCCCGGCGGCGATGGCCGGCAGGGTCACCGTCGTGAGGGGGCGCAAGCCGGTCTCGTCGTCAGCGTAGAGCTGCACGGTGGCCCCGACTTCCACGTCGCTGCCGCCCTGGTTGGTCACCTTCAGCGCCACGGCAACGGGGCCGTAGTCGCAGTCGGCCACGCACACGTCGGTGATGTCGACCAGGAGGTCGGGGGTGGACGGGTCGTCGGCCGCCACGCGCGCCCGGTAGACGTTGTACTTGAGCCAGCTCTCGTCGGGGTCCTGGGGAACAGACCCGTCGGCGTTGATGTTGGTGATGGCGAAGTCGTGCACGTTCCAGGTGGCGCCCGCCGCCGGCCAGCCGTCGCCCGCGTGCTCGTACACGGTGACCGCCGTGCCGCTGCCGTAGTGCGCCACCACGATCTCCGCGTGACCATCGGCGTCCATGTCGGCCACGGTGGGGTACTCGAAGATCGTCGGCGAGCTGTGGGTGTCGACGAAAAGCTCGTCGCCGGTGCGGCCGTCGAAGATGGTGAAGGTGCTCTGGTCGGCGAAGAGGATCTCGAGCGCGCCATCGTTGTTGAGGTCGTAGCCTGAGCAGCCGGCGAGGCCGGAGGTGTCGTCCATGTTGACACTCCACACCTGCGAACCGTCGAGCTCGTACATCACGAAGTTCTGGTAGGCCGGCCAGGCCACCTCGGCGGTGCCGTCGCCGTCGAAGTCGCCCGCGCAGGGCGGGCCCGGCTGGGCGGTGGTGTTGTAGGTCTTGCGGTAGATGTTGGTGCCGTCGGCCTCCCAGAGCGTCCACTGGCTGCCCACGAAGCCAATCTCGGCCTCGTCGTCGCTGTCGGCCTGGATGAGGATGGGCCAGAAGCCGTAGCTGCCCGTCTCGCCGGTGCTCCAGATCTCGCTCCCGTCGCTGTCGTAGAGGGCCCCCTCCAGCGCGATCTCCTGGTCGCCGTCGTTGTCGACGTCGCCGATGGCCGGCAGGCGGTAGTTCCAGCCGCTGGTGGGCACGCTCATCTGGAACTCCACGTCGCCGGTGAGCCCATCGAGCACGTAGCTGTCGTGGATCACCTCGGGCTCGCCGTCCTGGTCGAGGTCGGCCACATTGTGAAGCATGTAGTTGAGCGACGCCAGCATGTCGTTGGACGTCCAGTACAGGTTGCCGTCCTTGTCGATGGTGATGGTGCGACCCTGGCTGTCGGCCGCGATCACCTCGGGCCAGCCGTCGGCGTCGACGTCGGCGATGCTGGTGCCGCCGTAGCCGTTGCTGCCGGAGAAGGTCCACTTGAGCGCGCCGGTGGCGCCTTCGAGGCACACGATCGTGTTGTTGGTGAGGCTGAGCACCACCTCAGGACTGTCGTTCTCGTCGACCGCGCCGTTGCCGTTGTCGTCGTCGAGGTTGCCGATGACGGGCGTCATCCAGGAGCTCATGCCGGTGCCGTAGGTCCACTTCACCTGGACGTCCCAGGGATCGACGACCTCCTCGCCGCCGCCGCCGGAGGTGGTGCCCTGGCACTCCTCGGGGATGGTGACCGTCCCGGCCGTCGCGAGGTCGAGCGGGGGACACTCCTCGTCGAGGCAGTCCACACGCCCGTTGTTGTCGCTGTCGGGGAAGCCCTCGTCGACCTCGCCGTCGCCGTCGTCGTCTTCACCGTTGCACTCCTCGGTTGGGGTGCCGGTGTCTTCGGTGTCGGTGTCGGGGGGTTCCCACTCGCTGCCGGAGTCGAAGGTCTCGGCGGGACCGTCTTTGCCGGTGAGCTCGTTCTCGTTCTGGCAGGCCAGGAGCAGGAAGGGAAGGGGAAGGTAGCGCATCGGGAACCTCAGGGGCAGAAGGTCTCGGTCCAATAGACCTCGTTATTGGTTTCGGTACACTCGCTCTCGTCGCCCGCCTCGTCGACCCGGGCCACGAAGCCGTAGAGCCCGATGTCGGCGGTGGTGAGCTCGAAGGTGATGCCGTCGAGCTGGGTGCCAGCGGCGATGTCCGGGAGCGTGTAGGTGGCCACCAGTCGCTCGCCGGTGTCGTCGTCGGCGTATAGGTTGAGCACGTTGCCGGCCGAGATGTCGTTGCCGCCCATGTTGCCGACGGTCACCGACACCGCCACCGGACCGTACTCACAATCGGCGATGCACACGTCGGCGATATCCACGACGAGGTCGCCCGCGGCGGGGTCGTCGACAATCGGGCGGGCGCGGAAGACGTTGTATTTGAGCCAACTCGCCTCGGGCGGCGAGGGGACGGTGCCGTCGGGGTTGAGGTTGGTCACCGCGAAGTCGTGGGTGCCCCAGGTTTCCCCGGACTTGGCCCAGCCGCTACCGTTGTGGCCGAGCACGGTGATCCCGCGGGTGGCGGACCCGTTCGAGGCGTAGATGATCTCGGCGCTGCCGTCCTTGTCGACGTCGGCGGTGACCGGGTACTCCCACACCGTGCCCGAGTCGTGGCTGCCGTTCTCGTAGAGCACGGTGCCGCTCGTGCCGTCGTAGATGCGAACGTACGCCTGGTCGGCGTAGAGCACCTCGTAGGCGCCGTCGCCGTTGACGTCGTAGCCCGAGCAACCCGCGAGCCCCGAGCTGTCGTCGATGCGCGTGGTCCACAGCTCGGTGCCGTCGATGTCGAACACAGTCAGGTTTGTGTTGGCGGGGACGGCCAGCTCCACCTCGCCGTCGCCGTCGAAGTCGGCGGCGCAGGGCGGTCCCGGGTTGCTGCCGGGCGCGGCGAAGCTGGTGATCACCGAGCCGTCGTCGTCGTGCAGGTACACCGTGGAGCCGCTGGCGAAGAACACCTCGCCGCCATCGTCGCTATCGGCCTGGACCACCGCGGAGAAGTTGCCCGAACCGGTGCCGGCGTTGCTCCACTCCACGTTGCCGTTCTCGTCGAACACGCGGTTGGCGAGGATGATCTCCTGCGTGCCGTCCTGGTCGAGGTCGGCGGCAACTGGGGTGCGCCAACTGTTGGTGAGCCCGCCGAGGGTGGCCACGGTGCTGCCGTCTTCCCCGTTCACCACGCCCACGTCGCCGATCACCTCGGGCATGCCGTCGTTGTCGAGGTCGGCCACGGTGGGCTGGGGGTAGGCCATCATCGAAAAGGCGGCCGAGGTCCACTTGGTGGTGCCGCTGCCATCCACGGCGGCGATGCGGTAGCCGGTGGCGATGGCCACCACCTCGGGCGTGCCGTCGGCATCGACGTCGGCGATGGTCACTCCGCCCTGCCCGTCGAAGCCCGACACCGAGAACACCAGTCCCGAGCCGTCGCCAGAGAGCACCTCGAGCTTGTTCTCGCTCCAGGTGGTGTAGGCGATGTCGGGGATGTCGTCTTCGTCCACCTGGCCGTCGCCGTTATCGTCTGTCAGATTGCCCACGGCCGGCATCACGATCACCCCGGAGCCGCCGGAGGTGTACTGCCACTCGATGCCCACGTCCCAGGGGTCGGTCACCTCGGGGGTGCTGCCCCCTTCGCACTCCTCGGGGATCTGAAGCGTCTTGCCCACCGGGATGTCGAGCTCGTCGCAGTCGCCGTCGAGGCAGTCGGCGCGGCCGTTGCCGTTGGCGTCGGGGAAGTCCTCGTCGACAAGGCCGTCGCCGTCATCGTCTTGGCCGTTGCACTCCTCCGGGGGCACCGCGGTGTCTTCGGTGTCGGTGTCGGGCGGTTCCCAGTCGCTGCCCGAATCGAACTCCGTGGCCGGGGCGTCTTTCCCGGTGAGCTCGTTCTCGGTCTGGCAGGCCACGAGCAGGGCGGCGGGCAGGCAGAGAAAGCGCATCGGGGGCCTCGGGCGGGCTACTCTACCCCTGGATGGAGCTTCACGCGCGCCAGATCGAGGTCAAGGCCGGCGGCCGCAGCATCCTCGCCGGGGTGTCGGTGCGCCTGCACGCGGGGCAGCTCTGCGGGGTCATTGGCCCCTCGGGCGCGGGGAAAAGCACGCTTATCCGGGTACTGCTTGGATTGACCGCGCCGGCGAAGGGGGAGGTGACGCTCGCCGGGCGGCCGATCAGCGAGGCGGGACCGGTGGGCTACGTGCCTCAGGACGACGCGCTGCACGGGGCGCTCAAGGTGCGCCACGCCCTCGACTTCGCGGCGCAACTGAGACTCCACGGTATGCCGGATGTGTCGCGACAGGCACGCGTGCGGCAGGTGATCCTGCAGGTGGGTCTCGACGGCCGCGAAGATGTGCGCATCGAGAAGTTGTCGGGGGGGCAACGTAAGCGGGTGTCGGTGGCGATGGAGCTCCTGTCACAGCCCCGGCTCTTGATCCTCGACGAGCCCACAAGCGGCCTCGACCCCGGCCTCGAAGCCAAGATGATGGATCTCTTCTCCACGGTGGCCCGCGACGGGCGGATCGTGCTGGTTTCCACGCACGCGATGCAGTCGATCGAGCGTTGCGACCAGTTGATGGTGCTGGTGCGGGGTGCGCTCGTGTACTTCGGCTCGCCGGCGGGGGCGCTCTCGAAATGGGGCGTCACCGACTACAACAGCATCTTCACGAGACTCTCCGCGTGACGGCGACGACCTTCGCGCCCGTGGCCGTCCAGCGTCGCGTGCTCGCCGCGCGCTACGCGGCCACCTTGCGGGGCGACTGGGGGACGGTCCTGGTCTTGCTGGCCCAGGCCCCGGTGATCGGTTGGCTATGCACGCTTGTGTGGGCCTCGGTGGAAACCGACACGCCGTCGCTTCACTTCGTGCTCGCGCTGTCTTCCGTGTGGTTCGGCTGTATCAACGCCTGCCGCGAGATCGTCAAGGAGCGCGCCATCGTGGAGCGCGAACGTCTTCTTGGCTTGTCGATGGTGGCCTACGTACTCTCGCGGGTGTGGGTGATCGCGGTGCTCGACCTCGTCCAAGTCATCCTGCTCCAGGGCGCGGTGGAGTGGGCAATCAACCTCCGGGGCAACATGCTGTTGGAGATGGGGGCGCTCTGGTTCGCGTCTTTGTGTGGGACGGCGCTGGGGCTCCTCGTGTCGGCGTTGTCCACGTCGCAGGAGCGCGCGGTGGGCGTTGTTCCCCTGTTGTTGCTGCCGCAGATCCTCTTCTCCGAGTTCGTGGTGCCCGCGAGCACCTACACTCGCCTCGTCGCCACGGCGGAGAAGTTCATGCCGGTGCACTGGGGCTACGAGGTGTTTGCCCAGCTCGCCGCCAACGAGACCAACTGGGCACAGGTGGCGCTGGCCTACGCCGCGCTCGGCGCCATCGGCGCGGCTCTGCTCGGGCTCACCACGCTGGCGATGATGAAACGGAGGCCGGTGGCATGAAAGCGGTGTTGTGGCTGGTCGTGTTGTTGCTGCTCGGCGGCTCGATCTACGTGGCGGTGGCTCATTTCTCGGGGGGCGCCTTCCCCACGCCAGGACTCGCCGTGGGCGGCGATCTGGGCTGGCTGCGGCGCACCTCGCTCGCCTTCTGGGAAGACATTCAGTTCAAGGACTTCAACAAGGCGGCCACCTACCACAGCCCCGAGAAGCAGTCAGAGGTCGACATTCCCTTCCTGCTCCAGCGACTCTTCGGTGTTCGCCCAGAGCAGCTCGAGATCATGGAGTACGAGATCGTGCTTGCCGACATCGACAGCACTGGCCTACGTGCGCGCGTGAAAACCCGCGTGAAGGCCAAGCTCCTGGTCGATGGCCGGGTAGACGACACCGAGTTCATGCTCTTCTTCCACCGCTCGTCAGTCGCCGACCCCTGGTACATGGTCCTCGAAGACTCGCTGCGCACGCTGGATGTCGAGAAGGAGAAGAAACATTGATCGCCCTCATTGCCATGGCGCTCGCCGCCGACACCGCCGAGAGCGTGGCGTCGATGCCCACGGCCAGCGCCACCGATCGCCTGGTGCAACTCATCGCGGCGTGGGGGCTGCCCGCAGGCGAGCTTTCCACCCTCAACGGGCTTGCGCCCCGCGTGACGGTCGCGCTCGACGACGAGCTGGTCACCGCGGCCCTGTCCCTGATCCTGTCGCTCCCGCCGGCCGAGATCGGTCGTGCGCGCCGGGGCGACACCGTCGTGCGCAGCTACGGCAAGTGGGGCGACACCGAGGAGTCGACGGTCAACACGCTGGCGAAGTCACTCCGCTTCAAGCAGCCGATCGACGCCTGGCTGGTGCGAACCGAGCAAGCGGAGCTGGTGCGCGTGGTGCTCGTCAAGGGCAAGAAGGAAGCCACCGTCACTCTGGTTCCGCCGCCCGAGTGGAGCACGCCGGGGAGCTACCCGCAGGACGCGTCGTTCGAGAACCCTCGCACACTGGGCCTCTTGTGGACGCTGCGTGAGGGCGAGGACGCCGTGGGGATCGACGCGCTCTCCAGTGTCAGCTATCGCGACGAACAGCGGGTGAAGGCGGGGAGCGCGTCGTTGCGCATCACACCTGGCGGGCGCGACACGGTCTACGTGACACAGCCCCTGTCGGTGGCCGCTGGGCAGGCGCTCCGGGTGAGCGTGTCCGCCGCGGGTGAGGGCGCCAGGGCGCAGGTGTCACTCGTGGCCAATGGGCGTTCGCTCGCAGCAAGTGACTGGAACGGCGCCGGCGGCGGCGCCTTCGTGCCGCTCGAGCTCCAGCTCACCGTGCCCGAGGGCGTGTCCCAGGTCGACCTTGTACTCGCCACACAGGGGCCCGGGTCGATGAACTGGGACGACGTGCGCGTGGCGGTGGAAGGGAAGGGTGGGGGCGTGAGCGTGACCGAGCGCGGGCCCTTGCGCCTGCGTCACCCGGGGACGGAATCGTACGATCTCTCCGCCGCGGCGCTGGAGGTGTCTCGCGCGATCACCACGCTGAAGTTGCCACCTGAGCCTCCGGTCACCATCGACAGCACCTGCGTCGATTTTGCCCGCTGCGGCGTGGACCTGTGGGTGCGCCGGGCCTGGGGCTCGCCCACCAGCGAGCGCGTCGCCGCCGGGGTGATCGACGCGGCGCTGTCGAGGCCCTCGGCCTACGCCGACCGGCTCGCGAAGGAAGGCGGCGTGGGCTTGCGCGAGGCCTGGCGCGAGGGCGGGTAGGGGCTGCGACATTCTGTCCAGCGCTGGCCACCCCCGGTCTAGCGCTGGCCATGGCCCGCACCGGCCCCCTGACCTATGCTCGCGACACTCGCGAGGTATGCCGTGCGTTTCTTTCTCCTGCTCCTGCCCGGCTTGGGATGTGACGGCGAGGCATCGCCGAAGGACACGGGCGACGCCGATGCCGACAGCGACAGCGACAGCGACACCGACTCGGGCACCGACACGGCCACGGGCGACTGCTACCCCCTGGCCGACGGGTCCTGCGTGGAGGAGAGCTTCGCCAACCCGCCCGCGCTCGAGCCCGACGCGCTCGGCGTCTACAACCTCTCGCTCGGCCCAGCCGAGGTGCTGCTCGACGGCCAGCGTCACTGCGTGCGCGCCTACAACGGTGCCTACCAGGGGCCGATCATCGAGGTGCCGGCGTCGGGGAGCGCCCGCTCCATACGGATCGACCTGTTCAATACCTTCGCCGACCACGCCTACCGCTCGCTCGAGGGTCAAACCTGCACCTGCACCGACAGCATGGGCATGGACTGTGACCCAGGCGGGCACGAGACGGGGCACGAGGACTGTACATGCGTGGACGACAGCGGCGAGTCATGCGAGCATACCTACGACTTCAACCTGACAAACCTGCACTTTCACGGCAGCCACGTGGAGCCCGACTACGCCAACGGCGGGGGCTGCACCACCGACGGCACGTTGCGTTGCCGCGATTGTAGCGAGGAGGCCGACGACGGCGCCGGGGACGGGACGTGTTTCTACGGCGACGACGTGCTGACACACGTGAACCCCGGCGAGGGCACGCAGCACCGCTTCGATCTCGACGAGGACGGCACCCATCACGACGGTCTGTACTGGTACCATCCGCACATCCACGGCACGACCGCGATCCAGGTGGGCTCGGGCGCCTCGGGCCCGATCATCGTCCGCGGCCCGATCGACGAGGTGGAGGGCATTGCCAACGCGCGCGAACGCATCATCAGCTTCAGCACGCCCTCGGTCGGTGAGAACGGCTTCACGCCGCTCGCCGATGGGGTGGAGTGTAGCGAAGACACACTTAGCTTCGACGACTTCACCGTGCTGAGCAGCACCAGCGCCCCGCAAGTGAACGTGATCAACGGCCTGCGCCGCCCGCGAATGGTCACCGCGCCGGCCCAGGTGGAACGCTGGCGTTTCCTTCACGCGGGCTTCCTGGACGAGGTGTTCCTCGGCTTGTTCAGAGGCACCGACAGCGACTGTAGCGGCTACACCGTGGACGAGAGCGCCACCGGCAGCTTCTTCCAGGTGTCGCGCGACGGCATCACGCTCCCCGCCACCTACGAGTCCGACTATCTGTTCATGTCGCCGGGCTACCGCATCGACACGATGGTGGGCGGACCGGCGTTCGCGGACGGCGACACGTGGTGTCTCGTGGCCGCCCGCTTCCTCCAGGACAATGGCACCTCCGGTGGACCGGAGAGTCCGCCCGAGGTGCCCGACGACGACGCCATCGCCACCGCCTTTGAGAACGATGGTGACGTGGTGATGATCGTCAACGTGGCGACGAGCTACGGCACGGCGACCGAGACGACCTTTCCCACCAGCGACGCCGTGGCGGCAGTGGCCCCCTCCACCACCATCGAGGGCGTGAGCGCGAGCGACCGTTGCGACGCGGCCGCCGTGATCGACGACCCGGCGGAGATCGACCAGCTCGCGATCCTCCAGGTTGGTTTCTTCACCGCCGACGACCCCGACCCCTGCGAGTGCGACAACTACAACGTGAACTGCCGCAACTTCGAGGAAACCGACCGGAGCGTGTACCCCGTGGATCGCGACCTCCCCATCGGCAGCGTGGAGCACTGGCGCCTCGCCGCCTCTCTCGACGGTCACCCCTTCCACATCCACACCAACCCGGTGTTGCTGTGCCCGGAGGACAACCCCTTCGATCCTCTGCCCTTCGCCCACTGGCGCGACACCTACCTCGTGAACACCACCCGCCGGGTCGATGCGATTGCCTACTACCGCAAGTTCGCTGGCCTGCACGTGCAGCACTGTCACAAGCTCACCCACGAGGACCACGGGATGATGGAGCTGCTCCGCACCTGCGACCCCGCCACGGACAGCACCTGCGGCGACTACCGGTGGGACACGTGTGCCGACGGCGACCTCACCTGTGTGCAGAAACTCTCCGCCACCGAGTGTGCGCTCGGGGTGTACGACGAGGCCGAGGCGGCGGCGTGCTCGGCGATGCTCGCCGGCCCCGAGGGCGTGTGCGGTCCCAACGCCTGCGCTTCTGACGACGATTGCGGCCCGGGTACCTCCTGCCAGGACTACGTCTGCGCGCCGGGATAGCTCGCGGCCATGGCTTCTCCCCCCGACGCCGAGGCCCTCCACTGCCTGGTGGTGCTCGCCGAGGAGCGCACCGTCATCGGCGCGGCGCGGCGCCTGGGCTTGTCGCGGGCCACCCTACGACGGCGCGTGGAGGCGCTGGAAACGCAGCTCGGACGGCGGCTGCTCGAGCGCGACGAGGAGGGCGTGAGCCTGACGCCGCACGGTCTCGCGGTGGTGGAGCGGGGCCGCGTCTTGCTCCCCGAGCTGGCGCAGCTCCGGCAGGTGGCGGCCTCGGCCGACGAGGCGCGGACGGTGGGACCCATCCGCCTGTCGGCGCCCGATGGACTGCCTCCGGAGCTGCTGATGCTGGCGCTGGAGGCCGGCCGCCAGTTGTTTCCCGACGCGCTCGCGGAGCTGTACTTCAGCGCCGATCCGCTCTCGCCCCTGCGCGATGACGTCGATGTTTGCTTACATTTCGGCGAGCCGCCCTCTCGTGGCGCCTATGCCACTCGGGTGCTCCTCCGCTTCCCCGAGCGCCTCCTCGCCACGCGGGCGTACCTCGACACGCACGGCGAACCCCGCTTGCCCGACGACCTCGCCCGGCACGCGCTGATGAGCTGGGCGCCTCCCGGGGAGTCCACCCGCCGCTGGCCCGTCCACGGCGGGCAGATCGAGGTGGCGCCGGTCCTCAGCAGTCCCGATGTGCACCTGCTCCGGCGCCTGATGCTGCGCGGCTACGGCATCGCGCGCCTACCCGATGCCGGCGTGCCCGATCCCGGCTTCGAGGGCGAGGTGGTGTCACTCCTCCCGGGCCTCTTCGACCGCGAGATCGCCCTGCGCGTGCTGGTGCCCGAGGCGCTCGCGCGAACGCCTCGCCTGCGCGCGGTGATGGCGCTCATCGAGTCGATCGCGCGACCGTAGCGCGCCAGTGTTCGAAGCCGGCCCTCTCCGCCGCGAGGGTCGGGGTGTCGAGGCCGAGTGACGCCAGCGAGCGGTCGATGCGGTAGCCGGCGCGGTGGCGAGCCTCGTGGTGGGGGCGTTGGTCCGGTGGCGGCCAGTGGAGCGCCTCCGCGTACACCCGGGAGAGGGTGCCCTCGAGGTCGTCCACGTAGGCATCGAAGTCGATGATGCAGCGACGTCTTGGCGGCAAGGAGGAGAAGAAGGCGACCTCAGCCAGGTTGTAGTCACGGTCGGCGTCGAGGGCCTGGCGCACGATCCACGGCCAGGGCACGTGCGGCGACGGCGCCACGGTGGGGTGAGCGCGCACGAAGTTGACCATGCTCTGCGCGCGTTTCGCTGGGTCGCGGAGCACCGTGAGGAAGCGCGCGCTGGGGTAGCGTTGGGCGAGGTCCGGGGCGGCATGCAGGAAGTGTCCCTTGATGAACAGTCGGTGTCCCGGGCCATGAAACAGCAGTGTCTTGCGCGCCACCGCGTCGAAGTAGCGAGGAAAATCCACGGTCCACAGGCCACCCGTCTCCCCGGGGATTGTCGCGAATGTGAACACTTCGCGCACCGGACCCGGGCCGAGTGACATGAAGATGTCGCCCCACTGCACGAACAGCGAGAACACCATCTCGAAGGTGTCCATGCGCATGGGGTCCAGCTCGTGGCGTTCCACGAACTCAGGCGGGAGACGCGAGTGGACGCGCACCCTCACGTGCTCGCCGGTGCTCGCGGGCAGCCAGCGGGCGGCCAGCCGCCAGAGCCAGAGGTAGGGGAAGATGCCCATCAACGCGGCGGGCGACACGAGGCGCGCGTCTTGCTCGAGGTATCGCGCGATCTGCGTGCTGCCGCTCCGCGCGGCGCTCACCTCGAAGAGTGGCTCGTCCACCTGCACCTTCGCAATCCCTCCGCCGTGCAGCACAGTGTCGAGGTGCCAGCAGAGGCCCCAGAGGGGCCGCAACGCGGTGCGGCGGGCCACCTCGATCACGAGGCCAACCCGTTGCCCGGGGGCGAGATCCGGCTCCGGGTGACCCCAGAGCGCCAGCGAGAGGCAACGCCACACCCGTGAGGCTTCCGGCAGGTGCGGCGGACGCCCCCACTTGAGATTGCCGAGCAGGTAGGGCAACCACAAGGGGGCGAAGAGCAGGGCCGATACCAGCGCCGCCAGCGTCCGCACGGCGAGGATGGCGAGCAGCTTTGCCCTGCCGGGAACCCGGCTCGGCGGCTCGCCGGGGAGGATGTCGGGGATGGGCACGGCGGAGTGTCACTCGTCGCGAGGCGCGACGGGGTGGCCGTTCTCGTGCCAGCCCCTCCTCATGGTCGTGCCTAGGACTTGGGCTGCGGCACGATGCGCAGGTAGGGGAGGGGCGATTCCCAGCCGCCGGGGAATCGTTCCTTGGCCTCCGCGTCGCTCACTGAGCCTGCGATGATCACGTCGTCGCCTTGCTTCCAGTTCGCCGGCGTGGCCACGCGGTGCCGCGCGGTGAGTTGCAACGAGTCGATCACGCGGAGCACCTCGTCGAAGTTGCGCCCGGTGGTCATCGGGTACACGAGGATCAGCTTCACGCGCTTGTCGGGGCCCACCACGAACACATTGCGCACCGTCTGATTGTCGGCGGCCGTGCGGGTATTGGGGTCGCCGCTCACGCTGGCCGGCAGCATGCCGTAGAGCTTCGACACGTTG
>SXON01000245.1 GCA_005778355.1 Pseudomonadota bacterium | reverse complement strand
ATTGGCAAGCGCCTGGTCAAAGCACCGAAGCTGTACCTACGCGACACGGGGCTGCTGCACCACCTGCTGAACATCGGCACGCACGAGGCCCTCGACACGCACCCAGGCCGTGAGGGCGCGGGGATTCTCGTCCTCGAGGAATACGAGCACGCGCGGGCGCGTGGAGCGAATATCTACGCCGAGATCGTGGGCTACGCGCTGAACAACGACGCCTACCACGACACGGCGCCGTCCCCCGGCGGGGCCGGGGCGGCGCGCTGCATGCGGCTCGCCCTGCGCTCGGCCGGCCTGTCGCCTGGGCAGATCGACTACATCAACGCACACGGAACGAGCACCCCGCAGAACGACGTGAGCGAGACGGCTGCGGTCAAGACCGTCTTCGGGGATCACGCCTACAAGCTGGAAATGACCTCAACCAAGGGGGTCACCGGTCACCTCCTTGGCGCGGCTGGCGGTGTCGAGGCGGTGGCGAGCGTGATGGCGATCAAGACGGGCATCGTGCCCCCTACCGCCAACCTTTTCGTGCCCGACCCCGAGTGCGACCTCGACTACGTTCCCCGAGAGGCGCGCGAGTCCCGACCGAGCACCGTCTTGTCGAACAGCTTCGGCTTCGGCGGGGTCAACGCGTCGCTAGTGTTTCGCGCGATCTAGAGCGTCAGGGCCCCGCTCCACACATCGGGCGCGAAGTAGCTGACGACGAGGTCGGCGCCTGCTCGGCGGATGGAGAGCAAGGTCTCGCGCGCGGCGCGGGCGCGGTCGATGCGACCGGCGCGGGCGGCCTCGGCGATCATCGCGTACTCGCCCGCCCCCTGGTAGGCGACGATGGGCACGTCCCAACGCGCGCGCGCGGCGGCGATGAGGTCGAGGTTGGTGAGCGCCGGCTTCATCATCAGCATGTCGGCGCCTTCCTCGATGTCGGTGGCGATCTCCCGCATCGCCTCGCGGCCGTTGGCCGGGTTCATCTGGTAGCCGCGCCGGTCGCCGTGCTGGGGGGCGCTCTCGGCGGCGTGGCGGAAGGGGCCATAGAACGCCGAGGCCATCTTGGCGGCGTAGGAGAGCACCAGCGTGTCGCCGAGGCCGTCGCGGTCCAGCGCGGCGCGAATCGCGGCCACGCGGCCGTCCATCATGTCGCTCGGGGCCACCACCTCGGCGCCGGCGCCCGCGAGCGCCGCAGCCATGTCCGCCAGGATGTCGACGGTTGCGTCGTTGTCGACCCCCCCGGGGCGGCCGTGGTTGCCCTCGTGCCAGAGGCCGCAGTGGCCGTCGTGGGTGTAGGAGCAGAGGCACACGTCGGCCATGCGCACCAGCCCGGTGCCCTCGCAGGCGGCCACGGCTCGGCAGGCCAGGCTGTCGCCCCGGGTGGCGTGGGCCACGCCCTTCTCGGTGGGCACCGCGAAGAGCATGATCGCCTCGGCACCGCCATCTCGTGCACGCATGGCCTCGTCGCGCAGAGTGTCGCAACTGAGCTGCACCAGGCCGCTGTGCTCGGGCATCTCGCGACGCACGCCGCTGCCATCGACAATGAAGTAGGCGGGAACAAGGCTGCGGCGGGGGACGTCGGTTTCTGTGAACAACCGCAGCATCGACTCGGTACGGCGGAAACGGCGATTACGGCGCATCGTGGGCCTCCAATCGGTAGGCTTCAGGAGCTAATGCGCCGTGCGCACGCGCGGCGTCGAGCGTTGACCGGCCATGACAGAGCACCCGGCGGGCGCGGGCCACCGAGCCCGGGGCCAGCGCTTCGAGGTTGATCACGGCGGACGGGCTGGCCACGAGGACGGCGTACTCGCCCCCGAGGGACGCTCGTGCCTCGTCGGGGAGCGCGGGAGGACACGTGGTCCGGTGGGTCGCGACCGCGCGCAGCTGGGGCCAGCGTCGCGCGTTCTGCACGCCAAGGTCTGAGGTGAGGAGGACGGCCTCGTGGAGGTCGATTCCCTCTATGAGATCGACCACGCCGCCATCGACGCGCCTCGCGACGGTTACCCCGGCGACTTGGAGCGCGTTGGCGGTCGTGGGCGCGAGCGCGTGCACCTCTCGGCCGGGCGCGACCCGGGTTGCGGTGGCCACGCTGCGGGGACTCGTCACGAGGAGCATGCGCGACGCCGGCACCTCGGGGTGCAAGGGTTCGTAGACGACGCACGGGGCCAGGATGCAGGTCCAACCTGGCACGGGGGGCATGTCGCGCGTCAGGAGTAGTACCATGCACGGTGCCGGAGGTTAAGGGTTAAGACTTGGCCGTTGACGGGTCAAGAGCTAAGTCTTAACTCTTAACCTCCGGCACCTTGTTCGACGCCAAGCAGGTAGTCGTCCCACCGGGTGTCGCGACTCCATTTCGCGCCTTCACCCTCACTATAGAGCTCGATATAGGCGGGGAGCGGGTCGAACAGGATGGTGAGCCCACCCGCCCACGCGTAGTCCTCGGCGGCGAAGTTCCCGATCACCGCCTCGTCGAGCGCCAGCGTGAGCTCCTTGGCCACGGCGGCCATCTCGGGGTCCTCGCTCGCGCCCACCTGTGTCGAGAAATCACCAAGGTCGAGGTACCACTCTTCCCACCAGCGGTCCATGCCCTGGGCATCGTCGCGCGCGGCGAGCAGCACGTCCGAGGCGGCGGCACTGCCGATCCCCAGCCCCGCCAGTTCGTCGACGAGCGCGCTCACATCGAGCAGCGCATCGAGGTCCGTGGCGGAGTGAGTGAGCTCGCCGCCCTCCTCCACCGCCCCGCGTGACATCTCCATCGCCAGCTCGGCGCCATCCGCCGCGTGATTATCGCGGATGAAAGCGAGGACATCCTCGTACATGAAGCCCTCCCAGCCCACCCAGGTTTCCGCCGCCGACATGTACCGGGCATAGGGCTGCATCGCGTGCGCCACCTCCCAGCTGGCCATGTTGCAGGCGTCGAACGCGAGAACATCGAAGCGCCCGTGTTCGGCCAGCCCCGGCTCCAGCGCCTCGGCGAGGTCGCCCTCGGCGATCGACAGCACCGTGCCCGAGGTGTCGTCACTCGCAATGCTGGGCGGCGGCGCGCCGGCGGTGCCGGTCACGAGCCAGCCATCGCCGTGGTCCCACAAGACCAGCGCGCGATGCTCGGCGGGGTACTCGGTGGCGGCCCAGTCGATGAAGTCGGCCAGCGTGTCGGGGCTGCCCATGTCGATCTCGCCGAGGTCTTCCAGCACGGGTGAACTCACGACGTCGGGGTCGTGGTCGGCCACGATGCGGTAACGACGCGCGCCCGTCCAGTCGCCGTCCTTGTCGTCGTAGCCCTCGATGCGGTCGGCTTGGACCAGCACCTCCACACCGAGCCCGCTGCCGGTGCGCTCCAGCTCGTTCAGGTCGTTGACGACGTACTCTTCGAGGTCGTTGTCGCCATCCATGTAGACCAGGAACTGCCAGCGCGCCGGGGGCGCCTCGCGCGTGACAGGGTCGCGACCGTGCTCGGGCTCAACGCAGGCGAGGAGGAGGAGGATCATGCTGCCGGGGTATCGCTGATCTTCCCCGTGGCCCGCAAGTAGGCGTCGGTCCAGGCCGTGGCCGCGAGGAGCTGCGTGTATACCTGGCCCACGCAGCAGATCGCCACGCCCGACACCTCGATCATCCAGGTGAGGACGGCGAAGTTGAGCATCCGCACCCGGTTGCCGGCGGCCAGCTGCCAACTGTGTTCGAGCGCCTCCATCACGCCGAGCCCATCGAGCGCCACCGCATGCTGGACCAGGCGCACTCCGGCCCACACGTAGGTACCGAGCGGCACGGTGATGATGCCGAGCACGAGCAGGCCAGCGAGCGACCAGAGGTGCCCCTGCTGCACGTCCCAGCCCGCGTAGGCCTCGTAGGCCCACCAGAAGAAGGGCGCGGAGGGCGCCCCGAGCACGAGAAACGTCACCCCGTTGATGGCATGCACGAGGAGCCCCGCCCCGAGCATCGACAGGAACACATCTCCGCCCGAGAAATTGGTCTTGGGGTCGCCCGGACCGCCCGTGAGCACCTCCCGGTGCACGCGCAGCTGCCCCGCCAGGAGCCAGGTCCGGGCGATCCACATCACGAACTGGAACACCAGCGACACCACGATGAGCGTGGTGAAGACGCCCGCCAACGCCCACAGCACCTCCGGATCGAGGCCCCCCGCTGCGAGCTCCTCGGGATCAACGGCCCCGGCGAAGTTGCCGCTCGCCCGGGTGCCGCAACCGCCGCACACGCCGATGCCGATGCTCGCGATCACGCCCACGGCTGGGGCGGCGGGCGCACGGTTGATGTTCTCGAAGGCGCTCGCCACCGAGGTCGTGACCGAGAAGGGCTTCATGCCCCGCCGGGTATCGCGCTCAAGTTCGCGGGGCGCTGACCGAAGGCAAGGCATGCCTGCCGTCGCGTACGTCTTGCACCGTTACCCGGTGCTCTCGCAGACCTTCGTCCACGCGGAGCTCGTGGCGCTGCGGCGTCGCGGCATCGATGTGCACGTGATCGCCCATGAACAAGGCGCTGACGTTCGATTTGGCGACGGCCCCGACGGCGTACCCCTCCCGGTCGAGCACGTTGGACTTGCCGACGCGGCGCCCATGCTCCGCCGTTTTGATCACCTTCACGGCCACTTCGCCGAGTTCGGCGTTCGGGTCCTGGGCCCCCTCGCTGAAAAGGCCGGCCGACCCTTCTCTTTCACGGCTCATGCCTACGACCTCTTCCGCCGAGACGCCGCCGTGACCACCGACGAGTGGCGTTGCCTCTCGCCGCGGCTGCGGCGCATCGTGGCCATCTCGAGATTCCATCGGGACTTCCTGCTCCAGCGGGGCGTCCCCGGCGCGCGAATCGCGGTGATCCCCAACGCCGCCGCGCTCTCGGAGCTCTTCGAGGGGGCCCCCGCCGCCCCCACGCAACTCCGCCGCGTGATCGCCGTGGGTCGTCCCGTGCCCAAGAAGGGCTTCGGCGTGCTCGTCCAGGCCTGGGCCGTGGCGCGCACGCTCGTGCCGGGGCTCGAGCTCGACATCGTCGGGGGCGAGGGCCTCGTGAAGAGCCCACCCGCCGGTCTACGCCTCTGGCCGATGTGCGACTGGTCCCGCGCGATCGCCGCGATGCGCGCGGCCGACGTCGTCGTGGCCCCCTGCGTGATCGCCCCCGACGGCGACATGGACGGGATCCCGACGGTGCTCGCCGAGGCGGGGGCCCTGCGTCGGCCAGTCATCGCCTCGGAGTTGTCGGGCATCGGTGACCTCGTCGCCCACGGGGTCAACGGCCTCCTTGTGCCGCCGGGTGACGCCCACGCGCTCGCGATGGCGCTCGTCCGCCTCGCGCAGCGTCCCTCCGAGCTCACCCGCATGGGCAACGCGGGTCCGGTCCTTGCCGCTGCCCACGACGCCGACCTCGTGGCCGAGCGCCTCCACGCCCAAGTCTTCGCCGCCTAGGAGCCCCGATGAAGGTCCTGATCACCGACTCGTTCTGCTCCAGCAACCGTGGCGACGCGGCCATCCTCGACGCCATGATCTCGGGCCTTCGCCAGGGTGGCGCGAGCGTCGACGTGGTGTCTCATTTCCCCGAGGTCGCACGCCACTTCCACGGTGTCCCCGCGCTCGACGATCGCGATCTGGTGGGCGTGGCCGGCGCCATCGCCCGTTCCGACCTCGTCGTTTCCTGCGGGGGCTCATTCCTTCACGATCTTTACGCCCCCAACCTGAACCCCCGTCTCGCGACCTTTCATCTCGCTCGGCGCGCCGGTGTCCCGTATGTCATCTTCGGGCAGAGCATCGGCCCCTTCGTCTCGCCCCTCTCGAGACAAGCCACCCGCGAGGTGCTCGACGGGGCCGCGTGGATCTGTGTACGCGACGAGGCGAGCGCACGGGTGGTGCGCGAGCTCGGGGTGAGCGCGCCGATGCGACAGGGCGTCGACGCGGCGGTGCTCGGCAGGGCCCGGAAGGTGCCCAGAGGCGCCGGCCCCGTGCTCGGAGTGACGGTGAGAAACTGGCACTTTCCCGGGCAGGGCGACGCGGCGGCGCTGCAGGAACAGTACGAGCGCGCCGTGGCCGAGGCCTGCGACGCGTTCTGCCTACACACCGGGGGCTCGGTTCGGTTCTTGTCGAACTGCACGAACTACGGCGGCTACCGCCAGGACGACCGCGTGGCGGCGCGCCGGGTCGCGGCGTTGATGGCACGTGACGCCGAGGTGGTGGAGACCGCCGACCTCGACTTTGCCACCCTTCGCGGGGAGTGCGGGGCGTGTGACTTTTTCCTCGGCACGCGCATGCACTCGCTCATCTTCGCCACGACGGCCGGTGTGCCGGCCGTGGGCGTGGCCTACGAGCAGAAGACCTACGAGTGGATGCGCCAGCTCGGCTGCACCACCGAGGTGGTGGGCATCGAGGCGCCCGCGGGGCTCACCGAGATCCTCATGGAGGCCTGGGACCATCGCGCCGTGCTCGCCGCCGAGGTGTCGCGACAGGTCGCCACGATGAAGGCCGCGGCTCGCGAGGACATGGAGGGCCTCCTCGCCGTGGCCTCGGGGGCCCGCCCGGAGCGCCACCGCGCCGTCCGACGCGGGGAGAAGGGCTGGGACGGCGAGACCTGGCGCTTCGACCTCGCCCACCGCCGATTGCGGCAGGTGGCCGACATCGTGGTGGGCGAGGGGGGCGGTGCGGTGCTCGACCTTGGTTGTTCCACGGGATTACTCGGTCGCATGCTCGGGCCCGCGTACGACTACCACGGGCTCGACATCGCTCCCAGCGTGGCGACGCGCGACCAGCGTTTCCGCGTAGAGACGGGGACCATCGACGACTGGCAACCCACCCGAACCTACGACGTGGTCGTGGCCTCGGGCGGGCTCGAGTACGTGGAGGATCTCGTGGCCACGCTCGCCAAGGTTCGTGGCTGTCTGCGGGAAGGTGGCCTCGCTGTGCTCACGCTGTTCAATCTCGCGCATTTCTCGCGGGCGGTGAACCACGGCTCGCGGCATCCCACTTGGACACTCGAGGCCCGACCCGACGACTTCGCGTTGATGCTGCGCGAGGCGGGGCTCCGCGTGCAGCGCGTGGCGGCCACGTCGGTCGGCTACGGCCCGGCGCCGAGTGTCAGCGAGGAGCGAATGACCGAACTCGAACTCGACGGCCTGGTGCAGCATGCGCCCGAGCGCCTCACGCGGCTCGCGCACCACTGGGTGTTCGTGTGCCGGGCCGGTGCCACCGATGCGGGCCCCCAGCGCATCGAGGCCGAGCTGCTCGTAGGGCACATGCCCGAGGCGCTTCGCGCTGCCGTGGCCCAGGTGCGTGAGTTGCCCTGGGCCGCGCGGGCGTGGAGCGACCTCGGCACGCTCTGGCACGCGGTGGGTCGCGACGACAATGCCCGCGAGGCCTTGCTCCGCGCCTTCGACCTCGACCCCACGCGGGTGGACGTCCAGGAAAACCTCGATGCTCTCGGCGTGGACGTCGAGGTGAACGACCCAGAAACCGGAGTCATGGTCCAGCCCGACAACGACGCGGCGTGGCGCTCTTTCATGGACCAGCTGCTCGACCAGGGACTCGTCGCGACCTCGAAAGTGGTGGCCGACCTCCGGCGCCGGAAGCGCATCGCGGCTTAGCGCTAAGCTCCTGCGATGTCCCCACTCCTGGTGTCGCTGCCCCGCAGGGAGCGTCGGCACACGCTGGTGTTTTCCGTCAGCGCCGTGGCGCTCGCCCTTTTGCTGGTCAACCTGCTGGTTGTCGGTTTGCGCCTGCCACACGCGGCCTACGAGACGGTTCGTACCTTCGTCCTCGATGCCGACCCGGCGCTCGGCAACGCCCTCGGCGGGGGCTGGTACGCGACGCTCTGGGCCCTCCGTTTCGCCGCGCCGATCCTCACCTTGGGCGTCGTGGCCGAGGTGGTGCACGTACTCGGCCTGTTTCACCTGCCCACGGTCTTCTTCCGGCTGGGAATCGGCGCCCGTGATCACGTCGTGGTGGTGGGGCTGGGGCGCCTCGGGCAGCACCTGTGTCGACGGCTCATGGACAATGGGGCGCGCGTCGTGGCCATCGAGAGGGATGCCGACGCGGAGGGCGTGGTGGAGATGCGCCGCAAGGGGGTTCCGGTGATCGTGGGCGACGGCAGTGACGACGGCGCGCTGCGGCGAGCGGGGGCCCAGCACGCGCGCCACGTTCTCGCCGTGACGGGGAACGAGATCATCAACCTCGACGCCGCCTTGCTCGCGCTCCACCTCGCCGACTCCATCGGTCGCCTGCATCGGCTTTCCGCGTGGGCGCAGGTCTTTGACCCCGGTATCATCGAGAACGTCCGTAATAGTCTCGCGCCGGGCTTCCGGGGACGGCTGGAGTGTTTCAACAGCTACGCCTGGGCCGCCGACCAGCTCCTGCGCTCGCGACTCCCCGCCCTGGAGGACGAGGACGTGGTGGCGGTCGTAGGCTACGGCCGCTTCGGATCCGCTGTGCTCACCGCCCTGGCCGCGCGGACAGGTGACGAACGCCCGAGGCGGGTGGTGGTCGTGGACAAGCGGCTGCCCGAGCACGCGGTGGGCGAGGCGCCGTGGTGTCGCAACCGCGCTGGATGGGACGGCCGGTCGCTCTTGCACGACCTGCGTGACCCCATGCTCCTGCCCGAGCTGCAGGCCATGCTCCGCGGGGACGGACGCCTGTTCGTCCTGGTGTGCACCGACGATGATTCGGGGAACCTGCGCTTTGCAATCCGGGCCCGTGGCCATGCCGGAGGCCGCGTGGAGGTTGTCACGCGGGTGTTCCAGTCGCTCCGCTCGAAGGTCGAGGCCAACGCTCTTCCGGACATTCACGTGGTCGAGCTCATCGAGCTGGTGGGCGAGAGCTGGCCGGTGGAGCTGCGGGATCTCCTGGCGGCTCGACACGACCGCTACGGTGGCTTCATCGCGATGTGGGGCGCGATGGGACACACGCGCCGCGCGACCTGAGCCCACGTTCGTCCCGCCGCCGATCGCCGCGATAACTTCCCCCGAGAATGCCCCCCACCAAGAAGAAGAAGCCCTTCCAGTTCGAGAGCTGGATCGAGCACGACCTGACCGCGGCCGCGCTCGAGGGCAAGTTGTCGCCGGTCTTCGGGCTCGACGAGGTGATTCGGCAGGTCGACGACGTGCTCGCCGCCGAGGGCAGCCGCTCGCCGGTCCTGGTGGGGCCCACGGGGGTGGGCAAGACGGTGATCGTCCACGCCATCGTCCAGGCGGTGGCGGCAGGCCGGGGGCCCCGAGTGTTCAACGGCTGCCGCGTGGTGCAACTCGGCTTCCGCGGCATCATCTCGCAGTTCTCGAAGCCCTGGGTCGCAGCGGGCACCGTGCAGAAGATCTTCGACCACATGGTCGCCGCGCCCACGCCGATCGTTCCCTTCATCCGCGACATCCACCTCGCTGAACCTTACAGTTGGGAGTCACTCCTCGTTCGTTTGTGCTCGCGCCTCGGTCGACCCATCCTGGCCGAGGGCAACACACGAGGCCTGCAGGGCCTCCTCGACTCGGAGCCGGAGCTGGCGGAGTGGTTGATCCCCATCCCGGTCGACGAGCCCTCCACGGCGGCCACGCGCCGGATCGTGGCCGGGTGGGCGGAAGACCAGCGCCAGCGCACGGGCCGTGCCATCGCGCCGGTGGCCCAGCGCGCCGCCATCGATCTCACGGGTCGCTTCATCGGCAACCGGCATTTCCCGCGCAAGGCGCTCGACCTGCTTCGGGAGTCTCGCGATGTCTTCCCGGGTGGCAAGCCCGTCGGCATGGACGAGGTGCTCGAGCGCTTCACCCAGAGCACGCGTGTCCCCCGCCCGTTGATCGACCCGGCCATCGAGCTCGATCTCGAGGCCTCCCGCCGCTTTGTCGCCGAGCGCCTGCTCGGGCAGGAGGAAGCGGTCGACGCGGTGGTGCGGGTGATCGCGCTCATCAAGGCAGGGCTCTCCGATCCTCGGCGTCCTTTTGGCGTCTTCCTCTTTGTCGGCCCCACCGGGGTGGGCAAGACCCACACCGCCCAGCTGCTCGCGGAGTACTTCTTCGGCGATCGCGCGAGGATGATTCGCATAAATCTTGGCGATTTTACCGCTGAGTCCAGTCACGCCGCGCTCTTTGGGCACCCCTCGGCGCAGAGCTACGAGGGCAAGCGGGGTGAACTCGCCAAGCGGCTCGGGAATGCACCGTTCGGCGTGCTCCTCTTCGACGAACTCGAGAAGGCCCACGCCTCGGTGCACGACGGCCTGCTCCAGCTCATCGACGAGGGGCGCTACATCAACGGCGCCGGGGAGACGGTGAGCGCGCGGAGCCTCATCCTCATCGCCACCAGCAACGCCGGCGCCGAGGTGTACCGCGAAACGGGCGTGGGCTTCGCCGAGGAGCGCGACATCGCCAAGCTCGACCGCGAGCTCGACCGTCGACTGCAAGGCGTTTTTCGGTTCGAGTTCCTGAACCGGTTCGACCGCATCGTTCACTTCCACCCGCTCTCGCGGGCCACGATTCGCCAGATCGCGCAGCGTGAGTTGCGCTCGCTCGCCGACCGCGAGGGACTTGCCAGCCGCGAGATCCGCGTGGAGGTGGATGCCGATGTGCTCGACTGGCTCGTGGCGCATGGCTACCACCCCCACTTCGGCGCGCGATTCCTGAGGCGAGAGCTTGAACGTAGCCTCGTGGGACCGCTCGCCGGCTTCATCGTCGCCGAGCGTGTTCACGACGGGGAGACGCTCGCGATGGGTGTCCGCGGTGGCCGCATCGACGTGCGCCGGCTTGTCGTGGCCTCGGCGCCAGAGCCCCCGGCGCTGCCTGAGCCCGACATCGACGTGGTGGCCGCCATCGCGCGTTGGCAACCGCTGGTGGTGGCCTTCGAGGACCGCAAGCGCGAGGCGCAGGCGCTGCTCGAGGAGAGTGCACGGCCCGGCTTCTGGAGCGACCCGGTGGCGGCCAACACCGTCCTCAGCCGCTACCGGGCGCTCGATGCACGCATCGCCGCCGACGCCCGCCTGCTGGCCTCCTTTCAGGCCCTCCACAAGCTCCCGGGCGAGGCCGATCCGGGAAGGGTAGCCGCCACGCTTCGCGACGCCGAGGCTGCCCGTCAACGCTGGCAGCTCCTCGACGAGGGCAGCGACGAGGACGGGGCCTTCGTGGTCCTGGGGCCGGCCGACGTGTCCGGCCTGGTCGATGAGGGCTGGCTCCAGGAGCTGCTTGCCCTGGAGCTTGCCTGGCTGTCGCGACAGGGGCTCTCGCCCGAGGCGGTGGCCGAGGAGCTACACGGGGAGCGCGTGGTGGGCGTGGCCATCGAGGTGGATGGGCCCGGAGTGGCCAACCTGCTCGCCATGGAGGCGGGCGTCCACCGTCGTCGCCGGAAGGAGGGCGAGGCTGACCGTCTGCTGGTTGAGGTCTTGCCGCGCCGCCCGTCGAACTTCGGCGGCTCGGTCAGCGACGCGCGCCACGCCTCGGGCACGCACGTCGAAACGCTCCGCGCCCGCCTCGCGGTGACCATGCCTCACACCGGGCAGACCCGTGTTTTCGTCGGCACCGACCGTGCCACGCTCTCGCTCCTTGGCGCGAGCCTGGCGCGTGGAGCTTCTCGCCCGACCATCGTGAGCGACCATGCGCCCGCTAGGGCCTACTACTTCGATGGCGTCGCGGTCCGAGACCTGCGCACGGGCGCCTACGTGGTCCAGCCCCGTGAGCTGAAGAAGGGCGCGCTGGAACCGCTGCGCCGCGCGTGGGACCTACGCGCCAATGAAATGTCGGTTGACAAGTCGTGACCGGGAGATAGACGCCCGCGCCATCCGGTGGTTCACCCCGGGTGGAGATGGCGCAAGCACGTAGAGGACGTGCCTCCCGCCGCGGCGTTGTCCCAATCCCGGGCCGACTCACCGCTACGAACCCTCCTCTCCGTCACCCCAACCGCGGCGGCCCCGAGGCCCCCGCACGAGTTCTACCTTTGATGCCCATGCCCGATATCGACCTCGACGCCCCCCTCGACCAGCTCAACCGCGCTGACTTCGAGACCTTCTTCAACGACTTCTTGAACGACAAGTCGGTCAAGGAGCAGAGTGTCGTCAAGGGAACTGTGCTCGAGATCGGCGACGAGTTCGTCACCGTCGACGTGGGCTACAAGGCCGAGGGCGTCATCAAGCGCTCCGAGTTCATCAACGAGCAGGGTGAGCTCACCATCAAGCCGGGCGACAGCATCGACGTGTACCTCGACCAGATGGGCGAGGAAGACGGCTTGTTGGAACTCTCCAAGGAGAAGGCCGACTTGATGAAGGCCTGGGAGGAGATCTCCAAGGCTGTCGAGCGCGACGAGACCGTGAAGGGCACCATCACCTCGCGCGTGAAGGGCGGCCTCGCCGTCGACATCGGCGTGAAGGCCTTCCTCCCCGGTTCGCAGGTCGACCTCCGCCCCGTGAAGAACCTCGACAAGCTGATCGGGGAAACGCACGAGTTCAAGATCATCAAGTTCAACAAGAAGCGCGGCAACATCGTGCTCTCTCGTCGCGTCCTGCTCGAGCGTGAGCGCGAGGAGAAGAAGAACGAGACGCTGAAGAGCCTCCGCGTCGGCGCGGTCATGCTCGGCACGATCAAGAACATCACCGACATGTCCTACGGTCGCATCACGCACCCCAACGAGCTCTTCGAAGTGGGCGCCCAGATCGACGTCAAGATCCTGCGCTACGACGAGGAAACCGGTCGCGTGTCCCTCGGCCACAAGCAGATCAAGCCCGACCCGTGGGAAGACGCCGAGTACAAGTACCCGGTGGGCGCCATCGTGCGTGGCCGCGTGGTGTCGCTCCCCGAGTACGGCGCCTTCGTGGAGCTGGAAGACGGCATCGAGGGCCTCGTCCACATCAGCGAGATGACGTGGAACCGTCGCGTCAAGTCGCCCAGCAAGCTGGTCAACGTGGCCGACATCGTCGAGGCCAAGGTGCTCGGCATCGACCTCGAGAACCGTCGCATCAGCCTCGGCATGCGGCAGCTCGAGCAGAACCCCTGGGAGGCCGCTTCCGAGAAGTACCCGCCCGGTACCGTCGTCACCGGCAAGGTGCGCAACATCACCGACTTCGGCATCTTCATCGGCATCGAAGACGGGATCGACGGCCTCGTGCACGTCAGCGACATGAGCTGGGGCCAGCGCGTTCGGCACCCGTCTGAGAAGTTCCAGAAGGGCGACGACGTGACGGCTCGGGTGCTCAATGTCGACGTCGACAACGAGCGTTTCAGCCTCGGCATCAAGCAGCTCCACGACGACCCCTGGAAGAGCGTGGCCTCGCGCTACTACCTGGGCCAGGTCATCGCCGGGAAGGTCGTTCACAAGGTGGACTTCGGCCTCTTCGTCGAGATCGAAGACGGCGTCGAGGGCCTGATCCACACCAGCGAGCTGTCCAACGGCGGCGGCGAGTGGCAGAACAACTACAAGGAAGGCGAGAGCATCAACGCCGAGATCATCAACATCGACGTGAACGACCGCAAGGTGTCGCTCTCGGAGAAGTCGGCGATCGACCGCGCCCGCGGCGGCGACATGCGCGAGGTCTTGCGCAAGCAGGGCGACAGCTCCGCCAAGTTCGGCGACATCATGGGCGACCTCAGCAAGCGCATCAAGGAACGCGGAGAGTAGTTCCCCGCGCGGCTGCCGAGCCACCGGAGCGCCCGTTCCCTTCACTGGGGGCGGGCGCTTCGTCGCGTATGAAGGGGCGCGACCCTGAGTTACTGTGCGCCCATGACGTACGCCAAGCTGACCGCCGCGGCCCTCGCGCTCTTGAGCATCGTGTGCTTCACGGTCCAGAACAGCTCGCGAACGACGGAACTCTCTCTCGACCTCTACCTGGGCGCCTGGAAGCTGGTCGACCCCGCCCCGATCCCCATGTTGATGTGGGGCTCCTTCGCGCTCGGCGCTCTGGGCGCCTGGCTCTACAACTTCCGAAAGGGCCTCGCCCTCTCCCGGCGCGTGCGCCAGCTCGAGCAGGAGATGGCCCTGGCCGGCCGCACGGCGTCTTCCTCGCCCTCGTCGTCGTCGTCGTCGTCGTCCCCGTCGTCGTCCCCGGGCACCGCGCCCGCCAAGGCCAGCAAAGACGCGGACGGCTGGGCGTAGCCCACGAGTCGCTCAGGGGTGTTCACACAGGCGACCCGAGCGAGGCCCCGCCCGGCCCACTCGCAGCGGGGTGGAGCCGACGTGATCGAGGTGCCCGGGGCCCTAGTCATGGTCTGGGGGTGGCGCCCCTGGCGCGCCCCATCGCGGAGCGCAGCGAAGCCGATGGGGACGCCAGGGGTGACAGGACCCCCGGCCGCAGGCCGTGCTCGCGGTCCCCGGGCACCGGATCGCCTGGAGAAAGGGGGCCCCCGCGTCGCGACATCGGGCCGGGCGGGGCCGTCCCGTAGCGGGCGGGGCCGTCCCGTAGGGGCGGGGCCGTCACCAGTCGCCGACGCGCTCGTCCATGAACGCCGCGCGGGTCTCCACCCAGTCGCGGACTCGGGCGTCTTCCTCCGCGTAGCTCGACACCTCGTAGAAGTAGCCGCCGTAGTTGATCTCCTCGATGGGCCAGAGCTCGAAGTTACGGTCGATGGCCTCGCCGAGGGTGGACTGGTAGGCGTCGATGTGCGCGAGGATCGCCTCGGTGGCCATCGGTCCCTCGCGTAGCTCGGCCCATCGGCTCGCCATGCGCGCGTGGAACTCGTCACTCGTCCCGGGTACGGCGAACATGTCGGGCCGGTAGTCAATCCAACTGTAGGGGTCGCCGTAGCTGTCGTAGTAGAGAAACACCCCGTAGCCCATGTCGAGGTCCCAGGGCGTGAAGTGGATCTTGCCACCCTCATCCTTCCAGCTATGCAGGGATGTCCAGGCGAAGTCCTCGTTCTTCACGAACTCCTCGAGGAGGACGATGTCCACCATGCTGTCCTCGTCGACATACGCCCAGATGCCCTCGGCCGCGAAGGGTTCGCTACCCAAGGTGGCCTGCTCCCAACTGTAGAGCCAGCCCTCCACCCCTCGCGCCTGCTCCTCGGTGATGCTGTTCTCCGAGGGATACACGAGCTTCCAGCAGCCGTGAGTCGTCGTGTTGGCGTGGAAACAAGTGGCGTCGTCTTGCTTGAGCACGAAGCTGTCGCCGAGGTCGTTCTCGGCCACGTCTACCCGGTCGGGGTCGCGCTTGATGCGCTCGCCGAGGGTATACACGCCGTTGTATTGGCCGTCGAGGGTGAGCTCGCAGTAACGCAGCTCGGGGGCGTAACGTTCCTTGCCGCCGAAGCTCTGGAACAGGGCGAAGCCGAGCTTGTTGCGGACGAGTGACCGGTCGAACCACTGGCCGTTGAGGATCCAGTCCGACTCGTCGCCCATGCCGAGCAGATCGGCCTTCATCTCGGCGCCCGTCGCGTCCCAGAGCTCAACCCCGTACTGGTGCTTGGGGACACTCCGCGACGATCGCCCTCGGACCCAGGCTCCGACGGGTCCGTCGTAATGCACCTCGCCGCCCTCGCTCACGATGGAAAGTGAACACTCGGTCTTCACCTCCTCGGTCACGCCGCTGGGACAGTCCAGCGCCGCCTGGCAGAGCTCGGCGTCGTAATCGTACGGCTCGACCTCCACGCCGCCGGGCGCCTCCTCGGGCGCGGGCTCGGCGACCGCGGCGGGCTCGTGGCCAGCGGGTCTCTCGGCGTCGGCGATGCAGGCCACCAGGAGGAGCACGGGTACAGGTTAGCAGCCCGCGCCATGTCTTCCAACGCCACCATCTTCGGACTCCTTGGCTTTGCCCTCGTGCTCGGCGGCATCGGCGGCTACGCCGGCTACACCGTGGGCTACTCGCGCGCGCACCTCGAGGCCCAGGTGCAGCTCGCGGAGAAAGATAAGGAGATCGCTGACTTGTCCGCGCGGCCCGCGCCCAAGGGGGAGGGCGGCGAGAAGGCGGAGAAGAAGGAGAAGCCGGAGTTCCAGCCCACCACCATGACCGCCGAGGAGCTGTCGGTGCTCCTGCCGAGCCTGGGTGGACTCTCCGGCGAGTCCCAGTCGAAGGCCACCTACATCCTCAACAACGTGGTCGGCGCCTGCATGCCCTGCTTCGACCAGCAATACAGCATCGGCAAGTGCCTCGAACGAGCGCCCAAGCTGCTCGATAAGACCATGTGCGCCGACATGACGAACATCGCCGAGCGGGCCGTACGCCTCGCCAAGGCGGGCAAGTCGCCCGACGAGATCCGCGCGGCCGTGGAGTTCAGCCAGCCCTGGCTCAACGTCGACACCACCGGTCGCCCCTCGAAGGGCCCCGCCAACGCGCCCGTCACCATCGTCGAGTACAGCGACTTCCAGTGCCCCTACTGCAAGAAAGCTCAGCCGAACATCAAGGAAGTATCAGCCAAGTACGGCGACAAGGTGCGCTGGGTGTTCATGAACCAGCCGCTGGCGATGCACAAGATGGCGCGCCCGGCGGCGATCGCCGCGCTCGCGGCCGACAAGCAGGACAAGTTCTGGGAGTACCACGACGCGGTGTTTGCCAGCGAGGGGCTCGACGAGGCCAAGCTGGTGCAGATCGCGAAGGACATCGGGCTCAATCTGAGCAAGTGGGAGGCCGACCGCAAGTCCACCGAGATCGACCAGATGGTGGCCGACGACGTGCGCATCGCCGAGAAGTGGAAGATCAGCTCCACCCCGACCTTCCTCGTCAACGGCTACAAGATCAAGGGCGCGATGCCGCCGGAGTTCTTCTCGCGGATCATCGATGCCGAGCTCGCCGACCCCCGCTAAGGCCGCGCGTCGCGACGCCTCGGCGAGGGCCTGCGCCGCCCGCGCCCTCTTGGCGATCGACGAGGGCGCCCGTGCCGAGGAGGCCCTGGCCGAGCACGCGCCCCGCGACGGTGCTGACCGTGCGATGACCTGGAACCTCGTCCTCGGCGTCTTGCGCACTCGTTCCGCGCTCGACGCTGGGATCACCCGGGCCGCCCGTCGGGCCGTGTGGACGCTCGACGCCCCGGTGCTCGCGGTGTTGCGAGTGGGTGCCTACGAGCTGGCCCACACGCGGGCGCCGCCTCACGCGGTGGTGCACGAGGCGGTGGAGACGAGTCGCGCGCTGCGCGTGGGCCATGCCTCGGGGCTGGTCAACGCGGTGCTCCGTCGAGTGCGTGTGCCGACGGAGGGCGACGCGGCGCTCGGGTTCCCGCCGTGGCTTCTGCAGCGCTGGCGGTCGCGACGGCCCGATGTCGATGCCTACCTGCGCGCCTGCAACGAGCCCGCCCCGGTGCACATCGTGGTCAAGGACGACCCGGCAGGCGTGGCGGCGGCGTTCCAGCACCAGGGCATGGCTTTGTTGCCGACGGGCGAGGGGGTCTTTCGGCTCCCGTCGCGTACCGGACGAGTCGACGAGCTCCCTGGCTTCGCCGAGGGCCGCTGGTGGGTGATGGACCCTGCGGCGGTCGCCGTGGCCGACCTGGTTCCCGCCGACGCCCAGGCCGTGCTCGACACCTGCGCCGCGCCCGGTGGCAAGAGTTTCCGGCTGGCGGCCCGGGGACAGGCCGTCACCGCGACGGACACGGCGGAATCGCGACTGGATCGCCTTCGCGAGGGCGCTACGCGGCTCTCGCTGCCCCTGGCCATGTCGCGACACGACTGGAACCACCCATTCACCGGGCTCTTCGACGCGGTCCTGGTCGACGCCCCGTGCACGGCGCTGGGCCTCGTCCGCCGGCACCCGGAGATCCGCTGGCGTCGTGACGAGGCCGACATCGAGCGCGCCGCCGAACGTCAGCGCGCGATCCTCGCGAACGCGGCCGCATGCGTGCGACCAGGCGGCGTGCTGGTCTACGCCGTGTGCTCGCCCGAGCCCGAGGAGGGCCCGACGGTGGCGGCCACGCTCGACTGGACCGAGGAAGCCCGTTTCGAGAACTTCGGCAACGCCGAGGGCGCCGACGTGTTCTGGGCCTGTCGCCTGCGCCGACCCGCCTCGCCCGGATAATCGCGCGCGATGGCCGCCGAGACGCCGATGCTGCGCCAGTACCGCGACTTGAAGTCGCAGGTGCCCGACGCTCTCCTCTTTTACCGGATGGGCGATTTCTACGAGCTCTTCGGCGACGATGCCGTCTGGACCGCCGCCGCGCTCGAGCTCACGCTCACCACCCGGGATCGCGACACCCCCGATCCCTTGCCGATGTGCGGCGTGCCCTGGCACTCGGCCGACGGCTACCTCCGCCGCCTGCTCGACATGGGCAAGAAGGTGGCGATCGCCGAGCAGGTGGAAGACCCTCGCTTTGCCAAGGGGATCGTCAAACGCGAGATCGCGCGGGTCCTGAGCCCCGGCCTCGCCGCCGATGCCGTCGACAGCCACGATCCCGCGTGGCTCGTGGCCATCGGGGGTACCCAGGGCGCGTGGGGGCTCGCGTTCCTCGACGCCTCCACCGGCGACCTTCGCTGTGCCGACGTGACCGATCCCGGGGCCCTCGCCGCCGAGCTGTCGCGACACGGCCCCCGCGAGGCGCTGATCCAGCCGAGCGCCGACTCCCCGGAGATCCGCGCGCTGGTCGGCGACGTGTGCACCACCGTGGTCGATGATTTCCGGGTAGACCGCGCCGAGCTGAGCGCCCGTTTTGGCGTGGCCACCGACACCCTGGCCTTCGGCCTCGGCGCGGCCTGCGCCGCCCTCCGCTACGCCGGCGACCGGCTCAAAGCCGACCTCCGCAACGTGACCGCCCTGCGCACCTACCGCGTGGGCAACTCCATGGGCATCGACGAGGCCACCGCGCGAAACCTCGAGATCTTCCGCCCACTTCGCGGCACGGGACGGAAAGGCACCCTGCTCGGGCTCCTCGACCGCTGCGCCACGGCGATGGGCGGACGCCTCTTGCGTGACTGGCTCGGCGCGCCGCTGGTCGCCGCCACGGAGATCAACACCCGGCTCGACGCGGTGGCCGCCTTCGAGCCCTCGCTCCGGTCGCACGCTCGTGGGCAACTCGCGCGCGTGGCCGACATCGAGCGCATCGCCGCCAAGGTGGCCCAGGGCCTCGGCGGCCCGCGCGACCTCGTGGCGCTCGGCCAGAGTCTCGTGGCCGTGCGGGAACTCGCCGCGTACCTCGCTGGACCGCTCGCCCGCTTGCCGACCGACCTCGCCGACGACGTGGCCGACGACATCGGGCGCTGGCTGGTCGACGAGCCTCCAGCCGGCCTCGACGACGGCGGGTTCATTCGCGACGGCGCCGATGCCCAGCTCGACCGCCTCCGAGGTCTCGCGACCAACGCCAAGGGACAGATCGCGGCGATGGAGGAACGCCTGCGCGCCGAGGCCGACATCGGCTCGCTCAAAGTGCGCCACAACGACGTGTTTGGCTACTACATCGAGGTGACCAAGGCGCATCTCCACAAGGTGCCACACACCTGGCACCGTAAACAGACAATCGCCAACGGCGAGCGCTACATCACCGCGGAGCTCAAGGAATACGAGGAGGCGGTGTCCGGTGCGGACGAGAAGCGGATCAAGCTCGAGGGCGAGTTTTTCCGCGCGCTCCGGGGGCGGCTCGGCGAGGCGGTGCCGAGACTGATGGCGATCGCGCGAGGCGTGGCGGAGATCGACGTGTTCGCCAACTTCGCCGAGCTGGCCGAGGGCCATCGCTGGGTGCGCCCGGAGCTCGATGCGTCGCGCGAGATCGACATCCGCGGGGGGCGTCACCCGGTGATCGAGGTGGCTCGCCGCGAGGAGCGCTTCGTCCCCAACGACATCGTCATCGGCGAACGCTCTCGGTGTTTCTTGCTCTTCGGTCCCAATATGGCCGGCAAGTCCACGCTGATGCGGCAGGTGGCGCTGGTGGTGCTGATGGCGCAGATCGGCTGTTTCGTGCCTGCGACGCGCGCGCGCATCGGGCTCGTGGACCGCCTGTTCGTCCGGGTGGGCGCGAGCGACGACCTCGCCCGGGGGCAGTCCACCTTCATGGTGGAGATGGGGGAAACGGCCAACATCCTCGCCGGCGCCACCGAGCGCTCGCTGGTTCTGCTCGACGAGATCGGCCGCGGCACCTCCACCTACGACGGCCTCGCCATCGCCTGGGCGGTGGCGGAAGACCTCCACGATCGCGTGCGCTGTCGCACGCTCTTCGCCACCCACTACCACGAGCTGGCGGCGCTCACCGAGTCCTGTTCGGGGGCGAAAGCGTCACACGTGGCGGTGTCGGAGCAAGGCGACAAGATCGTGTTCCTGCGCACCGTGCGCGACGGCCCGGCGCCCGGGTCCTACGGCATCCAGTGTGGCCGCCTCGCGGGTCTACCGAAGAGCGTGGTGGAGCGGGCCACCAAGCTCCTGAAACAGCTCGAGAAGAAGCGTCCGCGTACCGAGGCAAACCAGCTCAGCCTGTTTGGCTTCGGGCAGGCGGCGCCGGCGTCAGAGCCGGTGCACGTGCCGCCTCCGGAGCCGCTGGTGGATCCAGTCCGGTCGGCCCTCCTCGAGATTGACCCCGACACGCTCACCCCTCGGTCGGCGCTCGACGAGCTGTACCGCCTGCGCCGGATGGCATCCGAGTGACGGAGTCGTGGGCGGCGGCGCTCGACGGCTTCCTCTCGTGGCTCAAAGTGGAGCGCGCTGCCTCGCACAATACTCTGCTCGCCTACCGCGCCGACCTCGCGCGCCTAGCCGAGTGGATGGAATCCAATGGCCGGCCCGACGCGGGAAGCGTGGAGCACGTCGACCTCGCCGCCTACATTGTCCACCTGTCCCGAGGGGGCCTGTCCGGTCGGAGCATCCAGCGACACCGGAGCGCCTTCCGGCAGTTGTTCCGGCAGTTACTCGCAGAGAACCTGATCCCGCGCGACCCGAGCACGCTCGTCGAGGCGCCTCGGGCGAAGCGCCGGCTGCCGTCTGTCTTCTCCGAGCGACAGGTGGAGGCGATCCTCGCGGAGCCGGACGTCCTCGAAGCCCTGGGCCTGCGCGACCGCGCCATGATCGAGCTGATGTACGCCACCGGATTGCGCGTGAGCGAGCTGGTGAAGCTCCCCGCCGCGGCGGTGCACCTCGAGGGCGGCTTCCTGCGCGTGCTCGGCAAGGGTGGGAAGGAGAGGTTGATCCCGTGTGGCGAGGTGGCCACCGAGTGGCTGGTCCGGTACTGGAAAGAGGCGCGTCCCCGAGGGGGGAGCGCGGCGTTCCTATCGCGACAGGGCCGGGCGATGACGCGGCAGAACTTCTGGGTCCGGCTTACCGGCTACGCCAAGCGCGCGGGCATCAAGGGCAAGGTGAGTCCCCACGTATTGCGACACAGCTTCGCCACTCACCTGCTCAACCACGGGGCGGACTTGCGGGCGGTGCAGGCGATGCTCGGCCACGCCGACATCGCCACGACCGAGATCTACACCCATGTCAGCCGCGAACGATTGAAGCGGATCCACGCGGAGTTTCATCCTAGGGGGTGAGGGGTCGCCCCCACCAGTAAACCTCCCCCGACTCCTCGCCCGGCCCGAGCACCTTCCGGAGGCAGTTGAGCTGCGACTCCCGGAAAAGGCAGTAGGCGTGCCGGTGTGCCACGACCGTCGTGTAGTTCCCGAGCAAACCCGGCAGCCGCTCCGCGCAGTCCGGTGACAGCAACGCCGCGTCGATCGCCGCCATGCGAGGGGCCTCCTCGCCGTAGGCCTCGAATCCACTGCGCAGCACCAGGGGGACCGGGCGCCCGTGCCGGCCCGCCTCCACGAGGTAGTGCCCCGCGAGCTTGCGACAGGTGGTGCTGGCCACGGGGAGATCGAGCACCGCGCCCTGGCCGTCGCCGATCACCTCTGCGGAGGGATCGAGGCGCACCAGGGCCGTCTCGAAGGGGAGGGGACGCGGGTCGATGACCGCCGCCTCCAGGAGCGACAAGATCGCCAGCCACGGGCCCCAGCGGGTGCTGGCCGCCGCCACTGCGAGGCCCATCACCACCGCCATCGTGAAACGGTAGGGCACCGCGCTCGGGTGCAAGGCGCCGCCGAGCCAGCGCATGGGGCCGTGGTCGCCGAGGGCGAGCACGAGAGCCACGGCCGCCGCGGCGAGCGCCCACGGGGTGGCCTTCCGACCGGCCACCGCCCCGAGGAGCAGCGGCAGGCCGACATAGGCGAGATGCACCACCCACGGGCCCTTCCCCGGTGGCGGTCGGGCGGGGAGGAAGAGGTCGAAGGCCACCGCCGACTGCTTGAGCACCGGGCCCGCGTGGTCGTCGAGGGTGCCGAGCGGGGCAAAAAGGCTGTCGTCCACGAGACCCGCGCCGTGCCAGGCCACCACGCCAGCCGCGCCGAGCGCGGCGAGGGGCACCACCAGGAGGCGAGGCGGCGAGGCGCGCGCGCCCCACAGGCTCCACGACCCCAGGAGCAGCATCGAGGCGATCACCACGTGGGGCGTGGCGACGCCGCCCGCGAACACCACGATCGGCACCGCGGCCCAGGCCGAGCCTCGTCGCTCGGCGCAGGCGATGGCAGCGGCCACGACGGCCGCGCCCATGCCGAGCCAGGCCTGCTCCGGCTGCCCGTTCTGCAAGGTGGTGCGCACCCACGGTGGGAAGGCGAGCAACGCGCCCAGGATCGCGGCCGCCGCGGGCGGCATGCGCAGCGCCGCGCCGAGGCACACGCCACCGAGCACATTCAGCGCCGGGATCGCCACCAGCAGGATCGCGTAGGCCAGTAACGATCCGGTCGCGACCGCGAGCAGGCTCGCCGGCCACAGGAGCGGCCGGAAGTCCACCCCGCTCGGCCAGCCGGCCAGCTCGAGGTGCGTGTTCCAGGGCGGCGTGCGCGCCGCGAAGCCGAGGGCCGCCGCGTGTCCCTCTGCGAATGGGCTCCAGCTCAGGGTGCTCCACGGCGACATCGCCAGGGGCCAGGTGGCGGCCACGCCGACCACCAGCGCGATCACCATGGGAAGCAGGGCAGCGCGCAGGTAGGCGGTCACCGCGCGCGACGTAGCGCGCCCCACGCCTCTCCGCGCCGGATAGGCTCCGGCGGCCCGATGCCGCTGTTCTCCCTCCCCGAGCTGTCACCCCCTGTGCATCTGGCGCTGGTGTTTTTCGGCGCTCTCCTCGGACTGCTGCTGTTGCGCGGCGTGCTGTTTAGCTGGCTCCGGCGGGTGGCCGGTCGCACGGCTAGCCAGCTCGACGACCTCGCCATCGACGCCCTTCGCCTGCCCTCGTTGTTCTGGGCAGCGGCGCTTGCCATCGAGGCGGCCCTCCAACAGTCAGGCCTGCCCGAGGAACTGCGTGGGTTCCTGGGGAAGAGCGTGAGCGCCATCGTCATCTTCAGCATGACGATCGTGGTGGCCAACACGCTGGCGGCGGTGCTCAACGCCCGGCTTCGCACCAGCGGGCAGGCGGCGGCGAGCGGTATCGCGCGCACCCTGGCCCGCGGTGTCGTGCTGGTGCTGGGCCTCACCATGGTGCTGCACCAGCTCGGCGTGGCGGTGGGCCCGCTGCTGACCGCCCTCGGCGTGGGTGGCCTCGCCGTGGCCCTGGCCCTGCAAGACACGCTGGGCAACTTCTTCGCCGGCATCCACATCCTGCTGGAACGCCCGTTTTCTATCGGCAACTTCGTGAAGCTCGAGGGCGGCGAGGAGGGTTGGGTCCAGGACATCGGCTGGCGCACCACCCGCATCCTCACGCTCAACGAGCACACCGTGGTGGTGCCCAACAGCAAGATCGCGGGAAGCACCATCGTCAACATGTCGCTGCCCGATCCCGTGGTCCGCGCCGAGATGAAGCTCGGCCTGGCCTACGGCACCGACATGGCGCGGGCGATGGCCATCCTAGAGGACGAGCTGGAGAAAGCGAGCAACGAGCTGCCGCAGCTGGTGCCCGAGCCCCGGCCCGACGTGCTCTTCGACGGCTTCGGTGACTGGTCGCTCAACCTGGTCCTGCGGTTCCACCTCAAGCAGGTCGCGCTCGAGCGGGTGGCGGCCTCGCTGGTGCGCGCGCGGATCTACGAGCGCGTGCGGATCGAGGGCCTCGACATCCCGTTCCCGGTGCAGGTCGTGCACCTGGCCCGCCCCGCCGAGGGCGTTTGAACAATCTCCCGCCCATCCGCTTCCAGATCAGCGTGCTGCTCCTGCTCGCGACGCTGAACACCCTAGTTTTTGGCACGGTGGCCCTCGCCCTGTTCGCGGCGCTCGCCTCGAGCCCCTCCCAGTCCCGCATCCAGGCCGTGCGAGGCTTCGAGGCCACGTTTTCCAGCGTGCAGGCCAAGGTGTCCGACGCCACCGTGGCCGGGCAGCCGCTGCCGACCGACGTCGATCAGGATCTCCAAGTCGTGGAGGCGGCGCTGGAACCCCTGGGCGAGGACGCCCGTGGCGTCCGCGAGGAGTTGGACCGCTACCGCGGGCAGCTCGACGCGTGGAAGCAGCATCTACGCTCGCCGGCCCACAGCGCCGTGGTGGGCATCGAGGACGCGGCGGGTGTCGCCCAGTCTCGGGAGATTGCGCGCGCGGCCCAGCACGTGGTGGGCTCGGCGCGCCAGCTCGTGTACTACACGCGCCCGCTCTGGGTCGACCTGGTCGAGCCCTACTTGCCCTTCCTGGGCGCGTGGGTGGTCTTGTGTAGCGTCGTGACCGTCCTCCTTGCCGGTGGCCTCCGCGTGGTGCTCAGCCGGCCGCTCGAGAGGCTCACGTCGGCGGCCGACGCGCTCGCCCGTGGCCAGCTCGAGGTGCCGATCCCGACGCCCGAGGGCGCGCCCGAGATCCAGACGTTGGCAAGGGCGATGAGCGCCGCGAAGACGCGGCTGGTCGAGACCATCGACGTACTCGACGTGCGCAACCGGCAAACTGCCACGATGCTGGCCCGGCTGGGCGACGGCGTCATCCTCGCGGACGCTCACGGCGCCCTCTTGGAGTCAAACGCGCAGGCCGACTCGATGCTCTCCGCCTTAAACCGGAGCTATCCACGGGTGCGCGACCTAAGTGAGCTCGTACCTGAGCTTCCCGCCGCCTACTTCGGTGGCGACGAGGACCGCACGCTGGAGTTCGAGCGCACCCTGGCGGCCCGAAAGCGGTGGTTCGAGGTGGACCTGCGCCGGGTGCCCAAGGCCGGCGCGCGGCAGGCCGGCGTGTGGGTGGTGGTGATTCACGACGTCACCAGCGCGCGCGAGGTGGAGAACATCAAGCGTGATTTCCTCTCGGTGATCACGCACGAGCTGAAGACGCCGCTGGTGACGATTGAGGGCTTCACCAAGCTCCTCCTGATGAACAAGGGTGGGGAGCTGAGCGACAAGCAGCGCACCTGGGTGCAGAACATCCGCGACCAGGGGCAAGTCCTGCTCACGATGGTGACCAACCTGCTCGACGCTACGCGCCTGGAGGGCGGCAACCTCCCCATCAGCCCCCAGCCGGTGGTGGTCAACGACCTCCTCGCGCAGTGGGCCAACACCTGGCGCCCGGCCGTGGAAACGCGCGGGCTGCGCTTCGCGACGGACGACCACGCGCCACCGGGCGCGCGGCTGGCGATCGACACCTTCCGCATGCAGCAGGTAGTCGGCAACCTCGTCAACAACGCGCTGAAGTTCACTCCCGCCGGCGGTGAAATCGTGATCGGCGCGCGCATCGAGGGTCCGCGCGTGGTCCTGTCGATCGCCGATACCGGCCGGGGAATCCCGGCCGACGCGGTGCCGCACCTGTTTGAGAAGTTCTACCAGGTCGAGAAGGGCGACACGCGGGTGGCCAGCGGCGCGGGGCTCGGGCTCTACATCGTCCACCAGCTGGTCGCGGCCCAGGGCGGCCGCATCGTCGTACACTCCGAAGTCGGCCGAGGCAGCCGCTTCGACCTCTCCTTCCCCCTCTACGAAACCGGAGTCCCCGCGCCATGAGCACCCGCAAGAAACTAGGCGAGATCCTCGTCGAGGGCGGCCACGTGGGGCCGGAACAGGTCGAGGCGGCGCTCACGGCCCAGACCACGCTGAAACGCCCGCGCCTCGTGGGCCAGGTCCTGGTCGACCAGGGCGCGCTCGACGATGTGACCGTGGCCAAGGCGCTGGCGGCGCAGCTCGGGCTTCCCTACGTCGATCCACTCTCCACCACCATTGACAGCACTGCAGTGTGGAAGGTGTCACGACGCATTGCCGAGCAGCACCGCGTCTTCGCCTACGCCCGGCTGCAACGGGGTTTCAAGGTGGCGATGGCCGACCCCCGCAACGTGGCGGTGATCCGCGATCTCGAGTTCGCGCTCGGGGCGGCGGTCCGTCCCGAGGTGGCCGCCGAGTCGAAGATCGTCCAGGCGATTCACCGTCACTACGACCTGGAGCCGCAGGCTCGGCGGATGCTCGACGACGTCCCGGCCACCTTCCGGGCGCCGGTCGTGTCGCCCGTCACCCTCGAGCTCGACGCGCCGGCCATCGAGAAGAGCCTACAGAAGGGCGGCAGCGCCTACATCGAGCTGTTCAACTTCCTGCTCGTCAACGCGATCGAGCGCGGCGCCTCCGACATCCACATGGAGTCCGAGCCCGAGGGCATGCGCATCCGCTTCCGCATCGACGGCATGCTGCGAGAGGTGCTCCAGCTGCCCAGCTGGGCGATCCAGCCGCTGTGTACGCGTGTGAAGGTGGTGGGCAAGATGGACGTGTCCGAACACCGGCGCCCACAGGACGGTCGCGCCACGGCCGAGCTCGGCAAGCGCAAGGTCGACTTACGACTGTCGACGGTGCCCTCGCAGTTCGGCGAGGCCGTGGTGGTGCGCATCCTCGACAGCAAGACACTCAAGATCGACCTGGGCTCGCTGGGCTGGAATCCGAAGGCCCTGGGTGGCTACTTCCACCTCGTCAGCCAGACGCAGGGCCTGATCCTGGTGGTGGGCCCGACGGGCAGCGGCAAGACAACGACGCTCTACGCCACGATCAACCGGATTCGCGGCGAACATTCCTCAATCGTCACCATCGAAGATCCGATCGAGCACTCCATCCCGGGTGTGCGCCAGGTGCAGGTACACGAGGACGCAGGGATGACCTTCGCGTCCATCGCCCGTTCGGTCTTGCGCCAGGATCCCAACGTGATGGTGATCGGCGAGATCCGCGACCCGGAGAGTGGCATGGCCGCGCTCGACGCCGCCACCACCGGGCACCTGGTGCTCTCGACGATGCACACCGGCAACAGCGTGGCCGCCGTCACGCGGCTCCGCGATCTCAACGTCCCCAACTACCTCGTGGGCCACGCGCTCCTCGGGGTGGTGTCGCAGCGGCTGATCCGCAAGGTCTGTCCGGTGTGCTCGATCGTCCAGGAGCCGGCGCTGGAGGACTGGGAGCGGCTCGACATCGACCCCGAGCCCATGGGCCCGAAGGCCCGGATCGTCGGGCCCGGCTGCCCGAACTGCCAGTACGCCGGCTATCAGGGTCGAATCGGTGTTTTCGAGGTTCTGCGCATCAACGACGCGCTTCGCGGCATGATGCTGCGCGGCGCCAACGAGGCGGACCTCTGGCGCGAGGCGCGGAGCCATGGCTTCATCACCATGCTCGACGATGCCTTCGACAAGATCCGCGAGGGCATGACCACCATGGAAGAGGTGGCGCGCGCGGTGCCGGTGGAGCCCTGGCGCCAGCGGAAGAAGCGGATCCAGGTGGTCCATCGGCCGGTGGAACCCATGGCGGAGCCGGAGGCGGTCGTCGAGCAAGTGGTGGCGCCGCCCCCTCCGTCCGTGCCCAGCGTGGTCCCTGCGGCGGCCTCGCCGATGAGAGTCGCGGCGGTACCGGCCTCGAAGCCCGCCGCCGCCCTCCGGCCGCCCTCGCCGACACTCGCGCCCGCACCCGCCCCGGCCCGCCCGGCGCGCGCCCGTCCACTGGTGCTCGCCGTCGACGACGCCGAGGAGATCCTCTCGCTCATCGGCGCCACGCTCGAAGACGACTACGACCTCATCTACGCCCACGACGGCGTGGAGGCGCTGGAGATGGTCAAGACCTACGGGCCGGACGCCATCGCGCTCGACGTCATGATGCCACGCATGTCGGGCTACGAGGTGTGCAAGAAGCTCAAGGACGATCCGGCCACCGCGGAGATCCCCGTGCTCATCCTCAGCGCTCGCGGCGACTCGGCCCACATCAAGGAAGGTTTCCAGGTCGGCGCCGACGACTACCTGCCGAAGCCCTTCGACCCGGAAGAGATGGAGCTGCGCGTGCGTGCGCTGTTGCGTCGCGCCGGGAAGCTGGCCCGCTAGATGGCCTTGCCGGTACCGCCGGTCCGGGGCGACCGGCTGGAAGGACGCAATGTGGTGTACGAGGCGCTCAGTCGCGCCCGTCGCCGCGTCCGGCGCATCTGGCTCGACGGCGGCGCTCGACCGGACGCTCGACTATCCGACATCCTCGCGCTCGCTGCCCGCTCGGCGACGGTGGTCGAGCGCATCGAGCGGTCGGTGCTCGACCGCATGTCACAGACAGGTGTGCACAACGGCATCATCGCCGAGGCCGACCCCCTGCCGCAGCCGAGTGTCAAGGAGCTGCTCGACCGGACGCCCGAGCCCTTCCTCGTGCTCGTCGACGAGGTGCAGTACGAGCACAACCTTGGCGCCATCCTGCGGAGCGCGCTCGGCGCCGGCGTCGACGCGGTGATCGTTCCCACCGAGCGAGGCAAGGGCCTCACGCCGGTGGTGCAGCGGGTGGCGATGGGCGGGGCGGAGGCGGTGCCGGTGATCCGGGAGGGACTGTCGAGCGCGCTGGCCCAGATCCAGCGTTGTGGAATTACGACAGTCGGCGCCGACATGGATGGGGTCCCGCCCTGGCAGCTCGACCTGCGGGGTCCGGTGGCGCTCGTTCTCGGCGGCGAAGACAAGGGCCTGTCGCCTGCGCTGCGCAAACGTTGCGACCACGTGGCCGGCATCCCGCTGGCCGGCGGCTTGCAGAGCCTGAACGTGAGCGTGTCGGCGGCGATCTTGATGTTCGAGCGGGTGCGGCAGCGGGGTTAGTACGCGGCCACCGCCAGCACATTGCGTGGCGAAGGATCGGCCCGGAAAGCATCGAGTAGCCGCGCGGCCGGGGATCGACCGGTCGCCACCAGCGCGTCGAGCGGGTCGAGCAGCGAGGCGTCCTCGCCGAGTGTCACGAGCCCCCGGCGGGCCACCGCGCAGAGCTCGGCCGCCCAGTGGGCGTAGCGCCGGCCGCCATAGTCGCCCTCCAGACCGTTGCGCGCCGCGGCCGCGAAACGAAGCTCGACAGGCACGTTGCCCCCGGCCTCGCGGAAGCTTGTCGCGAGCGTGCGCGCGTCGGCGAGGGCCCCGTAGAGGAGGCCGGTCCACAGCGCGCAGAAGGCGATGGAGAGATCGATGGGCACGGCGTCGGCGCTGCGGATCTCGATGGTCCGCTTCACCCGCACCTCGGGGAAGACGCTCGTCTGGTGCAATGCCCAGTCGTCGGCGGTGGGGAAACAACCATCGATGCCCTGGTCCATCCAGTCGCGGAAGGTGCGTCCCTCGGCGTGCGCCCATTGCCCGTCGCGCATGTAGAACATCATCGGGCAATCGAGCAGGTACGCGATCCAGCCGGCATGGGTGTAGCCGTCGCGCACGCCGGGGGGGAAGCCCGTGCGGCGGGGGTCGACCCGAGTCCAGATGTGGCCGCGGTAGCTCATCCAGCGGGTTTCCTTGCCCTCGGCCAGCGGCGAGTTCGCGAAGAGGGCCACGTTCAAGGGCGCGAGATCGAGTGACGCGTGGAACTTCGCCGCGCAGTCCTCCTCGCTCTCGTAGTCGAAGTTGGCCTGGACGCAGCAGGTGCCCTTCATCATCCAGTGCGCGAGGTCGCCGTAGCGCGGCAAGAAATCGCCCATCACCGCGTAGCGACCCTTGGGGACGAAGCGGATCTCGTCGATCCTCGCGTAGGGATGGAGCCCGCAGGCGATCCAGTGCTGGTCGAGACCCTCCACGCAGGCGTAGAGCGCCTCGCGATTGCGACGAACCTCGGCCGCGAGGTCGCCGAGCCGCCGGAAGGGCGCCCCGGAGAGCTCCACCTGGCCGCCTGGCTCGAGCGTGATCGACGCGCCCTCGCCGCGCAGCTCGATGGGCCAGGGGCCCTCGTGCTTGGCCTTCCAGCCGAGGCGCGCCTGGAGACGGTCGAGCAGCCAGTGGATGCCGTGCTCGTCGTGGTAGCCCACGGCGCGACCATCGCCATACACCATTGCTCGTTCGTACTCCCCGCCCACCAGCCAGCGCTCGCGGGGGCTGTGGTAGGCGTCGTAACTGGCAACGAGATCGGCTTCGGTGAGGCGGGCAGACATGGGCCGCCCCCGTCACCCGGTCGGCCCCTGCTCGTCAAGCGACGGTCGGGCGAAGCTGCGTCGTTTCCTGTCGCGGATACACTGGCGCATGCTTCTCACTGTGCTCCTGGCCTGCATCCCCGAGTTGACCAGCCCCAAGGTCGGGGCTTGCGCCGAAGGGCTCCCCGAGAACCAGTGGCCCGTCGGCGAGCCCCCCGTCGACCTCGTGGGCGAGGGCTACGAGGTGGGGGAGGTGGCCAGCGACAGCTGCGTGCCCGACCAGAACGGCGACGACGTGGCGCTCTGGCAGTTCTATGGCCGGGTGTGGGTGCTCGACGTGTCGACGATGTGGTGCGCCCCCTGCCAGGTGCTCGCCCACGGGCTCCAGGAGCTCGCCGACGGCTACGCCGAGGAAGACTTCAGCTACGTCACGGTGCTCGCCGAAGACCTCGGTTCCGACGTGCCCGACAACGCCGAGCTCAACGAGTGGGCCGACAACTTCGGGATCCAGGAGCCGGTGCTCGCCGACGAGGCCGGCTTTAGCTCGGGGATCGTCCGCAACGGCACCTACCCGGCGGTGCTCATCATCGGTCGCGACATGGTCGTGCACGAGCGGCTCGACGTCCCGAGCGACGAGGCGATCATCGAGGCGGTGAACGCGGCTCTGTAACTACTCGATGGCGCAGGTCTGCTCAACCCAGCACTCGAGCCAGGGCCGGAAGGTGTCGGGGGCTTGCTCGATGGTCTCGGCGTGGTCCATGCCCGGTACCAGGAACAGGTACTTGCTGTCGCTCGCGGCGGCCTCGTACACCAGGCGCGCGTTCTCCGGCTGGATGTAGTCGTCTTTCTCGCCGTGCACGACGAGGTAGGGCACCTCGGGCGGGATCCTGCGGGCGGCGGCGAGGTTGTCGAACTGGTCGACGAATAGCCAACCCTGGGGGATGTCGAGGAGCGTGCCCTGGTCGAGCAAGGACTTCGCGGAGGCGAACATGTCCTCGGTGACCAGCACGCGAGGCGGCCGCTGGTCCACGTTGTGGATGCTCACGAAGCCGCCGAGCGACAGGCCCACGTAGACGATCTCGGTGCTCCCGAGCCCTGCCGACTCCTCCACGAAGTGGATGGCGGCGGCGCCGTCGGCGATCACGCCGTCGTGATCGGGATCGCCGACCGAACGACCGTAGCCCCGGTAGTCGAAGATGAAGACCTCGAAGCCCGACTCCCAGTAGAACGCCACGTCTTTCCAGTAGTGGTCGATGTTGTCGGCGTTGCCGTGGAAGAAGAGCAAGACGTTGGCGTCGGGGTTCGGCGTGCCGGGCTCGCAGGTGGCCTCGCCATCCTCGGGCTGGTGCGCCCAGGCCCCGTAGAGGGAGCCCGCGTCGCCTTCGAAGTCCACCAGCTCCTGGCAGTCCGCCGGGATGACGTCGCCGCCGAGCGCGTAGGCGTCGACCGCGAGCGGCGAGAAGAAGAAACCGTCCAGCGAGTAGCAGCCAAGGAGGAGGATCATGGCTTGCCTCCGAAGCGGTAGCCGTAGGCGACTTGGAGTTCAACGGCGCCGAGGTTGCCCGGGGTGACGAACTCGGGGACGATGGGCTCACTCGACGCCCAGAACTCGAGCCACTTCAGCTCGAGATCCACGTGCCCGCGGCGCTGTTTGCCCACGCCGAAGCGGTTGCCCACGTAGAGACCGCCGATGGCGTGGAACGCGGCGGCCGGCTCCATGAACGCGGTGAGCCCGGTGTAGGCGGCGCACTGGCGCTGTTTCCCCCAGTCCCACGACGCCGTCACCGAGGGTTGCAGGAAGCCTCGGAACCCCCCCTCGTCGCCCTGGTCGGGCTCGCGGTCGCCGAAGGCCGCCGTGAACGTCAGGTCGCCCATGACCCGCGGTCGCCCGCCCTCGTTCTCGAGGAACTGCTGCGACACGCCCACGTCGCCCGCGCCGAGGCCAAACATCGCCACGGCGGTGGGGTGGATCGCCGCGTGCACGTCGGTGGTGTCGGTGGCACCGACGGTGGCGCCGAGCGTCGTGAGCGGCAGCGGGATGGGCGCGTCGAACACCATCGTGACGGGCCCGCCGAAGCTGCCTTCCACCGACACGGCGCCCTTGCCCACTGGCTTGATGCCGTGGGTCGTGCTGCAGCCGAGGAGTACGAGGGGGAGGATCAGTCGCACGGGCGTTAGTTATCGCCCGGTCCACGTGCTCGCGACGCTCATCGCCCTCGCCATGCGCATCTTGGCCGCCACCTGGCGCGTGGAGCGGCCACCCTGGCCGGTCGATGGCCCCTGCGTGGTGGCCTTCTGGCACGGCGACCAGCTGCCGATGATCGTGCTGCACCGAGGGCTCGGCATGGTGGGCATGGCGAGCAAGAGTCGCGACGGCGAGCTCGTGGCGCAGGTCTTGACGCGACTCGGCTACGGCGTGATCCGGGGATCCACCTCGCGCGGGGGCGCGGCGGCCTTGCTCGCCTGTCGCGACGCGATCCGCGAGGGACTCCGGCCAGCCTTGGCGGTGGATGGTCCCCGCGGCCCGGCGCGCACCGTGCATCCCGGCGCGGAAAACCTGGCCTTGCGCGAGGGTGTGCCGGTGGTCTTCGGCGTGGTCGAGGCGGCGGGTTTCCGCGCGAAGTCCTGGGATCGTTTCCTCGTGCCCTGGCCCTTCGCCCGCGTGGTGATTCGCTACGGCACCTGGCGCCCGGGGGAGGGGGCGCTGGCCGATGTGATGCGCTCACTCTAGAGCGTCAATCATCCGCCCGACATCCACGTGCCCGGCGAAGTGCGCCGCCACGCGATCGTAGATGGCCTCTTTGGCCACGTCGAAGGGCGGTCGCGAGGCCATGTCGCGAAGGTCGAGATCGGGGCGCACCTCGGCGAGCATCGCCGCGAGCGCTTGCGGCTGGTCGAAGAGACCGTGCAGGTAGCTGCCCCAGCAACGGCCATCGGAGGAGACGGCGCCGTCGTCCTCGTGGACCGCGCCCTCGGGTCGCGACAGGATGGTCACGGGTGCCTGCCCGGAGTGGCGGACAGTGCGCCCGTGGTGGATTTCGTAGCCCCGGAGCGGCACCTGTCCCCAGCGCCCGTGGGACGGCCCCACGCGCTTGTCGGCTTCGAAGATCGTGCTCACGTCGAGCAAGCCCAGTCCCCGGGTGGCGCCAGGCGCGCCTTCAACGCCGAGCGGGTCGGCCACCTCGCGGCCCAGCATCTGGTAACCCCCGCATACACCGATGATACGACGGTCCTCCCAGTCCCTCAGCGCCTGCGCCCAGCCGCTCCGCCAGAAGTGATCGAGGTCGCCCCGGGTGTTCCGCGAGCCCGCGAGCACAACGAGGTCGTAGCCGACGAGCGCCCGAGGTCGCGACAGCCAGTGCACCTCGATCTCGGAGTGCAGCTCCAGCGGGCCGAAGTCAGTGAAGTTCGCCATGTGCGGGGCCAGCGGAATCGCGATGCGCAGGCGCTCGGGGTGCGTGGACAGGGGCACGGGCGGGTCGACCCGCGCCCCCGGAGGCAGGGCGTCTTCCGACTCGACGTTGAGGCTCTTGTCCCAGGGCAAGACCCCGAGCACCGGGAGACCGGTGGTTTCTTCGATCCAGCGGGCGCCATCGGCGAAGAGCGCCTGGTCGCCGCGGAAGCGGTTGACGATCACGCCCTTGATGAGCGAGCGGTCGCGATCGTCGAGCACCGCCAGCGTGCCCACCACCTGCGCGAAAACCCCGCCGCGGTCGATGTCGGCCACGAGCACCGTCGGTAGGCGTGCATGATGGGCAACGTCGAGGTTCGTGAAGTCTCGCGCCCGCAGGTTCACCTCGGCGCAGGAACCGGCCCCCTCGGCCACGATCACCGGGTAGCGCTGGCGCAGCCGGTCGAGCGCCGCCATGGCCTCGCGGCGGAGCGCCGAGGTGTCGCGGAAGTAGGCCATCGCGTCGTGCGTGCCGATGGGGCGACCATTCAGGATCACCGCGGCACTTTTCTCGCTCATCGGCTTGATGAGCACCGGGTTCATGTCGGGATGCGGTTCTACCCGCGCGGCCTCCGCCTGGACGACCTGCGCGCGGGCCATCTCGTGCCCGCTCCGGGTGACGCCCGCGTTGTTACTCATGTTTTGCGCCTTGAAGGGCGCGACCGAGAGGCCGCGATCGGCGAGCATGCGACAAATCGCGGTGGCGACGAAACTCTTGCCAACATCCGAGCCGGTGCCGGCGACGAGACAACCGTTCATTCAGGGCGCGAGTAGCCCGGCGGCCCGCGCGGCGTCGGTGAAGCCGGGCACCTCTGCGAACCAGGACCTCGGCGGAGCCACGTTCCCCGCCTCGTCGAGCGGCTGCTTCTCCACGTGCAGGTGTACCTTGCCCTTCTCCACGAGGAAGCCAGAGAAGGGCTTGCCGTCGTCGCGACTGAGGCCATGGATGTAGCGCTGTTTGCCGCCCGTGAGCGACACGGCGAGCGCCGGGCTGTTTTCCCAGCCCACGAGGATGGCGGGTTTGCCCTTCGCCCCCGGGGCCTTCGAGAGGTCGAAGGTGACGAAAAACAGCTCCCCGACGTGGGGATCGAACTTGCCCAGCGAGGACTGGTAGGCCAGCGCGATGTCGAGCATGCCCTGGCTCTCGCGGGCGAGCACGCTCTGCACCGTGGCGCCCTTGGCGGCGGCCTCCTCGCGCACCTTGGCGAGGGCCCCGCGCAAGCTGTCCACGCAGGCGGTGGCGCTGCCGCAGCCGTCGAGGTCGTCGCGGGTCACCGCGCTGTACACCAGCGTGCCCTGCGCCGTGTCGCGACCGAGGTCGAGATCGGCGTCGAGCGTGGCCCGGTCGAAGCAGGCGACGAGCAAAACGCAGGGGAGGTAGCGCATCAGGCCAGTGTAGATCGCGCCCGTCAGCGCCGCGTCACCGGCTCGTCGTTATCCGTCCCAGCGCAGCTTCACGCGGATGTGCGCGTCGGTCGGGTTGCGGGCCAGCGCCACCACGGCGTTCTGGTTCACGGTCACGCCGAACTCCACTTCCATCGTCACCGGCGCGGCGCTCCCGGCGGTGGAGAGGCCCTCGCCGAGGCGCTCGGCGGCGGCGCGGATGATCTTCACCGCATTGTCGAGCACGCGGTCGGGGTGACCGGTGGCGCCAGCGGCGTTCTTGTCGACCCCACCTTGCGACTCGCAGTCGATCAGCAGGGTGAAACGGTCATCGATTCTCGACTCGAGCAGCATGGTAACTCCGGGGCGTGGTACTAAGCGCGCGCCATGCCCGACGCACCTGCCCCCGACGCGCCCTGGTGGACGCTCCGCTTCGAGGCCCTCTCCGCGCTCGATCCCGCCTTCAACGACGCGGTCGACGATCGCGCCGAGCAAGAGACCGAGTTCATCCAGCGACTGGCGGGTAGCCCGGCCGGGGCGAGGGTTGTCGACATCGGCTGCGGCGGGGGTCGGCATGCCATCCTGCTCGCCGAGCAAGGGCACACCGTGGTGGGCGTGGACCTCTCGCCGCGCATCTTGCGCGTGGCTCGCCAACGGTGGGACGGGCGCAACCCCGGCAAGCCGGGCCCAATGTGGATGCCGGGCGACATGCGCTGGCTCCCCGCGGGCGGCCCCTACGACCTCGCGCTCTTGATGGACGGCGCCTTTGGCATGTTCGACGACGACGCCGAGCACCTCCGCGCGCTCGGTAGCATCGCCGACCAGCTCCGCCCCGGCGGCCGCATCGTCGCCGTCACGATGAACCCGTACCACTGGTCGGGCAAGTCGCGCGCGGTACACGTGCCCCCCGGCGTCATCGCTGACGATATCGACGTTATCCGGAGCTACCGCTTCGAGGCCGCCCGCGGGCGCATCGAAGACAAGGTCGTCGTGTTCAAGAAGGGTGTGCGGCACGAGCCGCCCGCTCAGTCGCTGCGCGCGTGGACGCCGGTCGAGCTGGTGTCCTTGTTCCGCGCCGCCGGCTTCCACCAGGTGCGGGTGCACGGCACCGAGGGCTGGTCCGTGCCCGACGAGCCCATGCCTGTTCACCCAACCGAGAGCGTGTACCTCTGGACCGTGGCAAGCTTGTAGCGATGATCGCGCTCTTGCTTTTCGCCTGCGACGGGGGCGAGGCCACGTACCCGAAAGATAGCGGCGAGCCCGTCGACAGCTCGCCTCCCGACACCGACAGCGCCCCGCCCGACAGCGAGGCCGATAGCGGTCGCGACACTGCCGACACGGGGGATAGCGGCGACAGCGTCGACACCGACTCCGGCGTCGGCGCGGAGACCGGCGACACCGGCGGCGACGACACGGGCGACACCGACACCGGCGAGGTCGTGGCGGGTCCGGCGGTGATCCTCTTCATCGGCGACGGCATGGGATTCGAGCACGTGGAGGGGGGGGGCGTGTACCTCACCGGCGCGGCCGGCTCGCTCACGATGGAAACCCTGCCCTTCCAGGGGCGGCTGCGCACCGCGTCGTTGTCGGGGCTGACCGACAGCGCGGCGTCGTCGACCGCCTACGCCACCGGCAACAAGACGTACAACGGCATGCTCGGCCTCGATCGCGACGGCGTGGAGATCCAGAACCTGGGCGAGCGCGCGCGGGCGATGGGCATGTCGGTGGGCCTCGTCACCACCGACGACCTCACCGGCGCCACGCCCTCCGCGCAGTGGGTGCACGTGGAGGATCGCGGCGACAGCGAGGTGATCGCCGAGGCCTACCTCGCCGACATGCCCGATGTCGCCTTCGGCGGGGGCTACCTGGCCTTCGAAGACCTCCTCGCCACCGCCTCCGTGAACCTCGTCCGCGACGCTTCCGATCTCGCGGCCGCGGCCTACGATGGCAGGCCTCTCCTGGGCCTCTTTGCCGACGACACCTTCCCCTTCGTGGCCGACGGCTACGAGGCCGACCAGCCCACGCTCGCCGAGATGACCGAGGCCGCCCTCGCTTGGCTCGAGGGCGACCCCGACGGCTTCTTCCTCCTCGTGGAGGGCGCGCGAATCGACCACGCGAGCCACGGCAACGACGAGGACTCGGTTTACGACGAGGTCCTGTCCCTCGACGACGCCGTGTCGGTGGCGATGACCTGGGCCGCCTCACGCGACGCGACGATCGTCGTCACCGCCGACCACGAGTGCGGCGGCTTGACGGTCGACAGCACCGGCACCGCCGGCGTGGTCCCCGCCACCGAGTGGCGCTGGGGCAAACACACCAACGCCGACGTGCCGGTCTTCGCCACAGGCACCCTGGCGACCGCGCTCGACGGCATCCGCGAGGATCAGCTGTGGGTGCACGAGGTGCTTGCCGCCGCGATCGACGGGGCCACGAGCGTTACCGCGCCCACCGTGCCGACGCTGGTCGACGGCTACACCGACGACCTCGGCGCGCAGGTGACGACGCAGACCCAGGCCACGAGCTTCGGCGCCTCCTACAACCAGCTCGATGGGCTGCGGGTCACCGCCGACGGCGATGGCCTGTACCTCGGCATCGACGGGGTGTTCGAGCGGGGCGACAACGCCGCGATGGTGCTGCTCGATCTCGACTACGGCTCCAGCACGGGCTGGGGCGCGGGGACCACGCTCGCCGACGCGCTGGGGGAGGTCGACGCGGCCATCACCGAGCTCGGCATCAGCGTGAGTGCCTCTGGCGTGGGCTTCGATGCGGTGTCGGCCAGCCTCGGGGCGCAGGAGTGCGAAGAGGGCCTGCTCACCGAGGAGGCGGGCCTTCGCGGCCTGACCGGCGACGTGGGGCGCCCCGAAGATTTCGCCTGGTGGGACATGATCTCGAACTTCGACGATGGCAACATCGCCGAGGGGAGCGCGTCGGCCGACGCGGGCTCGACCGGGCTCACCGAGAATGGCTGGGAGATGCTGCTCCCCTGGGACTCGCTCTACCCCACCGGCATCCCCGCCTCCGGGACAACGGTCGCGCTGGTGGTGGTGCTCGCCGACGACGACGGCAGCTACATCTCCAACCAGGCGCTACCGCCGTTGTCCTCGTCCACCGAGCCGGGCAACGACGCCGTGAGCATCGAGTCGGTGGTCACCATCAGCGTCGATGCGACGGGGACCGTCACCACGGCCGCGGCGGTGGTGCCCTGACGGGCGTCTGACGGTTGTCGGGGCTTCGATAGCGAGAGTCGGCGTTGAACCGTTGGCACGGCGGTTGCCTTGGCGGTGTCCATGCGCCAACACGTTGTCGGTTGGGCTGCCGAGGGGCAGCTACTGTTTCGCACCTGGGCCGAGGGGCTCGCGCTCTTCTTCACCCTCGTCCGGCACTTTCCCGGTCTCGAAGCCCTCTGTGCCATGCCGCATCACGCGCACGTGCTGGGGGAGTGGGCCGACGCGGAGGAGAAACTGGTTTCGGCGCAGTCGGCCTATGCCCGGTGGCGAAACGCACGAAGGGCGGAGAGCGGCCCGGTCTGGGCGCGGCATCCCGAGATCTCCCGGGTGGTCGATGACCTCCACGCCCGGCGAACGGTGCGGTACATCCACCTCAACCCGGTGCGCGATCACCTCGTTGGTTGCCCGCTCGCGTGGCCCTTGTCCACCCATCGCGACGGCTGCGGGCTGGTGGTGGCGCCGGTCGTCCCCCGGGCGCGGGAACCCGAGGCCTTCCACCGCTACGTGTCCTCCGATCCCGATGCGGAGGTCTTGGGCACGCCCTTCCCTGAGCTGACCCGGCGAGAGGCGGTGCTGGCCTCGGTGCTCGACGCGGCCTCGGCGGTGGGGCGCTTCACGGCGACGGACGTGCGCCGGCGCGGGCCCGCGCGTGAGCTCTGCATCGGTCTAGCCAGCCTGGCCGGCGTTCGCGACGCGCGGTTGCTCGGTGCGGCCATCGGCGCGAGCCGCTCGGCAGTCTCCCGCCAGCTGAAGCGAGCGCCGAATCCTGTCCACGCCAATGATGTGCCCGGTGATTTGAGGATCGCGGCCACTGTCCTGGATGATTCGCGCTTCTTTGGGCTCGCCGAGGGCGACTTGCTCCGGCAGCCGAGCTGGCGGAAGCTGCGGAACCGGCGCTGACGGGGGCACTGGCGCCGAGGCGCGGGGTCGCGGCGCCGACGGAAGGGGGTGGCGGCGCCGACGGAAGGGGGTGGCGGCGCCGACGGAAGGGGGTGGCGGCGCCCATCGTGAGCGGTCGCTGCTTGAGTGCACAGCGTCGTGAGCGGTCGCTGCTTGAGTGCACAGGTCGCGCCTCATCCTGGCCGCGACTAACGGACAAACGCTGGTTTTTTGACGGGCCGCCGGCTCCGACGCCCTCGTGACCGGCGAAATCGGCCTCCACCTGTGCATTCGAGTGGTATCCGCTCACGACGCTGTGCACTCAAGCGGTATCCGCTCACGACGCGACCCGATCCACCCTCGCGCGCCGTCTCGCGCCAGCGGAGCCATCGCGACGGGGCCGTTCCCGGGCACCCCCCGGCGGCGCCAGGCTCAGCCTCGCGCGGCCCTCTTCCCCTACTCCGCCCCGGCACACTCCCCACTGCCCTCCACCGCCGCCGCTCCCGACCAGCCGTGGAAAGGCCGCGCCTGCTTCACGAAGAGCTCGGGCGTCCCTGGGTTGTTCTTGTCGTCGAACTTCCAGTCCACCTCGAGCGCCCACCAGCTGCCGTCGTCGGAAGCGTAGGCGGGGGCGAAGTAGGTGTTGATCGCGTCGAGCGCGTTGCCGAGGGTCTGCGACTGGTCGCGCGTGAGCACCGTTTCTCCCTCGGCCATGAAGCTCGAGTGGAGGATGTACACGATGGGCGAGCCTGTCTGATAGTAGTAGTGGATGTAAGCGTCGGGGATCACGCCCTCGTCGGGCAAGACCACGTCGTAGTCGAGGTACTGCGCGTTCACGTAGAAACCCGGCTCCAGTCCGGTGGCGTCGTAGATGTTGCCGGTGATCGCCACCCCGTTGGCTTCTTCCTCTGGGAAGTTCGGGGCCACCAGGAGCCCCATGCCCACGTCGAGGTGGTTCATCGAGTAGTACTCGCGCTCCTCGTAGGCGCGCGGGTTCCACACCTGGCTCCAGACCTTCTTCACCGCCCACTCGATGCTGTCTTCTTCGGGGTTGTCGATGGCCGGGTCGCCTGTCTCGCTGTTGTATAGGCCCGCGCCCACGAAGTCCCCGAGGTCTTCGGCGTTGGTGCTGGAGCGGAAGCGCGCCTTCTCGCCATTGGGGTACATACTGGTGAACTGCTCGGTGATGAGCGTCACCACCTCCTCGCGCATCGGCAACTCGCGCATGTGGTCCTTGAAGTCCTCCAACGCACCCTCGCGGTAGCCCGGGTCGGCCCAGTCTTCGCTCGCCATCAGGCTTTCCATCTCGGCCCAGAGCCCGTGATCCTCCATGAACTGGTTGTAGTAGTACATGGGGATGGCAAAGCCGTCCTGCACCGGCACCACCTCGCCGATCTCGCGCAGCCCGGCGTAGTTGGTGGCCTTCGCGCCGAAGGCGGGGATATTCGTCGACAGCGACTCGGCCAGGTTCTCGCTGTCGACAATCTCGTCGAGGTCGCGCAGGTCGGTCACCGACAGGTCCATCGGGTTGACGCTGATCGGCTCGGGCTTGTGTGCTTCCCAGTAGGCCTCGGCCTCCGCCTCGGTGATCTCTTCGATGTGCCAGTCGTCGGTGGTGACCGTCAGCGACACCCACTTGCCCTCGAGCGCAAGCAGAGTGGCGTTTTCCTGGGCGCCTCGCAGCGCCATGTTGGGGGTGCCCCGGTTCACGCTCAACACATTGACGTGCGCGAGTGGCGTCTGGAAGTCGGCGGTGATGATGCCGGCCACGATGCTGATGTCGTTGGGCACACGGTCGAGTACCACCAGCTCGCGGAAGGGCGTGTAGGTGCCATCGACCTCTTCCGCCGAGTGGAAACGAAGGATGCCGGTGGTCGTTCCCGTGTTGAGCGGCTGGTAGTCGATGCCCTCGAAGAGTTGCTCGGTGGTGACGATCTTGACACTCGCCGGGAGTGACTCCGCCAGCGTTTCCTGCTCGACAGACGTCGGGTGAAACGCGAGGTCGCCGCCAAAGTAGGCGGCCGACTGGATGAGATCGTAGGCGGTGGCCACCATGTCGGCGTCGGCCGTGTCGTAGGGCGCGAGCTCGTAGGCCCAGGACCCGGGCCCCGAGTAGTAGTTGACACTCCCAAGCAAGAAACGACGGTCTGGACTGTAATACTCGGTGGTGTTGAACAAGGAGAGGTCGCCCACCGGGGGCAGGCCGTTGCCGCTCAGGAACTCGGACGCGAAGTCCCAGTGAATGGGGTAACAACGACTGTTGGTGAAATAGAGCCGATTGTTGTCGTAACGGTCGACGAGGGTCTTCACCGACTGCGCGCCGGGGATGCTGGCGTCGAGTGGCAGCGAGGCGAGCTTGTCGTAATCGTCCCAGCAGCCCAGCTCATTGGCGTAGTCGGGGACGGCCTCCTCGATGGCGCACTCGGGCTCGACGGTGGGCTCGGTTTCGGGTTCGCAGGCGGAGAGCGAGAAGAGGGCGGGCAGCACGCCGCGACCATACCCCCGGCGGGACTACACCTGCACCTTGACGATGCGGCGGATCATCGTCCCGCCGATGACTTGCAGGGTGAGCATCAGGAAGATCAGCGCCCAGCCGAGCGCCGTGGTCCAGAGCCGCGAGATGAGCACCGGGTCCATCGTCCAGAGCGCGAAGGCGAGCACGAAGGGCATGCACACGATGATGACGCCCTGGGCCACGCCCTGCGCGGTGAGGCTCCGCACCTTGCCCTCCACCTTCTTGCGCTCCCGGATGGTGTTGGCCACCGTGTCGAAAGTCTCGGCGAGGTTGCCGCCCGATTGGCGGAGGATGTTGATCGAGGTGACGACGATCTGGATGTCTTCCGTCCCGATGCGTTTCTCGAGGTTCAAAAGCGCGTCTTCCAGGGGCACGCCGAGGCGCTGCTCGTTGAGCGTCAGCGCGAACTCCTGCGAGATGGGATTGGGCAGCTCTTCGCGCACCATGTCCATCGATTGCAGCAAAGACAAGCCAGACTTGAGCCCGTTTGACATGAAGGCCAGGGCGTCGAGCATCTGGTCTTCAAAGTCGAGGATCCGCTTCTCCCACATCTGGGCAACGACGAAACGTGGCAGGTTGAAGCCGGTGGGCATGCCGAAGGGACCCACGGCGAGAAGACCAACCACCAGCGCGCGGATCACGTGGTAGCCCGGCGACCAGGGGATGCCGCTGGTGAGTAGGAAGCCAAGGGCGCCAAAGAGGGTGACCGACACGGCGATCGAGGCGGTGCACGTCCATCGGGGCACCTCGATGAACATGCGGTCGAACTCCACCATCATCCAGTCCACGTAGCCGTTGGTGGAGTTTTGCCACCCCCGCCAGAGGATGGGCGCGAGGTTCCAGCCCACCCAGGCCCAGGCCAGCGCCGAGAACGACAAGGCCACGAGGCGCACGCTCGTGCGAAAGTCCCAGATGAGCGGGAAGAGGTCCATCTACGCCCGGCCTCGGGGCACGGCGGCGGCGGCCTGTTGGGGCGTGCCGAAGATGCCGCGGGGCACGGCGATGCCGAGCTCGGTCAGCTTCGACACGAACTTGGGCACAAAACCGGTGGGGCCGAAGGTGCCCAACACCTTGCGGTCGGGACCCACGCCGGTTTGTTTGAACGCGAAGATCTCTTGAAGCGTGATCGTCTGGGCCTCCATGCCCACGAGCTCGGCCACCGAGATCACCCGCCGACTGCCGTCGGAAAGCCGAGACACCTGGATGATGATGTTGATCGCGCTGGCAATCTGCTCGCGGATGGCACGCGAGGGGAGGTCGAGCCCGGCGAACATCACCAGCGTCTCGAGGCGGGCCAGCGCGTCGCGCGTGGTGTTGGCGTGTACCGTCGTGAGTGAGCCATCGTGGCCGGTGTTCATCGCCT
>SXON01000244.1 GCA_005778355.1 Pseudomonadota bacterium | reverse complement strand
GCGGTCTACCCGCCGGTGACGTAAACGAAGGCGAGACACATCTCGTCGCTGGTGTTCTCGCCAAACACCGTCGTTTCCGTGCGGCTGGTGGTGTCGAACACGCAACTGATCTCGGCGCTGGCGCCCTTGTTCACGCTCACCGGCTCGGTGTAGAAGTACATGCCCTGCCAGTGGAAGTTCCAGTCGGGCACGTCGATCATGCAGGTTTCTTCTCCGCCCTGGTCGACGGTGAGCTGGATCGACTGGCCGAGCTCGTGCATGTGGGGGAGCACGCCCCACACGGTGATGTCCTGGTTGATCGGCACCTCGTAGCTGTCGGTGACGGCGGACTGCCCCGGCGGCAGCTCGAGCTCGGTGTTGTTGATGCGCGCGAGCACCGCCGGCTGGTCGACCTCGTCTTCCACGGTGATCGCCACCTCGGTGTGGTCGGCCCCAGTGCCGTTGCTAGTGTTGTAGTGGAGCTGCAGGATGAGCGGGCGGCCGCCCTTGATCGGGAGGCCGGTGCCCTCGGGGTACTCGGTGGCGCCACCGCCGGGGGCCCAGGCCACCAGCGGGTCGGCGTCGACCTTGGCCCCGCCGAAACACTCGTAGCCACGCTCCTCGTCCTCGGCGTCGAGGGCCTCCGCGTCGGCCACCGCGTCGTCGGTGTTGGGGTGGTAGATGAGCACGTGGTGCACCACCTGGGGGTTGCCCGGGCGCACCTCGTAGGCAGTGAAGTACGCGTCGGTGGCCGAGGGCGAGTCGACGAGGAAACAACGGTAGCTGTCGCCGGCGGTGTCGCTTGGCGTGTAGTCGTCGCCCGCCCAGGTGACGATCGCGTCTTCTCGCTCGAGCGCGGGCGGCTCGGTGGGATCGAGGTCGGCGCTGCCGCCCTCGGGGGCGCCCTGCTCGGCCCAGGCGGCGATGGTGGCGATCTGCTCGTCGGAGAGTGAACGATCGTGGTCGAAGGTCTGGCAGTCGCCGCAGGACGAGGGCGGCCAGGGCGGCATGCGCTTGGCCGTGACCGCGCCGGACATCGCCGAGGCCATCGGCGAGGCGGCGCCGTAGCTGTCGAGCGCGAAAGGCGCGATGCCCCCGTCGACGTGGCAACCGGTGCACTTCTCCATCACGATGGGACCCACGTCGTCTGCCCAGGTGACCTCGCCCTCGATCACCACGTCGCTGTTGTCGCAGGTGGACTCGTAGACGAACTCCTCCGTGCTGCCGCCGGGAGGGCTCTGTTCTTTGCAGGCGGCGACGAGGAGGACGAGGGGGAGGAGCTTCATGTGGCTTCGAACCGCGAGCGCCGGAGAGCAGAAAGGAAAAGTCGGTCGATCAGCCGGCGTCGCCGAGTCGGTAACCCAGCCCGTGCACCGTCTCGATGGGATCGATGCCGGTTTCTCGTAGCTTGGCGCGGATCCGTCGCACGTGGCTGTCGAGGGTGCGCTCGGCGAGGTGGTAACCGTCGCCGTAGGCCCGGTCGGTGAGCTCGTCGCGAGTAAACGCCCGGCCGGGTCGCGAGATGAGCACGCGGAGGAGGGAGAACTCCGTGACGGTGAGGACGATCTCTTGCGATTCCACCCAGCAGCGATGCTCGCCGGTGTCCATGCGCAGGCGACCGTGGGACAACGTCTCGCGCGGGGCCTCGGGGGTCGCAGGTCGCGCCCGTCGTAAGACCGCCTTCACGCGGGCGCAGAGTTCGCGAGTGGAGAAGGGCTTGGCGAGGTAGTCGTCGCCGCCCATCTCCAGCCCGAGCACCCGGTCGAGCTCCTCGTCGCGGCTCGACAAGAACACGATGGGCACGGCGTTGTTCTTGCGGATCTCCCGGCAGGCCGTGAGCCCGTCCATCGCCGGCATCACGATGTCGAGCACCACGAGGTCGGGGGCACGCGCGGCCACGGCCAGCACCGCAGCCTGCCCGTCTTGGGCCTCGGCCACCTCGTGACCGTCGCGCGCCAAGGCGTAGCGGAGCACCTCGCGGAGGTGGGGATCGTCGTCGACAACGAGCACGCGGGCCATCGGGGTCGAAGCTAACAAGCGGCCACCTCCTCGAGCGCGCGGGCCTGCGCCGCCAGGGCGCTCAGGTGCGCGCGAACGGAACTGGTGTCGCCGGCGAGGGCCACGAGGCCAAGCTGCACGCGGAGGGTGAGCACCTGGTGCAACACCGTGTCGACCTCGGTCGCAGCGCGGGCGCGGGCCTCGCGCAGGCGGGTGGACTCGGGGTCGGCGGCGAGGGCCTCGTCGGCGAGCAGGCGGTCGACCGCCGCGATGCGGGCATCGGCGCGGTGCAAAGCGGACTCCACCGCGGCCAGCGTGGGCGCGTCGGACACCCCGGCGAGGGCGGGGTCGGTGAGCGCCGCGCGCAAGGCAGAGAAGGCCGAGTGGATGCGGGGCGAGAAGGGCCCGGCGGACGGTGTTTCCCCCGGGCCAAGCAAGGGGATCATCGCGGGCCAGGCCACGATCGCGGCGAGGGCGGTGGGCGGTGGGTGGCCCTGTCGAGAGAGCGCGGTGGCCACGACCAGGCCGAGCGCGAGCCAGATACCGGCAATGACCAGCAGGGTGTTGGACGAGGCCACGAGTGCTCCGGGGGACGATCCCAAGCTAGGCGCTCGATGCGGCGAGCCGGTGCGGGGGGTGTGCAAGCCTCGTGCAAGGGCCAGAGACCAGGCCGAGGGTGATTGGCGGGCGCGGGTGGACCGGCGGCCGCCACTGGGCGAGGCGACTGGTCTCCGTGTCGCGACGTGGTGGGCAGAGGTCATGTGGCCGATAATCGGACACTCGGTCGAGTCATGACCCGCCGCGCACGGGCGCTCGTCCTGGGGCGTGGCCTGCCCCGCCGCCCCGGCCCGGCCCTGCGGGTCGCTTGCTCGGCGCGGCGAAGCTACGATGGCGCCGATGTTCCCGCTCTGCCTCACCCCCGAGATTGTCGAGCCCACCGGGCTCGCCCACGACGAACGGTTCCACGCGGCGCCCCCGGGGCTCGGCCTGCCCGGCCCCCGGACCCGGGCGGGGAAGCAGGTGTACGGCAACAACTACGAGAACCACCTCGAGACGGAGAACTTCACCATCCAGTGGTCGGACGGCGACGGCACGCAGGAAGAAGCCGAGATGGCGGCGGAGGGCCTCGAGGCCGCGTGGACCTACTTCGTGGAGCAGGAAGGCTGGGACCCGCCGGTGAGCAGCGACGAGTACTACTTGTGGGTGCTCCTGGTGACCGACCTGGGCGGCACCGGCTTCACCACCGAGTACACCACGAGCTTGTACCCCGAGGGATACCCGGTCATCTACCTCGACACGACCTACGCCACCGACTGGAACTGGTGGCGGGCGCTCGCCGAGCACGAGTTCAACCACGCGCTCCAGTACCGCCAGCGCGAGTACACCGGCCAGGCCGGGGAGTCCTGGTACTGGGAGGCCTCCGCCATGTGGGGCGCCACGCTGGTGGAGCCGGAGAGCGACAGCAGCGACTACGTGGTGGGCTGGTACGTGAACCAGAGCGAGCTTTCATTCGACAGCACCGAGGGTTACCACCACTACGGGATTTTCCCGCTCAATGGCTGGCTCGACACGCTCGGGCCCGGACCGGGCACGATGCAGGCGGCGTGGGAAGCCTCGGCCGGGCTCCCGGGACAGCCGTGGGACGTCGTGCTCGAAGATGCCACTGGGCTCGACCGGACGGGCATCTGGGCGGGCTTCACGGGCGCTTTTGGCAACGAGCTGTACAGTCGCGGCGAGTCCTGGCCGGACGTGGAGAAGAACACCCTCGAGGAGGGCGCCCAGGGCGAGGCCGACGAGCTGGGCACGGTGTACTATCGGCTGCGCGGCGGCGAAGCCGTGGAGGTGAGCGCCGATGTCAGCGAGGGCGACGTGGTGCTGTCCGGGGTGGCGGGCTCAGGCGACACGCTGACGGTCGCGCCGGGCGAGATCCTCGCGGTGACGGCCACCGGCGAGCGCGGTGCGGCGTGGACCCTGCGCGTCGCCTCGCCCGAGGGCGACACGGGCGACACGGGAGACACCGGCGAGCCGGACACGGCGGAGCCGAGCGACAGTGGCGACCGCCCCGGGGGACGCAAGGAAAGCCCGGGCGAGGAACCCACCGCCTGCGGCTGTGACGCGACGGGCGGGGGGCCGATCCTCGCGGTGATGGCGGGGCTGGCGGCTACTCGGCGCCGCCGCCGCGCATGATCCCCGACCCGCGTGGGGCCCAGTCCTCGCGGTAGTCGCCGGTGGCGCTGCGGGTCGTGGCGCCGAGTGACGAGAACACGTCGGCCTCGACCGTGCGGAGAAAGGTGAGCTCGGCCTGGGGACGGGCCACGAAGGGGCGGAGCACCCAGCCCGTCTGCGCGGTGACGACGCCGAGCACCAGCATCGTGCCGAGCACGGCCGGGAGGCGCATGGTGCCGCCGCTCGGCACGGCGCGGGCGATGGTGGCGAGGCCGGGCAACATCGAGAAGCCGAAGGCGGCCACGAACATGAGCACCGCGAGGTGGTAGTCGGTGTCGAGCGAGAAGGGCAACCAGAGCAACGGGGCGACGGCGCCCGCGAGCAAGCCGCTGCGCGCGAGGCCGGCGAGGGTGGCGATGCCGAGGCGTGTCCAGCTCACGGTGACGCCGCAGGCGGTGGCGAAGCCGTGCACCAGGGGCAACACCAGCAGCGGCGGCAGCAGGAACAGCGCCGGGGTCTTCACGGCGGCGAAGGCGGACTGCAAGGGCCCATGGGTGGCTCCCGCCGCGAGGCCGAGCACCAGCGCGCCGCCCACGCTCATCGCGAGCAAGGGGGGCGCGAGGCGCGCCAGTGCGCGGGGGTCGTCGGACTGGGCCACCGCGTCGGGATCGCGCAGCACGGCGGCGGTGAGTTCGAGGGTGTGCATAGAAACCTCAGGCGGAAAAGAGGAAGAGGAGGCGGAGGCCCACGAGCGAGGCGAGTCCGGCCCAGAGGATGCCGAGTCCGGTGCCGGCGGCGAAGCTGCCCCCCGCCTTCTGCTCGGCACGACCGAGGCCCTCGATGGCGAGGAGCGCGGCGAAGGCGCCGATGGCTGCGAAGAGCAGGCTCGCGAAGCCGGGCCCGAGGTCGCTGGTGGCGGCGAGCCAGGCCACGGCGGGGACAACACCGAGGGCCACGAGGCCTGCGCGCGTGAATGCCTCCCAGACGGCGCCGACCACGGCGGAGGGCGTGGCGTGTAAACGCAGGTATTGCTGCGCCACCACCAGCGCCGGGGTGGTGAGGCAGAGGACCCCGGCCCCGGCGAGCAAGCCCGCGGGGGCAGACGCTAGCGCGCTGGTCTGCCCGGCGAGGCCGCCGGCGAGGCCGAGGCCCGCGACGCCAGCCACGGCGCGCAGCAGGGGGAATCGAGGCGCAGGCGGCCCGGGCGCCACCTCGACAGCCGGGGGGAGTGACTCGACGCGGAGGGCGGAAACCATGGTGCTCCTTGGGACGAGAAGGAGCTTAGGGCCCGGGTGTGCAGCGTCCGGCGACGGGGTGTGCCGGACTCGAAGCGACCCGGTGCAAGATCGATGCAGCTACCCCTCGATCCCCCATCGCACCCGCAGCACCTCCATCGGAAACGCCATCACTGCGCCCTGGGTGGTCATGAAACCCGGGAGAGAACCGCCGGGATCGCTCGTCACCGTGTAGGTGACCGTGCCCGCCACGTTGTCGAGCACCCAGGAGCCCGTGGTGTAGGGGGTGAAAACCGCCGAGGGGTGGGCCTGGACCACGGATGCGTAGGGCCCGGCGGTGACCTTGCCATTCTCGATGGTGTGTTTCACGAGGTCCCACTCGACCACCGCGCGAGTGTCCGTCTGTTCTTTGACGCGCACTTGCGCGACCCAGTGACGCTCCGCCACCAGCGCGTTGCCGCCGGTACGCTGGTAGATCACTGCGGTGCCGTTGTTCGCGGGCGCCAGTGTCTTACACTCCACCAGCGCCTGGACCCCCATGTAGGTGGCGCTGAGTGGGTACTTGGCGCAGTCGAGCAGCGCGGCGGTGAACTCCGCGGGCGATACCGTGCGACCGCCCGTCGAGACCGTGGCCGCGATGGTGCGGTGCCCGGCCTCGCGGGGCACGAGATCGAGGGCCAGGGCGAGGGCAACAAGCAGCATGGCGCGACCTTAGCCCAGGCCTGCGGCGGTGGATAGATGCCCGTCGCCATGAAGCTCACCGGCCGCGTGCTCTACCTCACCGACAACGCGGGCAAGCTGGAAACGCAGCTTGCCGGGCAGGATCTCGCCTACGCCGGCGAGGCGCTGCATTACGGCGTCAACACCGACCTCATGATCAGCGGCGCGGCGTGCACGCTCGGCTACACCGGGGAGATCCTCGGCCCTTACTTCCTCGAGAACTTCAAGGAAGTGGTCAAGCAAGACTCGGTCAAGGACGGCGGTTTCCAGGTGATCGTCGGCGGCGACGCCTACGGCAGTGGTAGCTCCCGCGAGGTGGCGGTGGTGGCCCACCAGGGGGCCGGCATCGAACTGGTGGTGGCCAAGAGTTTCCAGAGGATATTCCAGGAGAACATGGTGTACGGCGGTATGCCCTTCACCACCGACCTCTCGGTGGTCGACCGCCTCCGCGCCGGGGAAGATGTCGACACGCGGAGCTTCTTCGCTGCGCTCCCCACCTTCTTCCGCGCCGTGGCCGAGGGTGGAGGGCTCCTCGCCTACGGGCAGAAGCTGCTCAAGGGCGAGATCGCGCCCACCTACGACACGGCGGTGCCCGCCCGCCCGATGAACGCGGTGGAGAAGATCATCGCCGCCAAGACCTGGACCGGGAGCGACACCGACGGCATCGCCACCGTGAGCGCGGGCGACCAGGTGCTCTGTCGCACCGGCTTCCGCGGGGTGCACGAGTACACCGCGGGGATGGTGGTGGCGCTCTACCGGGAAGCCTTCGGCAACGAGCCGATGTACCGTCCCGAGATGGTGGCGGCCTTCGAGGATCACTTCGTGCTCATCGACGAGGCCACCGTCCCCGACAATGTCAAGCGCGCTCGCCTCGCGCCGGCCAAGCAGCTCACCCGCGAGATGGTCGACGCCTGCGAGGAGTACGGCATCCGCCTCCATGGGCCGGGTCGCCCCTTCGCCCCCGGCGTGTGTCACCGCATCGTCGTGGAAGACTACTGCCGACCCGGCGAGATCGTGATCCTCACCGACTCGCACACCCCCACCGCCGGCGTGCTCAACGCCTTCGCCTTCGGCGTGGGCTCTACCGCCATGGCCTTCGCCTTCCGCACCGGGCTCATCCCCGTCACCGTGCCCAAGGTGGTGCGGATCGTGGTGAGCGGCAAGCCCGAGGGCGGCCTCTCGCCGAAAGACCTGATTCTCCACGTGATCGGCGACCCCTACTTCCGCGAGGAACACTGGCGCTCGGGCCCCACCGACACCTGTGTGATCCAGCTCGGTGGCCCGGGGCTCGACCACTGGAACGTCGACGAGCTCTCGGTGCTCACCAACATGACCGTCGAGGGCGGCCTCATGACCGGCGTGGTGGAGCCTTGCCGCCCGATTGTCGACTTCATCCAGGCTCGCCGCGGGGTGGACGTGAGCAAGGAGCTGGTCCACCCCGACGCGAACGCCCAGTACGAGCGCGTGATCGAGATCGACCTCGCGGAGGTGCCGCTCACCGTGGCCACGCCGGGCGACAGTCGTAACCGGGCCCCGCTGGCAGACTTCGGCAACGTGGCCATCCACAACGTGGTGATCGCGTCGTGTACCGGCGGCTCCCTCTCGGACCTGCGCGCCGCCGCCGATGTCTTGCGCGGGCGGGTCATCAAGCCGGGCGTCCGGGTGACGGTCACCCCCTCGAGCGCCGACGTGGCCGCCGCCGCCGAGAAGGAGGGCATCCTCGCGATGTTCCGCGAGCTGGGGGCGGTGGTGTCGCCGCCGGGCTGCGGCAGTTGTATTGGCAACGGCCCCGGGATCCCGCTGCCCGGGGAAACGACCGCGAGCACCACCAACCGTAACTTCGACCGCCGAATGGGCAGCGCCGGGCCGGTTTACCTCGTGAGCCCCGCCGTGGCGGCCGCGAGCGCGGTGACGGGGCAACTGACCGATCCTCGCCGGCTCTGATGGACCCGCGCGCGGCCCTTGACTGGGAGGCCGTGCTCGCGGCGCTCCTGGAATGTGTACACACGCCGATGGGGGCCGAGCGGGCGCGCCAGATGGTGCTCTTTCCGAGCGCCGGGGCGGTGAACGACGCCTACCGGCTCGTCGGCGAGCTCATGTCGGCCCGCATGAAGGGGGAGAGCCCGCCGGTGAACGGGGTGGCCGACGTGCGCCCCGAGGTGGGCCGCGCGGCGCGCGGGGTGGTGCTGGAGGCCTGGGCGCTCATCTCAGTGGGCGGCGCGATCCGCGGGCTGGTCGACGTGGCGGAGTGGCTCTCCCGTCGCGAGGGGCCGGCCTTGCAGGCGATGGCGGGCGCGATGGACGTGCCCGGCGGCGTCGGCGTGCGCCTCGACGCGGCCTTCGACCGGGACGGGCAGCTGAGCGACACGGCCTGGCCGAAGCTCGCCTCCTTGCGCCGCCAGTGTGACGCTCTTCGCGCATCGGTGCAGCAAGCCTTCGAGGCGGTGCTCGCCGACGAGGGCTGGGGCGACATGCTCCAGGAACACTACGTGACCGAGCGCGACGGGCGCCTCGTGGTGCCGGTGAAGATGTCACACCGCAAGGGTCTCGGCATCGTGCATGGGAGCTCCCACAGCGGCGAGACCGCATTCGTGGAGCCCGGTCACACGGTGGAGTTGCAGAACGACCTGCGCGCGGTGCGCGACGCCATCGAGGCGGAGACCTTCCGCATCCTCGGCGAGCTGTCCGGGATGGTGGCGCGCGTGGCCGTGCCCGTGCTCGCCTGTGTCGAGTTGACCGGCGAGCTGGATCTCGCGTCGGCGAAGGCGGATCTTGGCTTCCGGTGGGACGGGACCATCCCCCGCGTCGGCTCGGATGGCGTGGTGGACTTGCGGCGGGCGCGTCACCCGGTCTTGGCGCTGCGTCCCGGGGCGAGCGTGGTGGCCAACGACCTGCGGCTCGACAGCGTCCGGCGCTGCCTCGTCCTCACCGGTCCCAACGCCGGCGGCAAGACGGTGGCGCTCAAGACAGTGGGGCTCTGTGCGGTGCTGGCGCGACTCGGCATCCCGCTCCCGGCGGCGGACGGGAGCCGACTCGATTGTTTCGAGCCCATCGTCGCCGACATCGGCGACGTTCAGTCGGTGGCGGGCGACCTGTCCACGTTCTCGGGGCACGTGCTCCGGCTCAAGGAGGCCATCGAGCTGGCGCGCCCCGGGGTGCTGGTGCTGGTCGACGAGGTGGCGGTGGGCACCGACCCCGCGCAAGGGGCCGCACTCGCCGCGGCCGTGGTGGAGGCGCTCGTCGACGCCAACGCGCGGGTGGTGGTGACGACACACTACCCGGAGCTGAAGGCCACCGCCGACGAGCGCATCGTCGTGGCCGGCATGGAGTTCGCCGACGGCAAGCCCACTTACCGCCTCGTGGTGGGCCAGGCCTCGGGCAGCCAGGCGCTGGTGGTGGCGCAGCGGATGGGCATGCCCGAGCACGTGCTCGCGCGCGCCACGAGCCTGCTCGACGAGCGGGCGGCGCAAGTGGCGCGTCTCATGGCCAAGCTCGAGGCCGAACGCGAGGGTGTTCGCCAGCAGTCGCGACAGCTAGAGGTCCACGGGGCGGCGCTCCTCGCGCGGGAGGCGGAGATCGGGGGGCGCGAGAAGAAACTCCAGGACAAGATCGATGGCGAACGCCAGCGGCTGGTGGAGGCGACGCGAGATAAGCTCTCGCGGATGGAAGCGGAGCTGCGCGACCTGGTGAAGTCGCTCCACGCGGCGCCCAGCCTGAAGGCCACCAACGCCGGGCTGCAGCTCGTTCGCGCCGCCCGGTCGGGGATCGACGAGGAGCAGGCCGCGGCCGCGCCCGCCTACGCGGCGAGCGTGGGCGAGAAGGTGTGGGTGAGCACGGTGGCGCAACACGGCGTCGTCACCGGGCTCTTCGGGCGCGAGGCGGAGGTGCAGGTGCGCTCGATGCGCTTGCGCGTGCCGCTCTCTGGGCTCGAGTCCAGGCGGGGTGGCGGGAAGTGATCGCGCTCCTCGCCAGCATGGCGCTCGGCGGCATGGCCGTGGCCGAGCCCGCGCCGCTCTGTCCGCGGGCGGCGGCGGAGGGCTGGACGGCCTCGGACGGCGCCGCCTACATGCGCTGGGAGCTGCTCGAGAGCTTCCGGATGGGCATTGAACAAGTTGAGGCCATGGAACGACTGTTCTCCGCCTTCGCGGCAGCTGGTCTCACGGTGATCGTGCCGCTTGTCCCGCCGCGTCCGGTTGGCGACCCGGGGCAAATCCTCGTGGACGGTCGGCCCTACAAGCGCGAGCAAGTGCTGCGGGAATACCAGGCGCTCTTGCGATGGATGTCGAGTCACCAGGTGCTCCCCGTCGACCTCACCGCCGACGCTCTGGCGGGATTTGGTGGCGACCCTCCCTTCTTCAGTCACTTCGACGACCACTGGACGAGCGCCGGTTCACGCGTGGCCGCACGACGCGTGGCCGAGGTTGCTCGTGGACAGCCCGCGCACTCGGGCGGGACGCGGGTCGAGTGGACGAGCCAGCTGGTAGAAACCGTGGCCGGGCAGAGCGCGCTCCTCCGAAGGTGCGGAGAGGGCTTCGGCGAGACCACCCGCTACCTCTACGACACGCGTCGCAAGCAGGAGGTGGGCCTGCTCGACGAGCTGCCGCCGCCCTCGGCGGTGGCTGTCGGCACGAGCCAGAGCGGGCCAAACTCCAATTTCGTGGGGTTCTTGCGCGAGTACCTCGAGCGCGACGTGGCCGCCTACGCCGTGCCGGGTGGCGGCGCGTTGTCCGGCCTGGCCCGCTGGCTTTTCACCGAGACCGATCCGGACACGCGCCCGCGGCTCTTGATCTGGGAGCTGGTGATGGTGCACCTCTTCAGCGTTCCCGCCGACGCACCCCCGATTCGCGAGTCGGAGTTCTTCCGCGAACTCATCCCGGCCGTGGCGGGCGACTGCGCCAAGCGCGCGCTCGCCCAGGGTACGAGCGCCGAGGGACTGGTGCTGCGCGTGCCGCCACGCATCGAGGCCCGGGGTGACGGGTACTACCTCGTTTTCACGGGCCCGCTGCCGGTGGACTTCGAGGTCATGCTGCGCCACGCCGACGGCGAGGACCGCCACCATTTCCAGGCCTTCGATCGCGTGGGCGCCGTCCCGTCGCGCTTCCTCGCGCTGGACCCCGACCGGGCGGGGGCCCTGTCAATGGTACGCGCGAAGGGCACGTTCCCGGACGGGGTGACCACGCGGCTGTGCAAACGCTGATCACATGCAGGCGGACGACGGGTCGCTGGTGACGTCTTCCGGCCCGTGTCCCACGTGCTCGGTGTAAAAGGCCTGCATCGCGGAGAGGTCGAAGCAGCCGAGCTCCAGCCGGTGTTCCCAGGC
>SXON01000243.1 GCA_005778355.1 Pseudomonadota bacterium | reverse complement strand
CCCGGTACGCTGATCACCGCACCGGCCGTCGACCGGTAGGTCAGGTCTTTCCCGGCGGGACGCAGCGTTTCCGACCACGTGCCCGCGTCGACCTCGATCACGTCGCCGTCGACGGCGGCGGCCTCCGCCGCGGCGATGGTGCTGTAAGTGCCGGACGGGCCGACGGTGAGGGTGGTGGCCCAGCCCAGGGTGGCGAGGAGGAGCATCCGGCCAGTTTACGCCGGTTTCTCCACCTCGCCCCGCCGCAACAAGGTGAGCGACAGCCCCTCCTTCCACCAGAAGAAGGCGCCCACCGTGGTGATGGGCAGGAAGGACACGCCCCAGAAGATGATCGCGAAGGCTTGCGCCGGGCCAGCGTCCTGCCCCCAGAGCACCAGCGTTTTTTCGATGGCCACGTGGAAGACGCCGAAGAAGCCGGGCGCCTGGGGCAAAGCCACGGTGAGCGCGATGGCCACCGTGGTGAAGCAGGCCGAGGCGAAGGGGAGCGCGATGCCGAACGCGTGCATCAAGGCGTAGATGCTGAGCGCGCCGTTGAACCAGTGGAGGACCGACAACAGCGCGGCCTGGAGCAGGTGTTTCCCGGAGCGAACCGAGGACAGCCCGCCCACGAAGCCGTCGAAGAGGGTGATGAACTTGTTCGCCACCGGGCCGGGCGCCAACGAGGCAAGGCGCACGAAGGTGGCGCGGGCGCGGGCCTCCTGCGCCGCGAGCACGAGAAAAGTACCGAGCCCCAGCACGCCGGCCACGCCGAAGGCGCTGCCGTAGAGCTTGAGGTTCGTCACCAGCTCGCCGTGGGCCTCGGCCTGGGGCGGCAACACCGCGAGCATCAGCAAGAAGACGCTCAAAAGGCCCAGGATATCGAACACGCGCTCGATGACGGCTACCGTGAAGAGGGGCAACATCGGCGTCTTGGTTTCGCGTGAGCCGAGCCACGGCCGCGCGAAGTCGCCCGCGCGAAAGGGCAGCACCACGTTGAGCGCCATCCCAATGGTGGTGGCCACGAAAAGCCGCCAGAAACGCGCGTGAGGCGCGATCTCCCAGAGCAAGACCTTCCAGCGCAAGGCGCGGATCACGAACTCGGTGAACAAGATCACCGCCGAGAGCGCCACCCAGCGCAGATCCACCCCGCCGAGCGCTTGTGCAAGCTCGGCCCAGTGGGCGCGTAGCAAGAACCAGAGCGTGAAACCTACACTTACGACGATGCCGGGCAGGAGCCGTAGGAAACGCTGGCGCACCGCGCGGAACTATCACGCCCCCGCGGTGTGCGAGTTAGTCGCGCCCCCTCCCCAGGAGCCCGCGTGAGCTACGAAGTGGTCGGCCTCGGCAACGCCATCATGGACGCCCTCGTCCGCATCGAAGACGACACGATCCTCGGCGATCTCGGCCTCACGCGCGGGCAGATGCACCCCGTGGCCCACGATCGTTGGCTTGAGATCTACGAGCAGGTGAGGGGGCTCGGGGTGGAGATCCACTCAGGTGGTTCCTGCGCGAACACGATCTCCACGCTCGGCCTCTGCGGCGCCCGGGTGATCTACGGTGGGCAGGTGGGCGCCGACGCCTTCGGCACGCACTATGGCAGGTCACTCACCGAATCCTGCGGGGGTCACGCGCTTCACGTTCACGACGAGCTGCCCACCGGCAAGTGCCTCTCGCTCATCAGCGTGAAGGATGGCGAGCGCACCATGCTCACCGACCTCGGCGCGGCGATCCACCTCGGAAAGCTCGGTAGCTTGACCGCCCACATTCGCGAGGCGCGCCTTTTCCACACCACCGGCTACAAGTTCCTCGGCGGCCCGGTGCGCGAAACCGCCTTTGCCGCGCTCGCGGAGGCCGAGGCGGCGGGCGCCAAGGTGAGCTTCGACGTGGCCGACCCCTTCGTGGCCCGCACCATCCGCGCCGACGTGGAGTGGATCATCAAGGACCACGCCGACATCGCCTTCCTCAACCGCGAGGAGGCGGAGATCGTCACCGGGAAACCCGTCGAAGAAGCCATCGACGAGCTCGCGGGCTGGACGGAGATCGTCGTCGTCAAGCTCGGCGGGCAGGGCAGCGTGGTGCTCCATGGCGGCGAGCGCTACCGTGTGCCGGTATTCCCTGCGGTCGTGAAAGACACGACGGGCGCGGGCGACACCTATGCGGGCGGCTTCCTGTACGGCTGGCTTCGCGGCCTCGGCGCCGACAAGTGCGGCGAGCTCGGCTCGCGACTCGCGGCGCTCACCGTGGGACAGGTGGGCGCCGTGGTGCGCGACCGGTCCCACATCGCCGAGGTCAAGGCGATCGTGGGGGTGGCGTGAATCTCCCCGTCGAGGTCATCGAGGCCGTCAAGAACGACCGCTGCGTGATCTTCGTCGGCAACCGCGCCACGCTCGAGGCGGCCCAGGAGACCGAGGCCGACTACCCCGAGCAGAAAGAGCTGGCGCGCTCTCTGGGTTGGAAGAAACCCGCGATGGCAGCGGGTAAACAGAAGGGGATCGTGCCGAGCGTGGAGGAGGGGGCCGAGGCCTATCAGGCGGCGAAGGGTCGCGACGCGCTGGTGTCGTACCTCGGGGCGACCGTGGGCGCGGAGGCGGTGAAGCCGCTCCCGGCACACCGGGCGATCGTGAAGCGTTTCCCCTTGATCTTCACCACCAATTACGACGACATGCTGGAGCGTGCGGCCGCAGAGGAGGGCCTCGCCCTCGACGTGATCGGCCGGAGTAGCCCGATCCCCGCGCGCGCCCCGGGGCGCGTCACCCTGGTTCACTTGCGCGGCGCCCTGTCGCGACCCGACACGATGCTTGTGACTCGGGCCGACGCCGCGCGCCTGCCCATCGCCGCCGACACCAGGAAACAACTCCGCACCTTGCTCCGGCAACAAGTGGTACTCTTCGTGGGGTACCGACCCGACGAGGAGGAGTTCGAACGCTTGTTCGCGGAGCTGTCCGATGCCTACGGCGGCGAGCTGCCGCGCTGTCACCTCGCGGTCGCGCAGGGCACGATCGACGACTACCAGTGGCAGAAGTGGGTGTGGCGCGGCCTGCTCATGTTCACGGCCGACCCGAGCGAAGTGATGACCGAGCTGGAGGCGTCGCTGCGATGAATCGCTACGTCCGCGTGGAAGTCAACGGCATCGAGTACTTCGCTCGCGCGGACGGCACGGGTTTCCGCCTGTTGACCGGCCCGCCCTGGTCGGGTGGCCGCGAGGTGGGCACCTCGGCCGCCGACGCCCGCCTCCTGGCTCCGGTGGTGCCCTCGAAGGTGGTGGGCGTGGGGAGCAACTACCGCGACCACGCCAAGGAGATGGGCAAGCCCGTCCCCGAGAAGCCCAAGTTGTTCCTCAAGGCCCCGAGCGCGATCATCGGCGCCGGGCAGCCCATCGAGATCCCGCCGGGCACTGAGCGTGTGGACCACGAGGCCGAGCTTGGGGTGGTCATCGGCACGCGTTGCCGCCGGGTGACGGCTGAGCGCGCGCTCGACTACGTGTTTGGCTACACCTGCGCCAACGACGTGACGGCGCGCGACTTCCAGAAGGAAGACGGGCTCTTCGCCCGCGCCAAGGGTTTCGACAGCTTCTTGCCGGTGGGCCCGCACATCGTGACGCACCTCAACCCCGCCAAGCTTGCCGTCGGTTGCGACGTCAACCGGCGCGTGCGCCAGCAAGGCAACACGGCTGACATGGTTTTTTCGGTGCCCGAGCTCATCGCCTACATCAGCCAGATCATGACGCTCGAGCCTGGCGATCTCATCATCACCGGCACCCCGGCGGGCGTGGGCCCTCTGCGGGCCGGCGACCGGGTGACGGTGGCGGTGGAGGGCGTGGGTGCCATGTCGAACCCGGTGGTTGATCGCAGCGACCGATGCTGAGCCTCCCGGTTTTCCGCAATGCGCTGGCGCTCGGCGTGATCGGGCTCCTGGCCCTCGTCCTCGGACGCGCCAAGCGGGCCGAGATGTGGCTGCCGATCTACATCGTGGCGGCCGCTGGGGTGGCCATGGGCCTGCGTGCGCTGCACCCGGCCTTCATGGTCGAGTCGCTGGCCAACGACCCGCCCTGGGTGACGGGGGCCCTGCTCGCGGGCTGGTCGGCGCTGGCTGCGACGGGCCTCGTGCGCGCTCGCGCCTGGTGGGCGGTGGTCCTGGCCAGCGCGCTCCTCGGCGACCTCCTGGTGGCAACGGGCCTTGCCCTTTGCGAGCCAGACGACCGGCGTCGCGCGCGCCTCGTGCTGGCGGCGAGCGGGGCCTCGTTGCTGGGGCCCGCCTCGGGGGCTACCGCCCTCGCGCTCGGCTGGGGCGGGTTGCCGATCTCGGCCCTCGGGCTCGGTCTCGCCGCCCTTGGCTTCGCCCCCGGTGGCGAACGTCCCGAGTTCAAGGCTGAGTTGTCACCACGCGGCCTCCTGGGCGCCGCTCTGGTTCCGCTCTGGCTTGCGCTGGTCACCTGGCTGTTCATGCTCGGGGGTGTGCCCGACCTCGGGGCGAACTTCCTGGAGCACTTGCCCGTCACCCTCCCCGGTCGCGCGCCGGTGGCGGCGGCGGCGGTGGCGACGATCCTCGGCGGTCTCGGTGTGGAGTCGGGCGTCGCGCTCTTCGCGCAGGACCTCTTGCTTCACGCGACGCAACTACGCGGGGGCTGGGCGGCCGACGCGCTGCGCATCGGTGTCGCCGTGGGCGGCGGCCTGCCGATGCTCTTCCTCACGCGGAGCAGGCTGACGGTGGGCATCCCGTTGTGGGTGGCCCAGGTGCTACTTGCCCTCGGTTTCGTGGCATGGCGCTACTAGCCGCGTTCTTCCTGATTGGTTGCGCCAAGCGCGACCTCGACGGCGACATGCAGCCCACGATCGCCACCCAGCGATTCGACGGGACGATGCCCGTGCCCGGGGCGGTGGCGGCCGACCATCCGCTGGCCTCGGAGGCCGGCGCCAGCGTGCTCCGCGCCGGGGGCAACGCGGTCGACGCGGCGATCGCCGCCGCGCTTGCCAGCGGGGTGGTGCAACCCTCGGGCTCGGGCCTCGGCGGCGGTGGCTTCGCGCTGGTGGTGCCCGCGCAGGGCGAGCCCAACGTGCTCGACTTCCGCGAGGTGGCGCCGAGCGCCGCGAGCATGGAGTCCTTCGCCGCCCAGGGCTCGTCTACCCGGGGGGGCCTCGCGGTGGCCGTCCCTAGCGAGGGCATCGGCCTTGCCGAGCTCCATCGCATGTACGGACGTGCTTCGCTCGCGACGATTGCCGCCCCGGCCATTCGCCTCGCCGAGGAGGGCTTTCCTACGGGCGAGCACCTCGCGCGCTCGCTCGAGGAGTCGCCCGACATGCGCGCACTCTTCCTCACCGGCAACCGCCGTCCCGGGCTGGCGGAGGCCCTGCGCGCCTGGGTCGACACCGTGGGCGAGGCGTTCCGGAGCGGCTGGGTGGCAGAAGACCTCGTGTCCACCGTCCAGGCACAAGGCGGCGTCCTCAGCCTCGACGACATCAGGAACTACAAGGTCAAGCTAAGGAAACCGCTCGTGAGCTCCTACGGTAGGCGCACCGTGCTCACGATGCCGCCGCCCTCCTCCGGGGGCGTGGCCCTGCTCCAGGTGCTGGGCGTGGCGGGTCCAGAGGCCAGCCTACACTGCGAAGTGGAAGCCACCAAGCACGCGATGGCGGATCGCGCGGCCTTCGGGGGCGACCCGGACTTCGCCTCGGTCGACGTCGCCCGGCTGCTCGATCCCCGCTACCTCGGAGCGATCACCGCCGACTGCGGGCCGCAAACCTTCCCTCCCGAGCACTACGCCCCGGCACCGCCGCCGGTCGACGACCACGGCACGCTCCACATCAGCGCCATCGACGCCGAGGGTGTCGCGGTGGCGCTGACGACGACGATCAACACCAGCTTCGGCTCACACGTGATCGCCGGGCGCTCGGGCATCGTGCTCAACAACCAGATGGACGACTTCGCCACGCGGCTCGGCGCCCCCAACGCCTTTGGCCTCGTCCAGGGCGCACAGAACGCGGTGGCGCCCGGAAAGCGGCCGCTCTCCTCGATGACGCCGACCATCGTGCTCGACGCGCAGGGAGAGCCTGAGATTGCTGTCGGGGCGAGTGGCGGCCCCTTCATCATCACGGCCACCACGGCGGTGCTCCGCTCGATCCTCGACGACGGCGCCTCCGCGAGCGAGGCGGTTTCGCGCCCACGATGGCACCACCAGTGGATGCCGAACGCGGCCATCGTCGAGGCAGGCTTCGCCGGGGCCGAGGGGCTGCGCGCTGCCGGTCACGACGTCCGAACCATCGAGAAGCCCTTCAGCAGCGTGCAGGTCGTCGTTGCCCGAGGCGCACAGTTCGACGCCGCCAGCGATCCCCGGAAGGGCGGCGAGCCGGCCTTCTCACGTTGATTTTTGTTTTTTGCGATTCCCAGGCAGACTGGGACATCGGCTGGTGCGTAACGTGACACCTACAGCGTAGAAATGTTGCTTTCCGGGCGGTGTCTTCCCCCGAGGGAGGGAGTGATGTTCCTGATCTTCATGGCTTGTGAAACATCGCCCCCGGGCCACGAGGGCAAAGACGGCGACACCGGGGAGGTGGACTGGGAGGTGCCGCCCGACTCGGCTGACGACAGCGGCGACAGCGGCGATGCCGAGCCCTTCGAGACCGGCGACAGCGGCGAGATCGACGACACCGGCGACAGCGGACCGGTCGACACCGGCAGCGAGGAGCCGGTGGTGCTCGCCGACAGCGTGACGGGCTTCTCCGACGTCCAGGGCGAGAACGGGTGGTGGTACGGCTACATCGAGCCCGACGCAGACAACATCTTCGTGGAGATGACGAGCTTCAACTACGGCGAGCCCGACCCCGGCTGGTACGCGGCGACCGGAGGCAACTACTGGACCTTCATCGACGCCGAGACGATGCACCCCAACGGCGAAGTGACCACCGGCGGGCGTTTGCCGGTGGAGCAGTGGGTGGTTCGTCGGTGGGTTTCGACGGTCGACGGCACGGTGCACCTCTCCGGCCAGCTCGCGAAGATGGCGATCGACGGCGAGACCAACGGCGTCAACGGCTACGTGTATGTGGACGGCGTGATGCGCTGGGCCTGGTACATCGAGGGCTGGGACGACGTCGGCACCGAGCTCGACAAGGACGTCGACGTGGCCGTGGGCTCGACGGTGGACTTCATCCTCGACCCGCGCGACAGCGACGATCGTTCAGATCGCAGCTACTTCTACGCGACGATCTCTCAGTAGAAGGTGGCGCCGGGCCCCTCGTTGGGGCGACCGTCGAAGCTCTCCAGCACGGCGATAGCCGCCTCGGCGGCGCACTTGATCTCTTCCTCGTCGCCACCGAGGTACACGCGGCCGAAGGCCCCGAAGCTCATCACCTCGAGGATGTCGACCTTGGCGGCCTTCTCGGCCTCGTTGGCGGCGATGAGCGCGTAGCCGGCGGGGTGCACCTCCATCACGTAGAGGGTGCGACCCTCGTCGAGGAAGTTGCCGTGGCGCATGCGGTTGGTGATCTGCGCGTGGTAGCCATGAACGCCGGTGATCGTCTGGGCGCTCACCAGTCGCGGCTTGAGACGGTCCTTCTCGCTCAGTCCGAGCGAGGTGAGCACCGCCTCGCCCGCGGCGCGGATCTGGCCCTGGTCGTAGTGCTGCAACTGCAGGCAGCCGAACTGCCGTTCCACGATCTGCATGCCCGGCGTGCAGCTGGTGCGCTTGAGCGCGATGTCGGTGACGATGTTGATGTCCATTCCGGGCGCCACCTCGAAGAACAGGGCGGCTTGCCGTTCGAGCGGCATGTAGCCCCGGCTGACGGTCGCCAGGAACGACGCGGTCTGCGGCTGGAGGATGTCGATGTAGGTGAAACAGCGCAGCTCGATGGCCATGCGGCGCCGGTTATCGCACCGCGAGCGACAGCGCCTTGCTGGGGCATGCGGGGACGCACGCCGGTTCTCCCCCGAGCGGCGCGCAGCCGTCGCACTTCACCGCGATGTCGAGGTCGACGACGCGCCGAATCGCGCCGTAGGGGCAGGCCGAGATGCACTTGCCACAACCCGTGCAACGGTCTTCGATGAGCTCCACGCGGCCGTCGCGGAAACGCAAGAGCGCGTCGTGGGGACACACCGGAACGCAGGGGCTCTCGGCGCAGTGGAAACACACGTCGAGCGCGGGGAGGCCAGCCACCACCCGGATGCGAAGGCGACGACGTTCGAGCACCCGGGGGTCGTCGGGGACAAGATCGTCCCAGCCGTACCGCGCTTCCACGCAAGCCACCTCGCAGAGCCCACAAGGCACGCAGGCGGCGGGGTCGAGCACGGGGAAACGCGCGGGCATGGATGCGACCTATCGTCGCCGAGCGTGATATCTTCGCGGCGATGATCGCCCTCCTCATTGCCCTCGTCGCGTGCGATGCCGACTGCAACAAGCCCACCCGGGTCAACGGCACCTACGCGGTGTTTCACGACGTGCTCAACATGTCGAGCAGCAGCACCGCCAAGGCCGCCGATGCCACCGTCGAGGGCTACGACGACGTGAGCTACTCGGCCCTGGTGAACGGCTGGTGGCGGTGGGATCTCACCTACGAGGCCGCCAGCGACAGCGTCAACATCACGGCGATCGACGTGCGCGAGCGGATGGGCGACCCCGCGGCGGTCGACGGCCAGAGCGTCACCTGGACGGGCAGCTTCATCGCCCACGAAGACAACTGCAATGCCTTCGACATGGCGCTCAACGGCACGTGGACGTCGTCGCAAGACACGATTCACACGTTCAAGTACGAGTCGGTCGTGGCCTGGTCGGGCGACGGCTTCGCCGGCGACTACACCTACAGCGACACCTACACGGTGGGCGACGGGGTGGAGTCGGCCGGTGGCATCACCGGCGCCTCCGGCGACGTGATCGCCGTGCTCCAGGGCGAGGGTTTCGACACGGGCTTCCCGCAGTAGCTGGCCTCGGGGCGCGTTAGCGTCGGGCCCTCCTCCCCCCGGGGCTCCATGTACAACCTCCTTATCGCAGGCGGCGCCGCGCTCCTCGGCTACGGCCTGGGCGCCTGGGCAGCCGGCTGGATCGCGGGCTTCGTGCCCGCGCTGATCGTGTTCATCGCTGCTTTCTTCCTGCTGGCCCGGCGAACCGGCAAGCAGGTGGAGGCCATCTTCAAGCTGGCGATGGAACAACTCCAGAGCGGGCAGATGGCCGCCGCGCGGACCACGATGGAAGCCGCGCTGCCGCTCGGGAAGTGGCAGATCCTGGTGGAGAAGCAGGTAGAAGCGCAGCTTGGCGGCCTCGACTACCTCGAGGCCTGCTCGATGATGATGCAGCGCCAGGTAACGGCGTCGAAGGAACGTTTCGCCAGCGCCAAGGCCCACCTCCTGAAGTCCTGGAACCGCGACTGGCGCGCTCGCGCCATGCTCGCCTGCTGCCAACATCGCGAGAACGATACCGATGGCGCCCACAAGACGCTGACCGACGCCGAGGGCGCCGCCAGCAGCGAGGCCCTGTTCTACGGCGTGTGGGCCTACATCCTCAACGAGGCCCGGCGTCGCGACGAGGCCCTGCAGGTGGTGGGCCGGGGGCTCAAGAGCTCGCCCAAGTCGGCGGGGCTCATCGCGGTGCAAGAGGCGATGCAGAACCGTCGTAAGCCCGACTTCAAGGCCTTCGGCGAGCCCTGGTACCAGTTCTTCCCCGAGCACATCCCCCAGGAGGTGCTCATCGAGCAGGCGCGTGCCGCCGGGAAACTCCCGAAGAACTTCGCCGCCAACCAGGGCTTCGGCCCGCCGCAACCCCATCTTGGCGGGAGGCCTCGCTAGCCCATGAAGAAGCTCCCGCACCCGGCGATCTACGCGCTTCTCTACTTCCCTTTCGGTGCGCTGGGCGGCTTCGTCACCGTGGCGATGACCTTCCTCGCCACCAAGAACGGGCTCACGATCACCGAGGGCGCGCTCTTCGGCGCGGTGCAGCTCGCCATCTCCTGGATGAAGTGGAGCTGGGCGCCGGTCGTCGACGTCACCCTCACGCCCAAGCGTTGGTACCACATCGCGACGGTCACCTCGGCGATCTCGGTGATCGCGTTGGCTTCGTTCCCGATCAACCAGGAAAACATGCCGATGTTGCTCGCCATCGTGGCGGCGGGCGCGGTGGTCAACAGCATCGTGGGGATGTCGGTCGAGGCCATCATGGCCCACGCCACCCCGGTGGAGGAGCAAGGCCGCGCGTCTGGCTGGTTCCAGGTGGGCAACCTCGGCGGTAGCGGCGTGGGCGGCGGACTCGGCCTCATCATGCTCGAGAGCTTGCCGTGGCCGGCGCTCGCGGGCGTGATCATGGGCGTTTCCTTCCTGCTGTGCGGCATCGGCCTCCGCTGGCTGCCCGACACGCCTCGCCACGCGGTCGAGGGCGGCGTGCTGGGCGCCCTGCGCAAGGTGGGTCGCGACATCGCCGAGGTGGGCAAGAGCAAGGGCGGACTCCTCGCTGCGATCCTGTGTTTCTCGCCGGTGGGCACCGGCGCCGCAGCGGGCGTGCTCACCCAGGCGGCGGTGGCCGCCGAGTGGGGCGCCGGGGCGCGCGAGGTGGCGACGATCCAGGGCACGGTGGCCGGCGTGGTCATGGCGCTCGGCTGCCTCGTGGGCGGCTACGCCTGCGACCGGATGCGACCGCGCACGGCCTACGCGGTTTTCGGCATTCTGCTTGGCGTCGTTGCGGTGGGGATGGCCTACTCGCCGCGGACGATCTCGATGTTCGTGGCCTGGTCGATGGTCTACAACTTCGGCGTGGGCCTCGCCTACGCCGCGTTCACCGCCACCGTGCTCAACGCGATGGGCACCGGCTCCGCAGCCACCAAGTACAACCTCTACGCGTCGATCTCGAACTTCCCCATCTGGTGGCTCGGGCTTTTGCTGGCGTGGACTGCGGATCCGACCCAGAATGCCGTCGCGACCGTGCCCTGGCTCGGTAGTCTCGCCGCCATGGTTGACCGATACCTCGGGCATACCCCGCACGACATGCTGATCCTCGAAGCGCTCATCGGCGTGGTGGGCGTGAGCGTGTTCTTCCTGCTCGCGCGGGTGGTGCAGCGGTCGCGCTTGCCGGACACCGTCTCGTGACGACCGACAACCCCTACGCCGACCCCGTCACCGGCTCGGTCCCCCCGCCGCCCGGCGCCAAGCTTGGGCGCTCGGTGCTCGCGCTCGCCACCACGGCCCTTGTCGTGGCCGGCCTGTCGGGCCTCGGGGGCGCGTGGACGCTTGCCGACGGCGCCGACACCTTCGTGGCCGAGTACGACCAGAGCTGGGACCCGATCGTCATCGAGGGCGGTGTGCTGCGGATCGACGGCCCCCGCGTGCCGGCGCTCGGCGACGGCTTCGCCTTCGACCCCAACGACGAGATCAACCTCGACGCGGTGGACGGCCAGCTCGTGGTGGCCCGTAGCCGCGAGGTGGTGCAAGTACGTGCCTTTGACCGGCGTAGTTATCGCTACGTCGACTTCGTCGAGGGCGGGAACTTCCGCTTCGACGGTGCGTCCGGTCGCGCGCTCCTCGACGAGTACGAGCACTGGATCTGGCTCGGGATCCCGGCGGGCGCGCTCTTGTTCCTCGCGCCCGCCTACATGGCGGTGGCGGCGACGGTCGCGGGGCTGGCCAGCGGGGCCCTGTCGCTGTTCTGGCGCGCCGAGGGTCGTCCCACGGGGCGGGCGCTCTACGCCCGGGCGTTGCTCCTCTCGGCGGCGCTCCCACCTCTCTGGGCGGTGGCGAGCCAGGTCGGGATGCCCTTCTCCTGTTGTGTCGACATCTTCGTGGTGGCGCCGATCCTGGCGCTCGCGACGTGGGGGACGTACCGGCGGTGAGGTGTGGGGGGAAGGCGGCTACGCGGCGGAAAGTCGGACGGACTCGGCGGTTCGACGGAGCGACGGGCGGCCGCGTGCCCCCGGGCCCCGGCGTGATCGACGAGCCTCTTCCGTGTGCCGCCGGGGCGAACGGGAGGATTTCTCGGCGGAGCGGAGCCGCTTCGAGCGCGACCGCTTGCGACCGGGCGACGCCCGCGACGGAGGATGCTGCCCGGCACGTCGAGCTCCATGACCAAACCGTGGCGCTTCTGCTTGTTTCTGCGTGTCCGAGCGTTCCTGGGTTCAGACGATCTGGTGTCAGCGGCGAGCGCGCGACGGGACGGTGTTGCACTCGCGGGGCAAGGGTACGCGCGGCGCTTCGGGCCGGGAAACGAGTACGTGCGTTCGCGACACCCGCAGGCGCGGCAACAAGTCCGCCGCACTCCGGGGACCCACCGAGTTGTTGCCGCTCTGGCCGCGCTTGGCGGCAACAAGTCCGCCGCACTCGGGGGTCCCACCGAGTTGTTGCCGCTCTGGCCGCGCTTGGCGGCAACAAGTCCGCCGCACTGGGGGGTCCCATCGAGTTGTTGCCGCTCTGGCGGCGCTTGGCGGCAACAAGTCCGCTGCACTCGGGGGTCCCATCGAGTTGTTGCCGCTGCGCGGCCGATTGGCGGCAACAAGTCCGCCGCACTCGCCAGCCCCATCGAGTTGTTGCCAACGACGCGCCGCCTCTCGCGACACGCTAGGTTCTCCGGCCATGAGCGTGCAGGACTTCATCGCGACCTGGCAGGCCTCCGGGGGCTCCGAGCGCGCCAACAAGGACAGCTTCCTCCTGGGGCTGGCCTCGCTGCTCGGGGTCGAGCCGCCCCGCCCACGCACCGGCGACCGCGACCGCGACCGTTACTGCTTCGAGGCCGACGCGGTGGTGCCCCACGAGGGCGGCACGATCTCCATCGGCAAGATGGACTTGTACAAGGCGGGCTGTTTCGTCCTGGAGGCGAAGCAGGGAAGCCACGCGCCCGGCACCAGCGTCGGCACCGCGCGCCGGGGCACGCCCGCGTGGAACATCGCGATGCGCGACGCCTTCGGGCAGGCGCTCGGCTACGCGCGCACCCTCGCCGAGCCACCGCCCTTCCTGGTGGTGTGCGACCTCGGGCACTGCCTCGATCTCTACGCGGCGTTCGACGGCACCCTCGACTACCGCCCCTTCCCCGACGCGCTCTGTTCGCGGCTGTTCCTCGCCGACATCGAGCGGCACCTCCCCACGCTGCGGGCGATCTGGACCGACCCTGGTGCGCTCGATCCCGCCCGGAAGAAGGCGCGGGTCACGCGCGACATCGCGGGGCACGTCGCTGAGTTGTCGGCCGCGCTGGAAGACTCGGGGCACCCCCCGGAGCTGGTGGCGAAGTTCCTGATGCGCTGCCTGTTCACGATGTTCGCGGAAGACGTGGGCCTCTTGCCGGAAGGACTGTTCACCCGGGCCCTGGAAGAACGGTGGTGCACCACGCCGGGCGCCTTCGTGGAGGAGGTCGAGGAGCTCTGGCAGCGCATGAACACTGGCGGACGCCTCTACGGTGTGGGCAAGATCCTGCGCTTCAACGGTGGCTTGTTTGCCGAGCCCCGCGCGCTGCCGCTCAGCGCGGGCCAGCTCCGGACGCTGCTCGGCGCCGCGCACTGTCACTGGGCGGACGTGGAGCCGGCCATTTTCGGCACGCTCCTGGAACGCGCGCTCAGCCGCGAGGAACGCCACGCCCTCGGCGCCCATTACACGCCGCGCGCCTACGTGGAGCGACTGGTGAAGCCGACCCTCGAGGAGCCGCTGCGCGCCGAGTGGGATCTGGTTCGCGTGGAGGCCCGGCAGCTCGTGGGCGCGGGCGACTTGGAAGCCGCGCGCCGGGTGGCCGGCGAGTTCCACCGGCAGCTCTGCCAACTCAAGGTGCTCGACCCTGCCTGTGGCACGGGGAACTTCCTCTACGTGGCGCTCGACACCTTGAAACGACTGGAAGCCGAGGTCCTGGCGCTCCTCGATCAGCTCGGCGACACCCAGTCGGCCTTCGGAGGCCGAGTGTCACCGGCGCAGTTCCTCGGCATCGAGGTGAAGCCCTGGGCCCGCGAGATCGCCGACCTCGTGCTGTGGATCGGCTTCCTCTCGTGGAACGCCCGCCAGAGCGGGCGCGCCGCCGCCCGCGAGCCGGTGCTGGAGCGTTACGGGAACATCGAGTGTCGCGACGCGGTGTTGGCCTACGACCGCGTGGAACCGGTGCTCGACGAGGGGGGACACCCCGTCACGCGCTGGGACGGCGAGTCGCTGCGCGCGCACCCGGTCACCGGCAAGATGGTGCCCGATGACACTCGCCGGGTGCCGGTGGAGCGCTACGTCAACCCCAGGGCGGCCGAGTGGCCGGACGCGGACTTCGTGGTGGGGAACCCGCCGTTCATCGGGAACAAGCGGATGAGAGACGCGCTGGGCGACGGCTACGCCGAGGCGCTGCGCGCGGCCTACCCCGACGTGGCGAGCACGGTCGACTTCGTGATGTACTGGTGGCACAAGGCGGCGCGACTGGCGCGGGCGGGGCGAGTGTCACGATTTGGCTTCATCACCACCAACTCGGTGACGCAGACCTTCAATCGCTCGGTGCTCGAGGCCGAGCTAGGAGCCGACAAGCTGGCGATCCGCTGGGCGGTGCCCGACCACCCCTGGGTGAGCGAGGGCGCGGCGGTGCGCATCGCGATGACGGTGGCGGAGCCGGCCGGTGCGCTAGGGACGGCGGGGAGCGTGGGCCGGGTGGTGCGCGAGGCGGAGGATGGTGCCGAGGTGGTGGAGCGCGCGGCGAGTGTCATACACGCGGACTTGCGCGCGGGGGCGAACGTGTCCTCTTGCACTCGGCTTCGCTCGAACCGGGGACTGTCTTGTCCGGGGGTGCAGCTGTCTGGACAGGGATTCGTCCTGAATGCCACGCAGGCTGCGTCGTTTCGGGGCGGGACTTCGGGGGCGATCATCGTCCCCTATCTCATCGGCAGGGATCTCACTCAGACGCCCAGCGGCAGCTCGGTGATCGACACATTCGGATGGACAGAGGACGCGCTACGCGAGAGTCATCCGGAGTTGTACCAACATCTCCTGGTTCACGTGAAACCGATGCGCGAGTCGAATCCTCGCGGGGTCTACGCCAAGCGATGGTGGCTTCATGCGGAGCCGCGAGCCCGCTTTCGAGCAGCACTTGGAGGGCTCTCCCGCTACGTCGGATGCTCCAGGACCGCCCGCCATCGCACCTTTGCCTTTGTAGAAGCGGGTACACTCGCGGAGACGAAGGTGCAGGTGTTTGCCTTCGCGGATGCACTCGTTCTTGGCGTACTATCGTCCCGAGTTCATACCGTCTTCTCCGAGACCGCTGGCGCCTTCCTCGGTGTGGGCAACGACCCCACCTACAACCACTCTGACTGCTTCGACCCCTTCCCCTTCCCAACCCCCACCGAAGCCCAGTCCGCCCTCATCCGCGACCTCGGCGAGCGCCTCGACGCCCACCGCAAGTCCCGCCAGGCCGCGCACCCCGAGCTCACCCTCACCGGCATGTACAACGTGCTCGCCATGCTCCGCGCGGGCGAGCCGCTCAACGACAAGGAACGCACGATCCACGAGCGCGGCCTCGTGAGCATCCTGCGCGAGATCCACGACGCGCTCGACATGGCGGTGCTCGACGCCTACGGCTGGCCTCGCGATCTCGACGACGAGAGCATCCTGGAGCACCTCGTCGCGCTCAACCGGGAGCGCGCCGACGAGGAGAAGCGTGGCCTCGTCCGGTGGCTGCGACCGGACTACCAGCGCCCACTCGCGGGCGAGCCCGAACCGGAGGCGCTCACCCTGCCCGGACTCGATTCCGACACCCCCGCCGTGGCGACCGGCGCCGCCGAGCCCGCCAAGTGGCCCGCCACCTTGTCCGACCGCATCGCCGCCGTCCGCTCGGTGCTCGACACCAGCGCCGAAGCGCTCGACACCGAGGCCGTCGCGCGGCGCTTCAAGTCCGCCCGCCGGGGCGAAGTCACCGAGATCCTCGACAGCCTCGCCGCCCTTGGCCTCGCCCTGGTCCTCGACACGCCCGCCGGTCGCCGCTGGCGACGGGCTGGGTAGGCGATGTCCGAGGAGTCGCAGCTTCCCCGGCTCGCCTTCGAGTTAGCATCGCGGGTTTGGTCTGATTGGTCGCCGACTTTCGATCCACCCTCAGGGCTCCTCTACCACTACACTAGCGCTGCCGGCTTGCTTGGGATCGTCCCGCCCGATCGCCTGGTCACCTTCCGCGCGACCCATCACCGATTCCTCAACGATCCCGACGAGGGGGCGCTGATCGACGGCATCATCACCGAGGCTGCGGAAGAGGCCCGGAAGGCGATGCAGCCCGAGGATGCGACCTGGGACGCAGCGCGGCAGCGAGCCCTCGCGGGGGTCTCCGGCATCTCGCGTCTCGTGTTTTATCGCACGTGGTACGTGGTGTCTTTCACGGAGCTGCGCGACGACCTCACTCAATGGCGGCTCTACGGCGGCGACGGTGCGGGGTATGCGCTCGCGGTACGCGCCGGCGCGATCGACGCTCAGGTTCGGCCTCCAGCCGCCCAGGGATTCCTGGTGCGAGTGGTCTACCGGCGCCGGCAGCAGGTGGAGCTTGTCACGGCGGCCCTGCACGATGCACTCAGGCTCCTGCGTGATCCCGCCATCCGCGCGTTTGCAGAGTCCGGCATTGACCTCAACGACCTCGTCGGGGCCGCCCTCCGCTACTTCGTCGCGGAGGCAAGGGAGCTGTTCTCGGCCATGTTCAAGCGCGAGCAGTTCGGCCTGGAGCGCGAGTGGCGGTGTGTGATTGTCGCCCCGGATCCCGCGAGACTCCAGGACATCGAGGGTCTGACGGCAGCGGAGGAGGCGCAGTTGCGGCGGGTTCAGTTCCGCGATGGAAACTCCATTCCGGTGCCCTACGTCGAGGTGCCCATCCATGCGGCCCCACTCGCCATCGCGGAAGTGTGGTCCGGGCCGGCGCTCGGGCGCGATCTCGTCGCCCACGCCATCCCTGCCTTCCTTCGCGCGCGTGGCTGGAGGGGGAACCTCGACGCGGTGTGGCAGGCCAGTGCCCACGGATATCGTGGCCGCCGGTGACAGGGATAGGCTGAGTTCCCCGAAGCCCCGCTTCTTCAACACCGCTGGCCCCTGCGATCCGGTCGATCACTACATGGTGCCCGCAGAGCGTCGTCTCGCGGCTGTGCTTGAACTGGTGGAGCGCAAGCGGTATTTCGTAATCCACGCCGCGCGGCAACCGGGCAAGACCACCTCGACGCGAGCCCTCGCCGCCGGGTTGCGTGTGCCCGGGGCGTCGCTCCGCTACATGAAATTCCGCGTGTGCAGCGACGACAGCCGCGCCGCCTCGTCTTCCGGGTAGCCCAGGCGTCGTAAGCGGAGCTTGCGCCCGTGGTCCATCTCCTGCTTGAGCGACACCACCGCGCCCCAGCCCTCGGCGAGGCGGTCCCAGGCCCCCGCGGCGAGGAGCACCAGCGCGTCGAAGACCTCCTCGTTGAGCCCGGCGGTGTGGGCGAGCGCGTCGTGTCGTGACTCCACGGCGAGCGCCAACCGCTCCAGGAGCCGGGGGTCGCGACGGGCCTCGGCCTCGAGGTGGGCCATGCCGAAGGCCACGTGGCGGGCCTCGTCGGCGGCCGCGAGGCGGCACACCTGCCGGGTGACGAGGTCGGGTCCGTGGTGGTCGATGAAGCGGAGCAGGGCGAGGAAGCTGCCCTCGCCGAGCACGGAGAGCATGAAGCTCGCCATCGCGAAGTCCGGCTCGTCGACCAGGGTCTTGAGGGAGGCCTGTCCCCCGGCGGTTGAGAGTCCGGGCGAACGGCCCCGGAGCGCGATTCGGCGCGTGAAAACCTCGATGTGCCGGGCCTCGTCGGCGCACTGGACCGCGAGAAGCTGCATCACCTCCCGAAAGTGGGGATGCACCTGCGAGCAGAAACGCGCTGGCACGAGCAGGGCCGCCGTCTCGTTCTCCACGAGGTAGCTCATCACCTGCACCACGGCGTCTTCCACCTCGTCGTCGTGGACCACCGGCGCTGACCAATCGATCGCCGTGGCCGGGTCCCACTGCGCGGACAGGGCGGCAGCGTAGAGCCGCGGCAGGTCCTCGGTGTAGGGCAGCGCGTCGAGGCGGAAGTCAAAGGCGGGCACGCCCGCTTCCACGGCTCCGCCCCGGGCGGCGAGGCCCCATGACGCCGCCGGATTGTCGACGGGGCGCTCCGGACGCCCCGCGCGCACCGCCCCCGTCCATCGCGTGGCGGGAGGCGCCCCGAGACTCATCGTGGCCTCGTCCCACGGTGCGCCCCAGGCTCGCGCCCAACTGCGCAGATGCACGGCGAGGTCCGGATCGGTACCCACGACGTGCAGCCGCTCGCCTTCGCCAAGTCGCGACAGCGCCCGCTTCACCAGCAGGTGCCCCCCCTGGTCGAGCCGCGCCGCCCCGAGGCTGAGTGGGGGGGTCACCGGAATCGTTCCCAGGCCCGGGTCAACGCCGCGTAGCCGGTGGTCCGGCCCGGTCGCCACTCGCGCAGGCCCTCCAGGTCCATCAAGCGGCGCACGGCCGGGTCGTCCCAGCGCATGGCGAGCAAGATGTGCTCGAAGGCCTCGGTGTTCTTCCCGTCGAGCACGGTGAAGTTGCAGTGGTCGTAGGGCGCCGTGCGCGAGAGCACCCGAACACTTCCCGCGGGCAGCGTCCCGTCGCTCGCGAAGGCCAGCAGGTTGCCCTCGATCATGCAGGCGGCGTCGACCTCGCCGCGCAAGAGCGCCCGCGCCGCGTCGCGCTCGCCTCCCACGTGATCGCCATGTTTGCCAAGCAGCACGTCGTGACGGACCACCGCCACGTCGCGCCCGGGCTCGATGCCCTCGTCGGCGAGGTGCAAGAGTGGCAAGAGCGTGGCCTGGGGGCTGTCGGCCGCCCCCACGCCCACCTTGCCACCTCGCAGGGCGCGCAGGCGGTCGGGTCCGTCTGTGCGCACGACGATCGCCGAGCGGAGGTCGCAGTCGGTGTCGCGCATCACCACGGCGCGACAGCTCCGCCCGAGCGCGGCCGCGCTCTCGACCTGCTGCACCCAGGCGAGCGGCGAGTGCCAGGCCACGTCGATGTACCCGTCGAAGAGGGCTTGTACCTGTCGCTCGTAGTTGTGGAAGAGCACGTAGTCGAAGGGTAGGCCCTGGGCCTCGAAGTGAGCCTTGAAGCCGTCCCAGATGGTGACGACCTTCGGGTCGTAGGCAACCGCGCCGAGTACCATGATCGCTCCTTAGAAGAGGGGAAGGCCGCAGGTAGCCTTGCCGATGAAGTCGTAGAGCACGTCGGTGGTGGGGCCCATCACGCTCGCGGCCTGGGCGTCGCGGAAGTGGCGTTCGACCCCCCCCTCCTTGCGGTAGGCGGCGCCGCCGCAGGTGCGCATGGCGAGCATGGTCACGTCGATCGCGGCCTCGCTGGCGACGGCCTTCACTTCGAGCACACGGAGCATCGTGTCGGGGCGCCCCACCGCCATCGCGGCGAGCGTGTCGCCGAGGAGGGTGGCCGCCATGTCGGTGCGCGAGCGCATGCGCGCGATGTTCGCCCGGATCGTGGGCAAGTCGGCCAGGCTTGTACCCGCCTCCTCGTGGCGCGTCGCGGTGGCGTGGGTCGCGGTGGCGCTCACGGCGGCCTCGCAATGGCCCACGGAGGCCGCGGCATTGAGCACGTTGAAGGTGGGGAGAACCACGCCCATCATCAAGTCGAAGCCCTTGCCGTCGTCGCCGAGGCGGGCGCTTCCGGGCACGCAAACCCCCTGCGCGCGCACCGGCGACGCGTCGTTACCGCGGAGGCCCAGGCCGTCGAAGGGACCGCGCACCGAGAGGCCCGGCGCGTCGCGAGGCACGAGCCACAGCGTCGACGCGCCCTCGCCCCCGAGGGGTCGCGACGACCACACGTAGGCGGTGGCGTGGCTCGCGCTGGTGATCCAGGACTTCTCCGCGTCCAGGATCACGTTGCCGCCGTCGTTCCGGGCCGAGGACAACGGCGCCCAGAAGTGGCTGCGCGAGCCCTGCTCGGAGAAGGCGAGGGTGGACAGGTGGCGCCCGGCCGCCACCTCGCGAAGCACGGACGCCGGGGCGGTGGCGTTGAGCACGGCCACGCCGCTGTAGTGCATGCAGGCCACCATGGCGGTGCTGCCGCAGGCGCGGGCGAGCCGCTCGACGACCTGAGCGGCCTCCGCCAGGCCCTTGCCCACGCCGCCGTGCTCGGTGGCCACGGTGAGGCCGAGGATGCCTGCAGCGCCGAGGGCCGTCACGGCCTCGCTGGGGAACCGTCCCTCGCGATCGACGGCGAGAGCGGAGGGGGTGACGACGTCGTGGATGACGCGTTCGAGCGCGGAATGAAACACGTTTGACTCCAGGCGGCGCGGGCCGCCCGGGGAGCCAGGCCGCCTACGCCATCAGAGGCCCGCGAACTGCGGGCCGGTTGGGGGTTCAGAGGCGGTGCAGGGACATCCAGGTTCCTCGGCGCCCGGGGGGTGGGCGACCGCGCACAGGGTAACGGATTACCGCGCGCGCCGATTCGTCTCGGGGCGGATTACCGCTGGGCGATGCGCTTTCACCCCTGGCTCAGCTTGTCCTGGCTCGCCGCGTGCACTACCGGCGACGTGGGCATCGTGCCGCACGAGACCCAGTGTGACGAGGGCGAGATCACCGTCTACACCGATGCCGACGCCGACGGGTACGGCGACGCGGCCACCGCCGCCTTCGCCTGCGAGCTGGGGGCCGGGCAGTCCACCGAGCCGGGCGACTGTGACGACGGAAACGACGACGTCTCGCCCGAGGCACTCGAGCTGTGCAACGAGGTCGACGACGATTGTGACAGTCGCATCGACGAAGACCCGGTCGATGCCATCGCGGTGTATGACGATCTCGACGGCGACGGGCACGGCGACGCGTCCACCCAGCGGCTGGCTTGCGCGGCCAGCGCGAGCGAGGCGACGCTCGGTGACGATTGCGACGACGCGTTGGCGGCCGTGTACCCCGGCGCGCCGGAGGACGACTGCACCGATGCCACCGACTACAACTGCGATGGGAGCGTGGCCTGGGCCGACGCGGACGGCGACGGTTGGGCGGCCTGCGAGGACTGCGACGACACCCTCGCCAGCGTGAAGCCCGGCGCGATCGAGGTGTGTGACGAGCCTGACACCGACGAGGACTGCTCCGGCCTGGCGGACGACGCCGACCCCGGCGTCGATCTCACCACCGCCACCACCTTCACCCGCGACGTCGACGCCGACGGCTACGGGGCCGACGGTGGCCTGACGCTGACCCAGTGCGATGCCCCCACCGGCTACGCCGCGGTCGCGGGGGACTGCGACGACTACGCCGCCGCGATCAACCCCGCCGCCACCGAGCTCTGCGACACCGACGACGTCGACGAGGACTGCGACGCGGTGGCCGACGACGTCGATCCGTCCACGGACGCCGCCACCTGGAACACCTGGTATGCCGACGCCGACAGCGACGCCTACGGCGACCCGGCGGTGAGCTTGTCCCAGTGCAACGCGCCCGCGGGCCACGTGGCCCTTGCCAACGACTGCGACGACGGCCGCGCCGACGTGAACCCAGCGGCGAGCGAGGCCTGCGATGGCGGACTCACCGACGAAGACTGCGACGGTCTCGTCGACGACGCGGACGCCGCGCCCAGCGGCACCACCGCGTGGTGCGCCGACACCGATGCGGACGCGCACGGCGACGCTGCCGTCGTGAGCTGGGCCTGCGCCGCCCCGGTGGGCACGGTGGCCGACGCGACCGACTGCGACGACAGCCGGGCCGATGTCAACCCCCTCGCGCCCGAGCTGTGCGACGGAGGGGCGACCGACGAGGATTGTGACTCGCTCGTCGACGACGATGACCCGAGCGTCGCCGGAACCTCGGCCTGGTATGCCGACGCCGACACCGACGGCTACGCAGGCGAGAGCAGCGTGGCCGCGTGTGTCGCGCCGATGGGGTATCTGGCCACCACCACCGACTGCGACGACTCCAAGGACGCGGTGAACCCGGCAGCGGCGGAGGCCTGCAACGGCATCGACGACGACTGCGACACCTTGATCGACGATGACGACAGCGCGGTCGTCGACCCATCCACCTGGTACCTCGACGCCGACAGCGACGGCTACGGCGGGAACAGCACCACCGCCGCGTGCGAACGACCAGCGGGCTACCTCGACGCGGACGACGACTGCGACGACGGCGACGCCGCGGCGTACCCCGGCGCCGCCGAGGTGTGCGAGGACGGAACGGACCAGGACTGCGACGGCGCCGACGACTCCTGCCCCGGCGTCCGGATCAGCGGCACCCACAGCCCCTCCGGCACGGGGGTGGACGTGCGCTACCGCGGCGTGTCGCAGGGCGACGAGGTGGGCGGACACCTCGTCGCGGGGGAGTTCAGCGGCGACGGCGCGGGCGATCTCTTCGCGAGCACCGGCATCTTCGTGAGCCCGAGGGAGGGGCTGATCGTGGGCTGGTACGGCGCCTTCACCGCGGGCCTCCAGGGGCCCCAGGACGACGACGACGCCTCGATCGACTCCACCAGCAACAGCTGGAGCGGTTCGAACTTCCCCACGTCGCTCACCAACCTCGGCGACCAGGACGGCGACGGCATCGACGACATCGGCGTGCACTCGCAGGAGAACGACTACCCGGACTACCCCCAGGTGGTGCTGGTGTACTTTGGCGGTTTTACCGGCACCGTCACCACCTCGATGTACGACGAGAGCTACGTGTGTGCGTCCTCGGCCGACGCGGGCAACTGGGACCAGGTGGGCGGCGGAAGCGCGCTCATCTGCGGCGACGACTACCGGACGAGTAGCCGCGACGGCATCGTGGAGGTGTACGCGGGCGGCAGCGTGGTGACCACCTTCACGCCGGCGATCTCGGCGCAGTACCTCGGCCGGTCGGTGGCCGGTGGCGACGACGTCGACGGCGACGGCATCGACGACGTGTGGTTTGGCACGAGCTGGGACGCCGCCACCTATAGCGGCGCGGCCTACCTGTTCTATGGCCCGCAGACGGGCAGCATCAGCGTGTCGGCGGCCGACGTCACGATCACCGGCACCACCTCGGAGTACTTCGGCACGCCGGTGAGCATGCCCGGCGACATCGACGGCGACGGGCTGGGCGACGTCGTGGGCGCCTCGTACTACGCCGGTCACAACGGTCGCGCGGGCAGCGGATCGCTCTACGTGTTCGCGGACCCATCCTCGGGCGACTCCGACACCGTGTACCACGCGCGCCTAGACGGTCCGGACGCGGGCGTTTACCTCCAGGAACACGATCTTGGCGACTTCGATGGCGACGGGGCGCTCGACCTCGTGGCGGGGAGCCGGTATGACGACACGGCGGGGAGCATGGCGGGTGCGGTGTGGCTCCAGTACGGCCCCCTGGCGGGCACGTACGACCTCGCCTCGGCCGACGCGACGTGGCTTGGCGACGACGATTCCGACTGGCTCGGGGAGGCCGTGACCGCCATCCCCGACAGTAACGGCGACGGCTTCGACGAGCTGGCTTTCGGCGCCAGCGCCGTGGACGACGGGAGCGACAACAGCGTGGGCACCGTGTACGTGTGGTACGGGGAATAGTCGGCTGGAGGCTTGGGGCCTCGACCGGAGGTTAGCTCGGCACCGCCGCGACAACGCGCGGCCGCTCCTGCAACCCCTCGACCCACGCCACCGGTAGTTCGGCCCCCGCCGCGCCAAGGATCATCCCGGCGATACACGCGGTGCTGTCGCTGTCGCCGTCGATGCGGGCGGCGAGGTCGATGGCGCCCGCGAAGTCGCGACCTGAGAGTGCCGCCGCCACGCCGATGCCGAGCGCGCTGGCGCTGCGCCAGCCGCCGTCGCCAGGCGGGATCCGATGCTCGTCGCAGCCGACGCTCACGGCGGCACGCAGGGCGTCTCCGGTGACGTTGTCGCCCGCGAAGCGGAGGACCAGACCCGGGGACAGGGGTTCGCCTTCCAGCAAGGCGCGGACCAGGCGGCACGCGGCCACGGCGCTGTCGATGGCGTTCGGGTGCGCGTGGGTCACGAGGCTCGAGATCCCAGCAGCGCGGTCGAGCTCGGCACCCGCGAAGCGCATCGGCAGGGGCGCCACCCGCATCACCGCGCCGCAGCCGTCGCTGGCGGCGATGCCGCTCATTCGCCAGTCGCGACTTGTCGCGTAGTTGCGCACCCCGGCGAGGCAGGTGTTTCCGGGCGCCGTGGAGGGGGTGAGCGGGTCGGCCGCCCAGCGCAGGAAGGCATCGCCGATGGCGCGCCCCAGCCGGTCGTCATCGAGCGCGCCCGGCCCGTGGGCCCTCACGGCCTCGGCCAGGTAGAGCGACATATGGGTGTCGTCGGTCCAGCGGAGCCGCGAGGTATCGACCTTCACCTGTCGCATCCGCTCGCCGCGCTCGAACTCCAACGGGCGGCCGTAGGCGTCGCCCAGGGCCAGCCCGAGGAAACAGTTCACCGCGCGGGCGTGGAAGTCCATCGCGGCAATGTAGCGCGCGTGTAGACTCCCGCGCGTGATCCTCGCCTCGCTCGCCCTCGCCGCCGACGCCCCCACCTTCAGCGTGGAGCGGGGGGTGTTCGACGCGCCCTTCTCGCTGGAGCTAGGCGGAGAAGGAACGATCTACTACTCCACCGACGGCAGCACGCCCTCGCTCGACTACACGGGGCCCCTCGGCATCGACGGCACCACGCTCGTGCGGGCAATGACCGTGGTCGACGGGTCGGCCAGCGAGATCGTCACGCATACGTTCCTCTTCCCCGCCGACGTGGCGACGCAGGCCACCATGGACGCCGGCATCACCGGCGATCCCACGTACGGTCCGGTGGTCCTCCAGACGCTCGCGGAGCTGCCGAGCGTGTCGATCGTGGCCCCGGCGGCGCTCTCCACCGCGGAGCAGGCCGTATCCGCCGAGTACATCGACCCCGACGGCGACGACCTCCACGTGAACTGTGGCGCGGCCCTGAGTGGCACCACCTCGCTCGGCTACCCCAAGAACAGTGTCCGCCTGTATTTCCGCTCCGACTACGGCGCCTCCAACGTAGAGTATGACTTCTGGCCGCTCGGCGACGAGGGCGTAGCGCCGTCGCGCGAGCAGGACGCGCTGTCACTGCGGGCGGGGCATGACTCGGTTTTCTATCTGGGCGCCCAGGGACAATACACGCGCAACCCCTGGATGGATGCCTCGCAGCTGGCCATGGGCCACCTCGCGCCCCACGTGGCTTTCGGTCACCTCTACGTCAATGGCCAGTATAACGGCCTCTATTACGTCCGCGAACGGTTCGGCGCCGCGTTTATGTCCCACTACATGGGCGGCGACGAGGATGACTACGAGGCGGTGAACGAGGGCAACGTGATGCAGGGCTCCGGCGAGGCCTGGTCGTCGGTGATGGCCTATGCCTACGACTACGAGAACATCAGCCTCTACATGGATGTCGACGACTTCATCGACTACATGATCCTGAACTTCTATGCAGGGAACGCGTGGGACTGGACCTACTGGCACAACTGGATGGCCGCGGGGCCCAGTGAGGCGGAGTCCGGTGGCTACCGCTTCTACTCCTCCGACTCCGACATCTGCCTGTACTACGACTGGACGGTCGACATCACCGACCAGCCCGGCCCCTCGCAGCTCTTCGCCACCTTGCTCGCCGAGGCCCACCCGGACTTCATGGTGAAGCTGGCCGACAGCATCCACCGTAACCTCGAGGCCAACGGCCCGCTCACCCCGGAGCGCGCCGCCGATCGATACAGCTGGATTGCCGGGAAGATCGAGGATGGCGTCGTGGCCGAGAGCGCCCGCTGGGGCTCGGGCTGGTGGGACCGCGATGACGAGTGGATCACCGAGCGCGACCGGTTGTTGTACGAGTTCTTTCCCTACCGGACGGATGAGGTCTTGCGCCAGTGCGAGTCGCAGGGCTGGTACCCGGTGCCCGCGCCCACGCTGTCGCTGGCGAGTGGCACGGTGGCGGCTGGGAGCGCGGTGACGGTTGCTGCGGCCTTCGGCCAGTCCATTACCTACACCCTGGATGGCACCGATCCGCGCGAAGCGGGGGGGGCCCTGTCGGCGAGTGCGATCGAGAGCGACGTCGCCGTCAGCATCCCGCTCCCCGCCAGCCGGGTGGTCTCCGCGCGCCTGCGCGAGGGTGACACCTGGGGTCCCGTCGAGGTGGGCACCTACCTCGTGTCGGCGCCGGCTCCGCTGGTGCTCAACGAGTGGAACGCCGTTGAGAGCGGCGAATATCTGGATACCCGTGACTTCGAGGGCAGTGGCGGCGACGACGCCCTCGGCCGGGCACCGGGCAACGGCGGCGCCTGGATCGAGCTGGTGTCGACTACCGACGTGGCGCTGGCCGGGTGGCGATTCGAGCTGCGCGACCTGCGCGGCGACGCGGGCACCATCGAGCTCACCGCCGACATGCCCCCACTGCGCGCGGGCAGCATCCTCACAATCAGCATGGACCTGCCGGAAGACGGGTCGGTCGACCCGGACGGGGGCGACTGGCGCTTGCAGTTGCGGGCCACGCCGGACGGCGCCTTCGCGCGATCCGACGGTTTCCGGGTGACACCCCACGAGTGGCAACTACGCGCCTTCGACGCCGACGGTGTCTTGCGCATCAACCGCGTGGGAGAGGGCCTGGCCCCGCGCCGTGGCATCGGCGCGCACGAGGTGGGCGCCTTGCTCGCCAACCCTACCTCGAGCCTGTCGGAAACCAGCGAGGACTACGGCTCCACCACGCGGTCGACCTACGCCGCGGCCAACCAGTGGGACGGCGGCGAGCAGGACCTCTCCGCGCTGCGCGGGGAGGGCTCCGGCATCGTCGAGCTTGGCGGCGACGACGACGAGCCTCCGGTCACGTTCGCCGGCGGTGAGGACTGCGGTTGCACCACCGCCGCGTCGCCGCTATGGCTCGGCCTGCTGGGACTGCTCTTCTCCGCCTGTACCCGCGGGGGCCAGGCCGCGGCCCGGCGCGACAGCGACGAGCCAGACACCGGGACTGCGGCGTCGCCGGAGGTGTGCAACGGCCTCGACGACGATGGCGACGGCGAGGTGGATGAAGACCCGGTCGACGGGCTGCCCTTCTACGCCGATGTCGATGGCGACGGGCACGGCGACGAGTCCACGCTGGTCTCGGCCTGCGCGGCGGGGGAAGGGACGAGCGTGCTTCCCGGGGACTGCGACGACACCGACGCTGAGAAGTACCCGGGCGCCCCCGAGGGATGCGGCACGGTGGACTACGACTGCGACGGCGTGGCGTCGGAGGAGAGCGGCGCCGACGCCGCCTGCCCGGCCGCGAGCTGCGCCGCGATCTACGCCGAGCTGGGCGCGGTGGCGGACGGGCCGCGCTGGATCACGCTGCCGAGTGGCACGGTGGCCGAGTTGTATTGCGACATGAGCGACGGCGGCTGGATGCTCGCCTTCGCCCGCAACACGGCGAGCACAGGCAACCAGGGCGACTTCGGCGCCCGCGAGAGCGCCATCGAGGGACTGTCGATCTCGCCCGAAGAAGCGAGCAGCTCGGCGGGCGCGGTGTTGTCTTGGCTCGACATCGAGGCGCTGGATTTCGCCGAGCTCCGGCTCACCGCCGCGTATGGTGGCACGCGCACCTACACATCGCGCAGCATCCCTCGGAGTGAGCTGCGTGTCCGCTTCGGCGAACCCGGCTATTTCCTCTACGGGGGCAGCACCGGCTACTACTGGTGTGGTGGCCCCGCCAGCTACACCGACAGTGGCAGCGGGGCCGTGAACAATCCGGACGGCGCGCCGCTCGACTGCAAGGGGCACGGCTCGCTCGGCTCCGGATGGGACTTCTCCGAGAGCGCCTCGGCCAACCAGGGGCTCACCCTCTGCGGCGGCGATGGCAGCTACTGGCTCTACGCGGGGTGGATGCAGAACCTCGTGTACTACGGGTCGGTGGGCGGGGCGCAGGCGATCTGGGTGCGGTAGCTACCGCTGCCCATCGACCGCCGCGCACGACGAGCGCGGCCCTGGCTCGTCACCCGCCACCGCGCTGTCGACGGCCGCCACCGCCTCGCCCTGGCGCCAGGCCACCACCGCGTCCTGGAAGCTCAGGGTCGTGCCGTCGCCAGCGTCGAGAGTCGCCTCGCGCCACCAGCTCGTCGACTCGAGCGCCACGTGCTGGGCGCAGTTGGGTCCATACACGGCGGGGACGAAGACCAGCGATTCCACCGCGCTCGCCGGGGCGTCCGGCAGCGCCAGTAGCCATGCTTCGGTCATCGACTCGTAACTGTCGAGGGGAATGCCGAGATACTCCGCGAGGCTGGTGGTGTCGCGCAGGTCCTGTCGCACGAAGAACGGCGTCGTCACGTGGTTGTGCAAGACGTAGCTGTGGTCCCCACAGTCGGCGGGCTCGTCCGCGAGGCGGGCGCAGCTCTCGTCCACCCAGGGCTGGTAGTCCGCGCCTTCTTGCTGGTAGCTCCACAACAGTTCGAAGAGTTCGTCGTACTCCTCCTGGTACTCCGCCGGGAAACTCTCGCGCGGCGGGCTGTGCGCGGCATCGAAGATCGCGACCGACTCGATGCCCAGCGGTTCCAGTCGCGACTGGAGCCAGTCCGCGTGGGTCATCGCGCCGTGGCTCCCGGCGCTGGTGCCGCTGAAGATCACGAGCTCGGCGTCCGACAGCCGGGGCAGCTCGTCGCCGCCCTCGGCGCTGACCCCCTCCAAGAGTTCCTCGATGCCCGCGTCGAGGATCACGTGGCCGCGCTCGAACTGGGTGAACGTGGGCTGTCCCTCGGCGCTCAGGGTGCGGCTCCCTTGTCCTGCCCACTCGTCCGACGAGCAGTAATAGAAAAACACCTGGTTCGCACCCGCGTAGGCGTTGGCCGGGTCGGCGTCATAGATGCCCACCGCCCCCACCTCGGCGGGCAGGTACTCGGACGACATCTTGGAGGCGTCGTAGTAGGCGCTCCCGCAGTACCGGGCCTTGCACTCCTCGTAGCCGTAGCAGGCGCCTCCGCCCTGGACGTGGATCGACCAGGTGCTGGCGAGCGCCTCGTCTGTGGCGCTGCGCACGTAGATGCCGGCTCGACTCCCGTCGTTACAGACGGCCTCGGGCTCGGCGAGTCGGTACAGCTGCAACTCCGCGCCCTCGCTGAGCTGGTTCGGGTAGCTGCCGGGGTCGACGAGGGCGCCGTCGCAGTCGCCGAGCACCTTGGCGATGTTGTCGTCCGGGATCGAGATCGAGTCGAGCCCCGTGTCGTCGGCGCTGTCGCCCGGCTCCCTGGCCTGCGGCTCGGCGCAAGAGAAAAGCATCGCGATAAGCATGGGTGACTCCGTGGTGCGGGGTGAGACCCGCGGGCGTCGTCGTATCGAAAGGGAATCTATCGGTCGAGTGGCGACTCGGTCGAGCTCGTCGGCGGCACCACGCACACCCGGTGCCCCGCCACCACCTGGCAATCGATCCCGGTGGGCAACGGACCGCGCAAGGGCGGGTGTTCGATGACGACGGCGCCGCCGATTCCTCGGAGGTAGCGCACCGTCGCCTCGCTCGGCCAGCGCGCGATCTCCCGGTTGACAGTCTGGAGCGCCGTGGAAAAGCGTGCGTAGTTCCCGCCGATGAGCGGGCGCCGGGTCTCGACGGCCACGGCATAGCGGGCGTGACCGCAGTCGTCCTTGCCGGCCCGGTCGAGGAAGGGTCCGGGAGGCGAGGCGTCGAGCGCAGCGCGCAGCGCCGCGGGCCAGGCGGGGGGCGAACGGGTGGGAACTCCGGGCGTCTCCGCGAACACCAGCGCGAGAGCAAGGACCGAGGCCAACCAGCGGCGCCACCCGTCCAGTCGCGAAAGCGCGCCGGCCGCGCCGAGCGCGAGGCCCACGTGTGCCACCGCCACCCAGCGCGCCGGTGAGCGTAGACCCGTGGGGGTGAGGGCGTCCAAGAGCGCGGCGGGGCCTGGAATGCCGAGGGGGTGGCCATTCCAGCGAGGCTCGGGGCCGAGGGCGAGAAAGTAGGCGAGCAGAGTGCCCAGGATGACGGGCCACCACGCGCGCTCGCGACGCGCAAGCCAGAGTCCAATCGCGCCCAGCACCGCGAGCGCGAAGCCGGGGAGCGCCGGGTCGGCCAGCGGCGGCGCGGGGAAACCGAGCTCGGCGTGCAGGGGCGCGCCCCCCAGGGGCGCGAAAAAGGACGCGAGGTCGAGGGACTCGCGCACGTTCTCGCTGGGGTCGACGCCGTAGCCGTACATCTCTGCCGCCTCGGCGTAGCGCTGGTAGACCGGCACCGCCGGGACGAGCCCCAGCAAGAACCCAGGGACGGCAAACAGCACGCGACGGTCTGTCGCGATGCGAGTGAGCACGACCACCCCGATCGCGAAGGCGGCGTGCAGCCCAGTGTACACGCCGGCGTGAAAAGCGAGCCCCGCCACCAGTCCGCCGAGCCAGGGCCAGGGCCCTGCGGCGAGCGCGCCCGAGAGCACCCAGGGCGCGTGCCAGGCGAGGTTCGCGTGCTGGGCGTGGCCCACGACGGCGGGGCCCCAGGCGCCACCGAGCGCGGCCACCGCGAGCGTGGGCCCACGGGCGCCGAGCCGTGATGCCAACCACGCGATGACCGCGGCGCTCCCGATCACCCCGAGGGCCGCCGCGTGCGCCCAGGCGAGCTCCACACCCGCGCCGAGGAGCTGCGCGGGCATCGTTGCCAAGGCCTGGGCGAGCACCCAGTCCGCGCGGGTGGTGCCGTCGCCGAGCGGTGCCCCCAGCGGCGCCTCCCAGAGGGGCACCCGCCCCAGGAGGGCCTCCTGCACCCACGCCATCTGCGCGGCCGAGAAGGCGCCGTCGCGCGCGGCGCTGACGCCGGTCCACAAGGCGGCGCTGGCCAGCGCCACCGGCAGCACCGCGAGCGCGACGGCGAGGCGCTCCGGCCGGTTCACAAGCGGGCGCGAAGCGCGGCGAGGTCGACCGTTGGCGCAGGCGCGGGCAGGGCGTTGAAGCGCCCTTCGCGGATCTCGGCCGCCACGTCGCGGTAGGCCTCTCGGAAGGGCTTGTCGCGCCGGTAGGCCTCAGCGGCCGCGTAGAGCGGCGTCTCGAGGGGCTGCGGCGTGGGGACGAGCCCGCGCACGAGGTGCGCAGCGATCCGCAACGTGTTGCGGCCCGACCGGACGCCCCGGAGGAGCGGCGCCTTGGTGAGCTGCGCGTCGCGGTGGTAGCCCGAGGGCAAGAGCATGATCTGCTCGATCTCGTCGCGCGCCGCGCGCACGGCGGCGGAGCTCGCGCGGAGCAGCTCGGCCACGTCCGGGTTGCGCTTCTGCGGCATGATCGAGCTGCCGGTGGTG
>SXON01000242.1 GCA_005778355.1 Pseudomonadota bacterium | reverse complement strand
GGCCCGGTGAGACGGACCCGAGACCGTTGCTAGCTCGCACACTGGTGCAAAACCAGCCGCCGATAAACCCCGTCCCTCGCGATGCGCTCGTCGTGCGTGCCCGACTCGGCGATGCGCCCCCGCTCGATCACCACGACGCGGTCGGCCCCCTTCACGGTCGAAAGCAGGTGCGCGATCACCAGCTTGGTGCGCCCCTGCATGAGCCGCTCCAGGGCCGCCTGCACGAGGTGCTCGCTCTCGGCGGCGAGCGCGCTCGTGGCCTCGTCGCGCACCAGCACGCGCGGGTCTGTGAGGATGGCGCGGGCGATGGCCACGCGCTGCTTCTGGCCGCCGGACAGGCGAACGCCGCGCTCGCCCACCACCGTGGCGTAGCCCTCGGGGAATGCCTCGATGAAACGGTGCGCGTTCGCGGCCTCGGCGGCCGCCTGCACCTCGGCGTCGGTGGCACCCGGTCGACCGTACCGGATGTTCTCGGCGATGGTCGTGGCGAAGAGCACCGGCTCCTGCGACACGATGCCAATCTGCTCGCGGAGCCAGCTCGTGTCGAGCTCGCGGATGTCGACCCCGTCGAGACTCACGCGCCCGTCCAGCGGATCGTAGAGGCGCAACAATAGCCCGGCGACGGTGCTTTTCCCGCCACCGGACGGGCCGACGAGGGCGAGCACGCGACCCGGCTCCAGGGCCAGGTCGACCCCGTCGAGAACCGTCACCTCGGGGCGGGTTGGGTAGGCAAAACGAACCGCCTCGAGCGTCATGCGCCCGTCCACCGTCGCGAGGCGTCGTCCGGCCGTGTTCACCACCCCGGGCACCCGGTCGAGCAGTTCGAATACCCGGGTCGACGCGCCCAGCGCCTTGTTGAAGTCGCCATACAAGGCCGACAGGCCGCCGAGCGCGAAGGCGAGGAACAGCGTGTAGAGCATGAACGAGGTGAGATCGCCGAGCGTCATGCGCTTCTCGATCACCATCGTGCCGCCGTACCAGAGTCCGCCCGCGATCGCCGCGTAGGCCGCGAAGCCCATGGCCCCCTGGAAGGCCCCGTAGGCCAGGGCGAGGCGCCGGCCGAGCGCGAAGGCGTCGTCGACCTTCTCGCCGTAGCGGGCCACCTCGCCTTCCTCGCGGGCAAAGGCGCGCACCGTCCGCACGTTGCCGATGCTCTCCTCCGCCACGGCCGAGGCCGCCGCCAGCGCGTCCTGCGTCTGTCGCGACAGCGCGCGCACCGTGCGCGCGAACACAGCGGCGCCCACCGCCACCAGCGGCACCACCGCGAGCATCACCAGCGAGAGCTGCCAGTTCATCCAGAACAACACCGCGACGCAGCCCAGCGACTGGAGCGTGAAGCGCAGCGCCATCGAGATGTTCACTGTCACGCTGTTCTGGAGCACGCCGGTGTCGGCGGCGAGACGGTTCACCAGCTCGCCGGTGCGCTGCGCGTCGAAGAAGCCGACTTCCTGCCGGATGATCGAGGCGAAGAGCTGTCGACGCAGCCGCGCCACCACCCGCTCGCCCGCCAGCGTGTAGAGATACGCCCGGCCGAAGCCGGCCACCGACACCACGAGGAAGACGCCGAAGAGTCCCACGATGGCCTGGTCCATGCGCGCGCGGCCGCCGGGCTCGGTGACCGCCTCCATCAAGACGCCGATGCCCCGGGGGAAGACGAGCGTGAGCGCGCTGCCGACTACCAGCGCGACGGTGCCCGCCACCAGGAGCCCCGCCTCGGGACGCGCCAACGCGAGCAGCCGCCTCCAGTCGGACGCGCGGGGCTCGCTCATGGCAGGCGCTCCACCACGCGCAGGCCGGGTTCCACGCCCACCGGGATGTCGTCGCCCTCCAGCGTGACCCCCCAGCCAAGGTACACCGCCGTGGCCCGCTCGGCGCGCCCGAGGGTGGCCACGAGGTCGGCGATGGTGGCATCCGCCTGCAGGCGCACGACCACGTCGCGACCCGCGAGGTCGGGTAGCTCGGCCAGCTCGATCACGTCGTAGTTGTACTGCACCAGGCGATCCTTGAGCACGATGAGCTCGATGGGGTCGGGCATCGCGCCCGGCACCCGCAGTCGAAGGGGGAAGGCGCCGCAACGGCCGACGGCGTAGAGCGGTTCCGTCGTGAGCACGGCACGGTGGGCGGTGCTCACCGGCGCGCAGCCCACCAGCGAGACCGCGCCGGCTCGGCTGTCGACCAGGAGCAGGTAGAGCTCCTCCGCTGGCATCTTCGGTGGCAGGATCAGACCGTCGCCCCGGCGCAGGCTCGCGCCCACCTCGTCGAAGGAGCCCACCGCGTCGTAGAGCCCCACGCCGCCGGCCTCGCGCAGCTCGATCCATCGCGAACCATTCTCGCTGGGAACCAGCACGCGCGGCGGGAGCACGTCGACGCGAGGCACGTCGTAAGGGGGCGCTGCTGCCAGCACCCAGGCCGCGTGGGCCCCGGCGAGCTTGCCGAGGGCCACACGACGCACGAGCGCCCACGCCATGGCCACCGCACCCCCGAGCAGGATCGCGCCGGTCATGGCGATGTCGAGGCCGGCCCCCACCCCGGTGGAGCGCACGCGCAAGGCGCCGAGACCAGGCAGCGTGGACGCGAGGGACACCGCGCCCACGAAGCCGAGAACGAGCCACGTTTGTCGCGACATCGACTCGTGATCGGCGAGCCGCGGGATCGCCGCCCAGGGATTGGCGAGGTCGGGGACGAGGTCGGGCACGGCGAGATCGAGGCGCGCCGCGCCCCAGATGACCAGCGCCAGCACGCCCACCGCGAGGCTTGCCACGCCCACCCCGGCGCCGGACAAATCGCGCGACCGCACCGCCGCGAGGCTGCCCCCGGCACAGGTGCCCAGGAGGGCCAGCGCAAAGCCCGGCAACATGAGCCAGGGCAAGCCCCGATACACGGCGAGACCGGCGATCAGCAGGCCCCCGCCAAGCCCGGTGAGCGCCACGATGGCCGGCCCGATCGTCCCCCGGTGCTCACCCCGGAGGGCGCCCACCGCGGCGCCGATCACCCCGGGGAGGCAGAGCCCCGTCGCGATCATCGCCGACGCCGCTGCCGGTCCAGCGGCCATGCCCCGATCCACCATCACGTAGTAGGGGACCCAGGCCGGGTCGCTCGGGTCGACGAGCATTCGACCGATACGCGCGTACTCCGCCACGGTGCCGAGCAGTCCGAGAACCATCACCGCAACGGGCACGAGGATCGCCAGTGAAACCGGGCCCTTGCGACGCATCGTCAGCGCCACGCCCACCGCGAGCTGTACAGGCAGGCCGATGGCCGCGATGCCCATGGCCGCGAGGCCCCAGTCGCCGAGCGCGCTCCAGTCCATGGTTGGGGCCGGGAGGTTAACGGGCCGGCCCCGCTCGGAGTCATCATGAACGCCCCCATCCGTGTCGCCGTCACCGGCGCAGCCGGCAACATCGGCTACGCCCTCCTCTTTCGCATCGCCGCCGGCGACTGCTACGGGAAAGACCAGCCCGTCATCCTGCAGTTGCTTGAGCTCACCCCGGGCATGAAGGCCCTGGAAGGGGTGGTGATGGAGCTCATGGACAGCGCCTTCCCGTTGCTTCACGGCATCGAGATTAGCGACGATGCCAACAAGGCTTTCAAGGGCGCCAACCAGGCTTTTCTCGTGGGTAGCCGCCCGCGCACCAAGGAAATGAGTCGCGCCGACCTCATCATGGCCAACGGCCCTATCTTCGTGGGCCAGGGCAAGGCCCTCGCCGCGCACGCCGCGAGCGATCTTCGCGTCCTGGTGGTCGGCAACCCCTGCAACACCAACGCGCTCATCGCGATGAACGCCGGCCGCGAGATCCCGCGCGACCGTTGGCACGCGATGACTCGCCTCGACGAGAACCGCGCGAAGGCACAGATCGCGGCCAAGGTGGGCGCGGTGCCCGGCGCCGTGTCGAACATGGGCATCTGGGGCAACCACTCCGACACCATGTTCCCGGACTTCCGCCACGCGCTGGTCAACGGCAAGGCTGTCACCGACCTGTGCGACCGCACCTGGCTGGAAACCGACTTCGTCAAGACCGTCGCCACCCGCGGCAAGGCGATCATCGAGGCTCGTGGCGCCTCCTCGGCCGCCAGCGCCGCCAGCGCCGCGATCGACCACATGTCGAGCCTCTGGCACGGCACCCCCCCGGGCGACTTCACCTCGATGGGCGTGTGTTCCAACGGCGCCTACGGCGTGCCGGAAGGCCTCATCTTCAGCTACCCGGTCACGGCGAAGGCCGGCGACTGGCAGGTGGTGGCGGGGCTCGACCAGGACGCCTTCGCCAACGCCCGCATCGCCAACACCATCAAGGAGTTGGAGAGCGAGCGCGACACCGTGAAAGACCTGTTGGCCTAGCGCATGGCCGATCTACGCACCCGCCTCGAGTCCCTCGCGCACAACCTCTGGTGGTGCTGGAATCCCGAGGCGGGGGCGCTCTTTCGCGCCCTCGACCCCGAGCGCTGGTCGGAGCTGCACCACAACCCGGTGCACCTCCTCGCCGAGCTCTCCGACGACACGCTCCACGCGCGCACCGTCCCGGCGCGACTGGACGCGGTCGAGGAAAAACTAGAGGAATATCTCGCCGCGAGCGACACCTGGGCGAAGCGCAATGTCCCCGCGCTCAAGTCGCCGGTGGCCTATTTCTCGATGGAGTTCGCCCTCCACGAGTCCCTGCCGATCTACTCCGGCGGTCTCGGCGTGCTGGCGGGCGACCACCTCAAGTCGGCCTCCGATATCGGGATCCCCTTCGTGGCGGTGGGCCTCCTGTACCGAGAGGGCTACTTCAAGCAGGTGATCGAGTACGGCGGGCAGGTGGCCGCCTACCCGAGGGTGCCCCTCGACGTGTTGCCGCTCCAGAAGCTCGACGTCGTCATCGAGGTTCCGCACGGCAAGGGCCACTACAAGGCCACGGCCTGGGAGATCGCGGTAGGGCGCGTGAAGCTCTACCTGCTCGACGCCGACCTACCGGGCAACGACCCCATCCACCGCGAGCTGTCGCGACACCTCTACGGGGGCGACGACTCCACGCGCATCCGCCAGGAAGTGCTGCTCGGCATCGGCGGCGTGAGGCTCCTGCGGGCGCTCGGCATCGAACCCTCGGTGGTGCACATGAACGAGGGCCACTGCGCTTTCGCCGTGCTCGAGCTGATGCGCGAGCAGGTCGCCCTCGGCAAGAAGCCTCAGGCGGCGCTCGCCGTTGCCCGGGAAAGCTGCGTTTTTACCACGCACACCCCCGTGCCGGCCGGCCACGACCGCTTCGCCTGGAAGCTCAAGAACGAGGCCCTGATGGGGCTGCGCGCCGAGATGGGCTTGCCCGAGGGCTACTTCATGGACCTCGGCCGGGAGAAACCCGGCAACCTCGACGAGACCCTCTGCATGACGGTGCTGGCGCTGCGCGGCTCGCGCGCCGCCAATGGCGTGGCCGCCCTGCACGGCGAGGTGAGTCGCAAGATGTGGGCACACCTCTGGCCCGACCGGCAGCTGGCCGAGGTGCCCATCGGCCACGTGACCAACGGCGTGCATGTGCCGAGCTGGATTCACCCGCGCGTGTCGGCCCTGCTCGACCGCGCCAACCCGGGCTGGCGTGACGGCACCCCCGTCGACCTGTCCGAGGTGAGCGACGCGGAACTGTGGGCGATCCGCAACGATCTTCGGTATGAGCTGGTGGGATACGCGCGGCGACGCACCGGCCACAAGACGCTCATCTCGCAGTCGCTGTGCATCGGCTTTGCGCGGCGTTTCGCCCCCTACAAGCGCGGATCGCTCTTGTTCTCCGACCCCGACCGGCTGGCGCGCCTGCTCTTCCGCCACCCGATCCACCTCTTCTACGCCGGGAAGGCTCATCCGCGCGACGAGGCCGGTCAGGCCATCATCCGCGAGGTGCTGCGGTGGACGCGGGAAGAACGTTTCCGTGGCCGCGTGGTGTTCCTCCCCGACTACGACGTGGAGCTTGGTCGACGTCTCACCCAGGGCGTGGATCTCTGGTTGAACCTTCCTCGTCGCCCGAGGGAGGCCAGTGGCACGAGCGGCATGAAGGTGCCGCTCAATCTCGGGGTCAACGCGAGCGTGCTCGACGGCTGGTGGCCCGAGGCCTACGACGGCACCAATGGCTTCGCGGTCGGCGAGGCCATCGAGTACGAGAGCGCCGCCGAGCAAGACGCCGCCGACGCGGAGAGCCTGTTCAGCATCCTGGAAGACGAGGTCGTCCCCCAGTTCTTCGACCGCGACGCGCACGGCATCCCGCGGGCCTGGGTGGCGCGGATGCGCCGCTCGCTGGAAACCTGCCTGCAGGCCTTCCACACCGACCGCATGGTGGGCGAGTACGCCAAGCGCTTCTACCTCGACCCTAGCGCCGCGCGGTGAGCCACCCGAGCCCGCCCCCGGCCGCGCGCGTGGTGGGCGCCTACGATCCCGCTTTCCGAGCGTCGATGAGCATCACGGCCAGCGAGGCGGAGAGCCCCGAGGCGCTGCTCCGTGTCGCGACGGCCCTGCCCACGGCCGCCCGGCTCTTGCTCGACCAGCTCTTGCTCGTCGTGCCCCCGGGCGACCCGCTCCCCGAGCGCCTGCGCGACCGGATCGCCCGTGACGGACTGGCGCTGTGGCAAGGCGCACTGCTGCTCCCTCGGGTGTACGGCGGCACCGAGGGCGGCATCCACCCGCAGCACTACGCGGGCTCCTGCCGTCTCAACCCGGCCGCCGCGGGGATTGGCCTGTCGCGACCGCTGGTCGAGGCCGATGCCCGCCCCAGCTTCCCGCCTGCCGACGCCCGCTGGGACGCGGTGGTGGTCGCGGCCGCGCTCGAACAGGGCCCGGGGCAGCTCACGCAGGACGGGAGCCTCCGTCGCGACGTGGAGAAGCGCCTCTGCACGCAGTGGGGCGCCGACGAGGCCCGCTGGGCGCTGGCCCTGCGCCTCGCTCGCGCCACGGGACTCGCCCGTGCCGCGGCGGGTCGATTGCACGGCCTGCCCGAGGCCCACCCTCGCCCGCTCGCCGACCTGCCGGGACTCGTGGGCGACCCCCTCGGCGCCGCCGCCGCCGCGCTGGTCCTGCGCCTCTGTCGCGACACCTGGCTGGCCGCCCCCGACCTCGTCGAGCTGTTGCGCGGCCCCGGCCGGGAGACCCTCTTCAGCCCGGTGGCCAACGGCTACCCGCAGCGCGCTGAAGTCTTCGACGACGAAGGCTTCTCGCGCGTGGAAGCCCCCGCGCTGGCCCGCGCGCTCGACACGCTGCACCGCGTGGGCGCCATCGACGCCGCCCGCGACGCCGACGGGGTGACAGCGTTCCGCCGGGCGCAGCCCCGCCCGCCGGGCACCAGCGGCTTCATCCTCACCCCCAACGGCGAGCTCCTGGTGCACGTGGCCGAGGCCCGGCGCGAGGACTACGGGCGGCTCTGTCGCCTCGCGCCTTTCGTGGATGGCGACAGCCTCCGTCGGCACCGGCTGGGTCGCGAGGGCGTGTGTGCCGAGCTCACTTCCGGGCATCGCGACACCCTCGAGTGGCTCGCGGCGGGCTCCCGCACCGGGCTCGCGCCGAACGTGGCCGACCAGGTGCGCGAGTGGCAGCGCAGCGCCTCGCGGATCACCATCGTCACCGGCGTCGACGTGGTGGAAGACGAGGCCGGGAAGCTGCGCATCGCGAGCGTGTCCGACACCGGGCGCACCATCGACTACACCACGCGCCCACGCGCCCGGTTCTTCTCCCAGGGCTCGCGGCTCATCGTCCCCGACGGCTGGGACCCGCTGGACTTGCGCGCCACCCTCTCGCGGGTGGGCCGTTATCTCGGTCGCGACGGCGACGCGCACGCCTACGAGCCGGAGCTTCGCCGCCACGCCGCCCCCGCCTCGTTGCTCAATCGCCTGCGCGAGTACCACGGTGGCGACCTGCCGGGCGACCTCGAGACGCTGGTCCTCGCGGGCTCCGGGCTGCACCCGGTCACCGGCGAGGACGCGGTGCTGGTGCGGCTTCCTCACGCGGTTTCGAGTGCCCTACGTCGCGACCGGATCGCCGGTCCCTTGCTTCGTCGCAGCCTTGGCGCCGACGAGTGTGTCGTGGCGCGGTCTGACTTGCCTGAGCTGGCGGCGAGGTTGCGGCAGTTGGGGATGGAGTACGAGGGGCCGGGGTAGAGACTGGGATCGGGAGCCGGGTGGGCAGTGACCTTCCGCGTGAGTGTCCACTGGGGTGGATCAAGGCCAAAGCGGTTGTCGCCGCCGAGGAGCCCGATGGGATCGGCGGAGGCGAAGCGCCCGGTGTCGCTGTCGTACAACCGCCTGCGAGGCAGGTGGTAGCTGGTCCCCGGCAGGGACTCGAGCAGCGCGTACACCCGTCGCTCCGCGCTCGCCGGGGCCGGGGTCTCGCCGAAGGCGCCGGGCTCGGGGAGGAGGTCCATCCCGTCGAGCACCACGCTGCTGAGGCCGTCCTGCGCCATCGGCACGAAGGCGCCGCCCTCCAGCCGCCCGAGCACCATGCCCTCGGCCGCGACGTACAGGTGATCGACGCCACCCTCGTCGAGGATCGACACCGGGAAGTCGGCCTCCGACGGGCCCCACAGGAAGGAGCGGATATCGCCGGTGGCAGCCTCCTCCACCTCCACGGCCTCGCCCCCGGGGCCCCGGGTGAAGCCGTAGGCAGGGATGCCGGCAGCATCGACCAGCGCCACCTCGGCGCCGTCCGCGGCGCGGGCCCTCGCGCCGCGCTCTGCCGCGCGGCTCCGGGCCCGGGCTACGCGCGCCTGCCGGCCTCGTCGGCCGGCTCG
>SXON01000241.1 GCA_005778355.1 Pseudomonadota bacterium | reverse complement strand
TGCCGTTGCCCACGAGACTGGGGTGGCTGGTCGAGCTTCGGGCCGCGACGTGACCCGCCTCCCCACCCGCCTGATCGTCACCGTGGCGGTCCTGGAGTTCGTCTCGGGCACCCCCTACGGGCTGGTGAACGACTTCGTGCCGGTATGGATGCGCGAGCAGGGGGCGAGCCTGGAGGCGGTGGGCGCGCTCTCGGCGCTCGCGATGCCGTGGAACCTCAAGGCCTTCTGGGGACCGCTCGTCGACCGTTACCTCGGCTTCCGCGCGTGGATCATCGGGGCGTTGCTGGGCATCGGCAGCGTGACGCTCGCGGGGCCCTGGCTTGGCGACAAGCTCGTTCCCGCCTTGCTCGCGGTGGCCGTGCTCGGCGGGCTGCAAGACGTGGCCCTCGACGGGTGGGTGGTGGGCGCGGTTCCCGTCGGCCAGGAAGGGCGTGCCACGGGCGTGCGCATCGCGGCGTACCGGGCGGCGCTCGCCCTCGGCGGCGGAGGCGCGGTGTTCGTGGGTGGGCGTTGGGGATGGGATTTCGGCTGGTACGTGGTGGCGAGTTTACTAGTGGTGGGCGCAGCGGGGATCCTGTCGCTCGACCGGCCCCCGGCCGCGCAGCCCTCCGCGCTCGCCGACTGGATCCGCGACTTTGGCCGGTGGCTGTCGCGACCCGGCAACGCGATGGTGCTCTTCCTCGCGCTGGTGTTCAAGCTGGGCGACGCGGCGATGGCGCCAATGACCCGCCCCTTCTGGCTCGACTCCGGACTCACCGCCGAGCAAGTGGGGCTCCTGAACACCATCGCGGGCAGCATCGTCACTGCGATCGGCGCGGTGATCGGCGGCGAGGTGACCAGCCGCATCGGCGTGCTCCGCGCGGGGCTGGTGCTTGGCGTGCTCGCACTCTCCTCGAACCTCGTCTACGCCGGCGTGGCCGTGCTTCCCGAGCCGGGGATCGTCGTCGGCGCGGGCGTGTTCGAGTCCTTCACATCCGGACTCGGCACCGCGCCCATGATGGCGATCCTCATGCGCGCCTGTGGGCACGAGCAAACGGCCACTCGCTTCGCCATCCTGTCGTCCGTCGCCGGCCTCACCCGCACCGTGGCCGGGAGTCTCTCCGGCGTCGGCGCGGCGGAGCTCGGCTATGCCGGCTACTTCGCGCTCACAGCGGCGCTCGCCGTCCCTGGCTTGCTCCTGCTCCCCCTCGTTACCCGGCGACTCCCCAGCGATGCCTCTTGATCCCCGTCAACTCGCCGCCCACGACCTCGCCGCCCAGCACGGCCAGCCCGGCTACATCGACCCGCTCACTGGCCTGTTCGTGATGACCGCGAAGTACCTCGGCGACCGCGGATTCTGCTGCGGCAAGGGCTGTCGGCACTGCCCGTACCCGCCCGAGGCACAGCGGCGCGCCGGGCGACCGGGGAGCTGAGCGACCGAGCTGGCACTCGAACGGCGAGTGCGGCCGGCCAAGCCCTCCTAAATGCGAGATCCTCCAGGCCAAGCCTAGTGAAATGAGAAAGCCCGAGGGCGCGAGCGACGGTGCCGAAGGTCGCGACGCGGTGGATCCGTGAAGAACCGGCGTTGACGCGTGGGCGCTCGGTACGCTCACGGCAGCATCACCGGGGAAAAGCGGCGACGGTCACCATGGATTCGCATCCGCCGGGGCATGGCTGGCGGCGACTCGCATCCAAGGGGGCATGGCACGCGCACTGTTGCAGTCAGCCGCGCCTGGCCCGCAGACGATCGCAGTGGCAGCGCGGAAGGCCTCTCGGACCCGCGCCCGGTGGACTCGCCGAGGGCAGCCGCCCAAGCGACACGACCGCGGTGCGACAAGACGACCGTCGCCTACCGCCGAGCCGCGCCACCGGGCACGCGCCCGGCCTGCGCCCGGCCCTACTCCCTCCTCCCGCGCCGCCCCTACGCGGTCACCTTCGCGTTCTCCAGCATCGCCTTGAGCTCGCCGGCGTCTTCGAGAGTCTTGAGGATGTCGGCGCCGCCCACGAACTCGCCGGAGATGAAGATCTGCGGGATGGTGGGCCAGTTGCTGAAATCCTTCACCCCCTCGCGAACGTCGGGATCGCCGTACACGTCGAAGCTGAAGTAGGGCACGCCGTGGGTCGAGAGAATGCTCGAGGCGGAGGCGGAGAAGCCGCACGCCGGCGACTGCGGGGTGCCCTTCATGAAGATCACCACCGCGTTCTGCTTCACCACCTCGTCGATGTACTCCCGGGCCGGGCGAGCGCCGCGGGGGGACGAAGGCGTCTCCTCCTTTGGTTCCGGTCGCGACACGGTCTTGTAGGTGGGCACGGTGGGGGTGGGCTTCGGCGCGCCCTGGCCCACGACGGGGAGGCGGCGCTTGATGCGGTCGATGAGACCCATGGTGATTCTCCGGTCGCAAGCCTAGCCGCGGTGGCGCCCCGGGCAAGTGGCCCGGCTCACGCGTGGCGCGGTAGCTTGGCCGGAGCCGGAGCCGCCGTTGTTCTTTGTCCTCGCGTTGTTGTCGGCCTTCGCGGCCACGGTGCCGATGCTCGCGTTCTTGTTCACGGTCTGGTTCCTCGACCGGCACGACCGCGAACCTCTCTGGTTGTTCCTACTCACCTTCGCCTGGGGCGCCATCGGCGGCGTCGTGTTCGCGATGATCGGCAGCGTGGCGATGGCCATCCCGCTCTCGATGGCCCTCGGCCCAGACCTCGCCAACCAGTACAGCGCCGTCTTGATCGCGCCAGTGGTGGAGGAACCCACCAAGGCGGCGGTGCTCTTCGCGGTGATGCTGTCGCGACACTTCGACAACGCCACCGACGGCTTCGTGTACGGGGCGGCGGCCGGCCTCGGCTTCGGGATGACCGAGAACTTCCTCTACTTCGTCACGGTAGCGGGCTCGGGCGACGTGGCCGGTTGGCTATTTACCGTGGTGGTGCGCACCTTCTTCAGCGCGGTGATGCACGCCTGCGCCACCGCCTGCGTGGGCGCTATGCTCGGCTTCGCGCGTTTCCGCGGCTGGGGCTGGAAGCTGGCCGCCCTGCCGATCGGCTTCGGCGCCGCGATGGGCATGCACGCGCTTTGGAACGGGATGCTTACGGCGGGCGAGGTCTTCGAGCTCGAGGCCCTCACCTGGGTGAATTTCTTCCTGTTCATGGTCGAGTTTGTGGTCCTGTTCATCGTGTTCCAGTTCGCCCTGTGGGACGAGCGAGCCACCATCCGGCGGGAGCTGGCCGACGAGGTGCAGTCGGGACTGCTGCCCCTCGCGCACGCCAAGGCGATCGGCAGCTACTTCGCGCGGAGCCGCGGCGGATGGGTGCCGGGCGGCATCCCGAAGGCGCAGTACATTCGCTCGGTCACGACGCTCGCCCTAAGGAAGCACCAGGCGCGCAACTCCACAACGCGAACCCATGCTTTCTACGCCGACGAGGTGGTGAGGCTCAGGCGCGAGGTGGCGGCCTTGCTGAGGCTCGCCAAGGCCTAGACCGAGATAGCCCCCTCGCGCCGCGTCGCTCCCGGCGATCTCGGCCCTCGCGCCGCTCAGACCGAGATCGCCCCTTCCCTGAAGGACGAGCTCCCAATCCTCACGTTGACCAGGGCCGGCTTTCCACTGGCGAGCGCGCGGTCGATCGCGGGGCGGATCTGGTCGGGAGACACCACGTGCTCGCCGTGGCCGCCGAGGGCCTCGACCATGAGGTCGTAGCGAGTGAACTCGAGCCCGGTGGCCGGGGCCCGCTCGTGGCCGAAGAGCTGGGTTTGTCCCCGGCGGATCTGGGTCCATGCGCCGTCGTTCCCCATCACGCCCACGAAGGGGATCTTCTGGCGGGCGGCGGCCTCGTACTCCATGCCATTGAGGCCGAAGCTGCCGTCGCCGTAGATCACGAACACCGGCTCGTCGGGACGGGCGAGCTTCGCCGCCATCGCGAACGAGGGGCCGACGCCAAGGGTGCCGAGAGGACCCGGGTCCATCCAGTGCCCTGGGCTCCACACGTCGACCACCTTGGCGGCCGTGCCCACGATGTCACCCCCGTCGCAAACCACCGTGCTGTCGCGCGGCATCGCGGCGGCGAGCTCCTTGCTGAAGCGCAGCGGGTTGACCGGGATCGCGTCGCTGTTCATCTCGGCCACCATCTTCGCGTAGCGTGCCTCTTCGAAGCTCCGCACCGTCGCCACCCAGTCGTTGCTCGATCGACGCCCCGCCTCGGCGAGCTGCCGCATGATGAGCCCGGTGTCGCCGACGAGGCCCACGTCGGCCCCCCGGTTGTGGCCGATCACGTCGGGGTCGAGGTCGACGTGGATCACCTTCGTGGCCGGGTGGATGTCGTTGCCGTAGTTGAGACGGAAGTCCCAGGGCGTGCCGAACACCACGATGAGGTCGGCGTTGCCGAGGGCCTTGTTGCGACAGAGGCGGAAGAAGCGCGGGTCGTCGGGCCTGAGCGCGCCGCGTGCCCCACCGTTGAGAAACGTAGGCAGGTCATAGCGTTCCGCGAAGGCGTGGATCGCGTCACGGTAGGGCGACCACCACCATTGCGTACCGACGAGCGCGACCGGTCGCTCGGCGTGGGACAGGAGGTCGGCCGCCCGCAGAATGGCCGCCGGGTCGCCGCCGGCCACCGACTCGGTGCGGTAATTCTCCGGCCAGTGCAGGTCTTCGGTTCGCTCCATGTTCATCAGGACGTCGAGCGGCATCTCGAGGAACACCGGCCCGGGAACACCAGTCGTGGCCTTGCGGAAAGCCATCGCCATGAAGTCGGGGATGCGACGCGTCTCGGGGACCGTCACCGACCACTTGGTGATGGAGCGCATGAGCGTGACGTGGTCCATCTCCTGCAAGGAGCCCATGCCGGAGAAGAAGCGCGGGCCCTGTCCACCGATGAGGATCATCGGCGTGCCACCGCGCATCGCGTTGGCGGCGGCGGTCACCGCGTCGGTGACGCCGGGCCCCGCCGTCACCCGCGCCACGCCGGGCTTGCCGGTGGCGCGGGCCCAGCCCTCGGCGGCGGGACCGGCGCTCTGCTCGTGGCGGAAGTCGACCACCCGGATGCCATGGTCGAGACAGCCATCATAGATATGCTGGATGTGACCGCCGCACAGCGTGAAAACATGGCTGACACCTTCCTTCTGGAGGGTGTCGGCGACGAGGCGGCCGCCGTGGACGTGAGGCATGAGACGCTCCCGAGGGGCGCCGACTATCCAGGCGGCGGCTCGCCCGTGCCCTCGACGACGGGTGGCCCGAGCACGGCGCCCGGAAACACCTCGCCCACCTCACACGCGCAGGTGGCGTCGGCCGCCCAGCACGCCCGCGCGGCCTGGCCCAGCTCCGCGGCCACGAGCACCACCGCGTCGTCGGCCGGGATGGCACCGGGGCAGACGAATCCGGAGCCACGCGCCAAGACCGCCACCGGCCGTGCCGCCTCGCCACGGGCGGGCAGTGGGGCCACGGCGAGTCCGCGGTCGAGCCCCTCCCCCGCCAACGGGCAGGCACCCAGGACGGGTCGCACGTAGGCCACCTGCCACGCGCTCGCCTGCAAGAAGGCCAACGCTTGCTCGTCGGCCGCAGACAGCGCCTCGCCGATTCGACGACCCCGCGCCTCGTCGACCAGCGGCGCCACGGTCGACGCCGCGCGCAGGCTCCGCACCCTGGACGCCTGTGCGCGGAGGGCCTGGGATGCCTCCCGCCACGCGGCGCCGAAACGCTCGATGCGCCAGCCAAGCGACAGGCGGTCGTGATCGTCGCAAGGGCTCCCCTTCGCCGACGCCCACTCGGTCCACGCCGCCTGCAAGCGCAGCGTGGCCGTGCCGGCGGCCTCGGTGGCCGCGCGCAGCTCGCCAAGGCGAAGCTCGGCCGCGTCGAGCTCCTGCGCGCCCGGCGCCAAGTCGCCGGGGGCCGCGAGAATCAGCGGGACGATCCAGAGCATGCCGAGCGTTTTACCTCCGTGCGCAAGCTCAGGGTAGGTGCGGGCCCAACGATCGGGTCGATCGCGGGGCGAACAGGTCGATCGCTCATGCAGCACATGAACATTTTTTCGCGCGATGTCTTGACACGTCCAGAGGTCGCGTGTGAACGTGTACGGACCCCCTGCTGCCCCGCCCACCTGCTGCTCCTCCCCGTAGGTTTCCCATGATCCCCGAGTTCCTGAAGAACCCCCCTCTCGGCCGCCCTTGGCTTCTCTACGGGCTTCTCGGCACGAGCGTCGTGCTCAACACCATGCTGGTGCTGCGCCTCGACGACGAGCCCGCCACCGTCACCGCCGACACGCCTGCCCCGGAGGCGATGGCGGCCGCCGCCGTGATGCCCGTCGGCGAGGCCACCGAGCTGAGCAACAGCGCGGTGCCGCCGGAGCTTGTCCCACCGCTTCCCGAGCCCAAGGGCGTGGCCGCCAAGGCCGGCACCAAGGTGTTCAGCGGCGCGGTCAGCTCTTCGCTCTCCGCCACCTTCCAGGGGGCCGAGGCCAGCTCCCCGGCCGCGCTGTCCGCGGTCTACGCACGTCTTTTCGTCTGGGACGTGGACCTGCGTCGCGACCTCCACAAGGGCGACCGCGTGGAAGTGCTGTTCGAGGACAAGGAAGGCGCCGAGCCGCTGGTGCTCGCGGCGCGCCTCTCTCTGCAGCCGGGGACGGCAAACGAGCGTCTTGTCGACGCCTACCGCTACCAGGCCGCAGGCGACCGCTTCCCCTCCTACTGGTCGAGCGACGGCGTGGAGCTCCCGCGCCGCCTGATCGACGGCCCTCTCGGCGACTATGAGCAAATTTCCTCGCTCTTGCGCGACCGCCCCACGCACGAGGGCATGGACTTCAAGACGCCTATCGGCACCGAGATCGTCGCCCCTCGCGCGGGCAAGGTCACCCGGGTGAACTGGAACCATGCCGCCAACGGCAACTGCGTGGAGCTGCGTTTCAACGACGGCACGCTCGCCAAGTTCCTCCACCTCAACGAGGACGCCGTCAAGGAAGGCCAGGCCGTCGTGGCCGGCGAGCTGCTCGGCAAGACCGGCAACACCGGGCGCTCCACAGGACCGCACCTGCACTACCAGCTCGAGAAGGGCAGCCGCGTCGTCGACCCGGTCGACTACCACGGCACCCTGCGTCGCAACCTTCCCGCCGATGGCATGGCCGATTTCCAGGCGACCGTGAAGGACCTCTCGGCGCAGCTCGACGCGCGGGTGGCCAGCCTCTAGCCTTCGGTCGGCCCGGTCGACGGCGCTCGACGCTCGCACGCCCCCGGCATGGCATCTTCTCGCAGTGAGGACACCGGCCCCCCTCCAACGCTGGCCCGAGACGGGCGACCTCAGTCGCCGCACTGAACGGCGCCCCATTAGCGGGGCTCTCGCCGCCGCGGCCGACGATATTATCCGCGTCCTTCGTCATTCTGCGCCGCCAAGACCGTCCCCTTCGCCCCGTCGGAGCGTCCTGGAGGGCGCCACGCATGGGCCTGAGGGTTCCGAGCGACAACGCTGCCCCGTGGACCGCCCCCCCCCGCGCTGCTCAACTCCCATGCTGCGAGGCAGGCAGTTCCGATCTGTCCGCCCCGGGCGTGGAACGGTCGAGCGGACCTGCGGCTGTGCCCCAGCCGCGGGCGGCGCCCGCTCCCGTCCCCGCCTGTGGTCCACGGCGACCGTCGGTCGGCCGACCGGCGCCCTCCCCCCCCACCGGAGTCTCGCTGCAGCGCTCGATTCGTTTGTTGTCCCTCCTCGTCGGCAGTTCCCTCGTGTCGTCTGCCGCGTTCACGGGACCGATCACGATCCATCGCTCCAACCGGAGCTACGACTACCGGGGAACCGAGTCGCTCGAGACGCTGGTCTCGCTGGTGCAAACGGGCAGCGGCTACTACGTGTCCTCGCCGTCGACGCTGGAGAACCAGGTCACGGCGGACAGCCAGTACCTCGACCTCTACGTGTGCATCCCCAGCGCGGGCACGTGGCAGCTCAACATCTTGGGCGACTTTGGCTACGGCGCGGGGCTCTGGGTCGACAGCGTGCGAGTGGACAGCATCGCCGGAGAGGCCAGCCGGATCCCCTTGCAGGCCAACATCAGCACCCCGGGCCTTCACCACATCCAGTCGGTGGGCTTCGAGCTCTGCTGCAACGCAAATCGATCCAGCTGGTTTTACCGGCCCGGCAGCACGACGCCGGAGTACATCTCTACGAGCAACATCGCCTCCCAGACCTGCAACGTGGATGCCGACAGAGACGGCGTCACCGATGCCACCGACAATTGCCCCACGGTAGCGAACGCCAACCAGGCGAACGGCGACGGCGGCACCGCAGGTGATGCCTGTGAAGACACAGACGGCGACGGCGTGGTCGATGCTTCCGACATCTGCCCCGTCGACAACCCCAACGACGGCGACGTCGACGGCTATTGCGCCAGCGAGGACAACTGCCCGACGGCCGACAACGCCGATCAGGCCGACTTCGACGACGACACGATCGGCGACGTCTGCGACGACGACTGGGACGGCGACGGCGTGGCCGATGACGTGGACCTCTGCCTCGGCTGGTCAGACGCCCTCGACGCCGACGACGACGGTATCCCGGACGGCCCCGGCGACGGCAGCGAGTGCGACATCTGCCCGATCGATCCGCAGAACGACGCCGACGACGACACGCTCGGCGACGCCTGTGACAACTGCCCGGACGCTTCCAACGTGTTCCAGAAGAACTTCGACGGTGACTCGGCTGGTGACGCCTGCGACGACGATGACGATGGCGACAGCGTGGTGGATGCGGACGACGCGTTCCCCTTCAACACGAGCGAGTGGGCGGACACCGACGGCGACGGTACTGGCGACAACAGCGACGTGTGCCCGACCGACCCGCTGGACACTGACGACGATTACGACCTCGTCTGCGACGTCAACGACACCTGCCTCGGCTCGGTGGAAAACGATGCCGATGCCGACGGCGACCAGGTCTGCGACCACAACGACCTCTGCTGGGGGAACGACATCACCGGCGACAGCGACGAGGACCTCGTCTGCGGCGACGACGACAACTGCCCAGTGGACGCGAACGCCGACCAGTCCGACGTTGACATCGACGGCATCGGGGACGTCTGCGAGGCCGACGGCGACCAGGATGGCACCATCGACGACTACGACAACTGCGTGAGCGTCGCCAACGTCGACCAGGCCGACAACGAGTCCGACGGACAGGGCGACGCCTGCGACGACGACGACGACATCGACGGCACGGGCGACGCCGCCGACAACTGCGCGGTCGTTGCGAACGCGAGCCAGGTGGACTTTGATGTGGACGGCCTGGGTGACGCGCGCGATGGCGACGACGACGCCGACGCCGTGGCCGATGGCTCCGACCTCTGCCCCGGCACCTCGCTTGCCTCGCTGATCAACGCGCAGGGCTGTTCCGGCACCCAGTACATCGACCTCACTTGTGGCACCGCCACGAGCTGGACCAAACACGGCCAGTACGTGAGCTGCGTCGCGCACGCGAGGAACGCGGCGCGCTCCGCGGGGCTCATCACCGGTGCGCAGGGCGGCACGATCGTCAGCACCGCGGCGAAGACCAGCACCGGGAAGAAGTAGGACCCAGGCGAGTGCTACCATGGCGGCGCGAGGGTCCCCTGCCTCGCGCCGCCTTTGCGTCCAAGGAGCCCGGATGAAGCGACCCCTTGCCATCCTCGCCGCAATTGCGCTGGCCGTTGCGGGGACGGTGCTGCTCTGGCCCGGCGACGACGACGACGCGGCGGCCGCAGCTCCCCAACCTGCCAGCCCGTCACCCGTGGCGGTGCGGCGCGTCGCCCAGCCGCGGTCGGAAAATGCAGCGCCCCCGCCTGCCCAGCGCGAGCCAACGCCCGAGCAGATCGAGAAGCGCGACCGACTCGCGGCACTCGACGCGGCTGCCACCGAGAAGCGGCGCGAGCTATTCGTGTCCAACATCGCGTCGGTCGACGCCGCCATCGAAAAAGCCGAGGCGCAGGGCGGAAACGCTGAGTATCTGGAGGCCCTCCGCCAACGCCGGGCGCTCCTGGTCGCCCAAGCGGAGGCGGAGGCGGACGGCGAGGAGTAAGGCGTGGATCCGAGTCGGGGATGACCCGGCTGAACGTCAAGCCGGGCGTGCCCGTCGTTGCTCCGCCGCGGCGAGGAAGCCCACGGCCACGAGGATGAGGCCGAGCGAGGCCCAGTCGGTGGGCTTCGGGAACTTGCCACCGAATGCGTAGTAGGAGACGACGGTTGCCGCCGTGCCGGCCACGAGGGAAGTGAGCCGGTTGACGAGACCCGCGAAGGTCGCGGTGCGTCCCTTGAACATGAAGATGAAGACCGAGAAGAAGGCCACCATGCCGTAGCCGGCCCCCGCAAGCACCGCCGTCGGCGCGTGTTCGCCGGGCGACAAGAACGCCGCCGAGAACTGTCCCAGCGCCTCCGGCGCGCCGTCCCGCGCCGCGAGCACCAGTGCTGCCACCGTCGCGACCACAAGAACGCCACTGGCCGCGATCTGCTCCACTGCGAAGAACCATCGGTTGTCGGCCTTTCCAGCCATGCCGGCGTTCTTGAAGTAGTTCATGATGTAGATGCGCAGCGCGTAGGCGAGGATGTACGCGCCGAGGATCGCCATCGCGAGCGGGTTCTCCACGAAGTCAAAGTCGCCCGGCGACACGAGGAAGAGGTTGGTCCCCGCCGCCGCGAGGGCGAAGAAGACGGCCACCTCCTCCTGCCAGAACGGGCGTCGCTTGAGGATGCCCTGTCTCGCCTGGATCTCGTCGACCGCGCGGCTGATGACAATGACGCTCGCGCGCATGATCACCATCGCCACCATCACCGAGATGGGAAGCATGTACATCAGCGTGGTCGTGGGAATCACCACGGCCGTGCAGAGGCCCGAGGGCAGGATGAAGGTCCACGCCGCCGGCACGGAGGCACCTGCCACGTCGCGACGCGGCGCATCCTCCGGGGTCCGGTTCCAGCCGCGCGCGAAGATGACCACGAGGCAAACGAGGCTGCCACCCAGCGTGGAGTAGGCGAGGAACTCCACGTCCTGCAGGCCCGGGTAGCCCTTCTCAGCCGGCCCTGTGAAGTACTTCACGCTCACGCCGGTGATGACGTAGAAGCTAAAGTAGGCCGCGCACAGTTGAACCAGCCGGGCGGAGCTTCCCTCGCTGGTGGTCCCGCTCAACGTCGGCGCCTGAGCACACCGAGAGCGAGCGCCGCACCGAGAAGGAATGGGCGCACCGGAATGGTGGTACACCCCGAGCCTTCGCCCGAGCAGCCCTCAGAGCAGCCCTCGGTCCCGGCGCAACCACTCTCCTCGGAGCAGCCGAGCACCGACTCGATGTCGAACTCGGCCGTCGACTCGCCATCGCACCCGAGGGTGCCCCCCTCGCACCCGGCTACCTCGAGCGGCTCGACGTCATCGACATCGAGCACCACCCAGGCCCCTAGCCACTCTCCGCCCGACACGGGAATGAAGAAGATGTGCTCCACCCCGATGCCCTGCCAGCTGGGCAGGGCAAAGCTAGGCAGCAGATCGGCCGGGAGCGCCGCCTCGAGGATGGTGGGGAGGAGGGAGGCGAGCCCCTCGGCGTAGCCCTCGCCCAGGAGCTCGTGGTCCTCCTCCCGGAGCCCGAGCGCCTCGGTGTCGAGCAAGAGCGCCGGGGTGAGCGCGCCATCGGCGAAGGCGAGGTCGATGCCGATCTCGCCGTCCATGGCGATGGAAAAGACCCGCGTCTCACGTCCGTCGAGCTCGGCGAAGGCGCGGAGACCAAGGCCGTTGAGGTCGAGGCGCACCGGCGCACCGTCCTCCTCGAAGCGCAGGGTGGGCGCGGCGGAGGGCTGCACGATGAGCGCAACGGGCACGGATTCCGGGAAGAGAGACGACCACTCTTCGCCGAAAACGCTTCCGAAGAGGGAACTGTCGAGCGTGATCCCCGCGAGCGCGCTGGCGTCGATGCAGAGGCCGCCGGCCTCGTACACGGCGAAGAGCACCTGGTCGGCGAAGTCTTTCCCCACCACGGCCGCGACGTCGTACTCGAGGTCGCCCGGGCCGTTGCCGTCGAGGATCGGGAGGTCGCTGTCGGGGACCGGTGGACTCGCCCTAGGCACACAGTCAGAGGGCTGGCCCCCGGTCACGGTGCCGCCGAGCACCAGGGTGAGCCCGTCCTCATCGATGTCGATGGCGGTGGGCGCCACGGCGAGGCCCACGGTCGCGCTGCTCACGTCGATGCTGGTCTCGATCACGAGGCCCGCCAACGCTTCCTCCACGGAGCTCTCCAGGGAGGGTGCGAGGTCGGCCAGCGAAGGGTCGATCTGCGACTGCAAGAGATCGGTCAGCGCGTACGGGTTCTGTCCCAGCAGCGTGCCAATGGCGCTCGCGACGGTACAATCGCTCACCGGGTTGGTGATCGCGCCGAGCGTCACACTGATCTCGTTGACCGTGGCATCGACCACGCCGTCGACCAGCGACATGGACATCGAGAAGTGCGCCTCGAGCGGCGTCGTGCCCAACTGCACGCCGCAAACCTCGCTCAGCTCGGTGAGCGGCGGGCAGGAGCCGGTTGCGCTCAACGTCGTCGCCGTGCTGTCGATGCTGCCGTACAGCGCGATGTCGAGTCGCCCACTCGAGGGGACGATCCGCAGGTCGTCCATGTGCAAGAGCACGTCGAGCCCGTCGATGCTGAACACCAGCGTGGCCGTGGGATCGGCCTCGTCGCACGCGAACTCCCCGCCGAGGGCGCCGATGGTGAAGGACTCGGGGAGCACGTCGCCCAGCGCCCCGGCGAGGCGGTCGAGCCCGCCCGAAGACACCGACACCGCCACCGCTTCGGGAACCGGCTCGTAGGCAAGGACGGCGCTGATCCACAACATCGCGGGCGAATCCTACTCGATGCGGTACAGCTCCGCCCATACCACCCTGCCGTCGGAGAGGGCGGCTACCGGCTCGCCGAGGCCGTCGGGGCGCCAGTCGTACACGAACGGGGCACTGCCACGCACCTTGAGGTAGTGCCCGCCGCTCGCGACGCGTCGCAGGGCGTCGATGTTTCTTTCTTTGCGGGCCACCGCACCCCAGCCGTGAACCACCGCGACACCGGGGCAACCCTGCTCGATGAGTCCGTAGAGCTCGTAGCTGGTGGTGACGAGCTTCTGCACGTCGTGCTCGCGACAGAGGTCGAAGAGGGCATCCTGTCCCGAGGCACGAAACAACGCGGAGCGGGCCGTGTTGACGACGGGGTCGGTGGCGCGAAGCTGCGCCGCGCCCGCCCAGAGGAGCGGCGAGATGAAGATCGCGGTGGCCAGCGCGCGGAGGATGGAGCGCGGCGGGTAGAGGGTCGCGGCCACGCGGTCGGCGCCGAGCGCCGCCCAGCACGCCAGGGGGACGGTGGCCTGCGCGAGGTGATGCAGGTCGCGGTTGGCGAGGAACAAGAGCGCCAGTTGCGACGGAACGAAGATGCTGAGGAAACGCAGCAGCGCCGCCGAAGGGGAGCGCGTGGGACTTCGCCACTCGATGAAGGTCCCAAAGAGGGCGACGGCGAGGCCGAGGGCGCGCAGCGGGTCGAAGGCGCCGGTGGGCTCGGTACCCCAGGCGTCGGCGAGCCAGTCGAGCGGGTTGCTCAGGAAACGCCCGAGGTTGGCCAGCGCCTCGCGGCCCAGCGTGGCGCCGAGGGCGAGGCGCTCGGCCTGCAGCGTGAGGGTGTCGTGCGAGGGGACCGGTTCAACCAGCAGGGCGTGGTGTAGGGCGGCGACGAGGAGCGGGGCCAGGCAGACCGCCGGGAGAAGGGCGAGCACCCACCAGCGGACCGGCTCCGGAGGACGCACGTTGGGACGGTCCCAGCGGGTGGCGAGCGCCGCCACACCGAAGGCGACCAGCGTCGCGACGAAGGTAATCTTGGCGCCCAGCCCGAGACCGACGCCCAGCGCCAAGGCGATCGTCCCGTGCCGGCCTCCCTTCCAGCGTCGACTCCACAACGACCACAACACCAGGAGCCCCGCCGCCTGGAGGAGTATTTCGGTGCCGCCGAGCACGCGCTTGAAGAAGACAAAACACCAGTCGGTCGCGAGCACGAGTGCCACCGCGCCGGCGGACGTCGCGGTCCCGTGGAACCGCAGGAATCGGTGGGCCAGGACGAGCAAAAGCGCGCCCAGCGCGAGGTGCATGGCCACGCCGGCCGCACGGCCCCCCACGAAACTTGCCGCGCGCCCCGGCCAGTCAGCCGCACCGCCGGTGTAGCTGTTGATGGCGAGCGGCAGGTAGAGCGTGCCGACGCGGAGCCCCTCCACGGGGCGCGTAGCCCGCGCCTCCAGCGGTCCGAGTCGCGACACCTCGGCGTCACGCTCCCAGGACGAGATCACCATGGGGGGCTCGCGCAGCGCCCAGCCGATATCGACCTCGCCCACGAATCCCACGGCGCGACCGCTGGTCGCGGCGAGCAACGCGTACAAAGCGAGCGCGAGCCAAAGACCGAGCGACCATCTCGCCATCAGGCCACCCGCGGAATGCCGATGGGGGTGCTATCGTTCCAAACAGCGAGTCCCGCGAGAGGCGACCATGTCCGACAAGGAAGCCAAGACCCGGCCCCCGCCTCCGCCCGAGAAGGGCGCGTGGGAGCGCATTCGGCAACAGGTCGAGGAGGCGCTCGACGCGTTGTTCGGCCCCCGGACGCCGGCCCCCGAGCCCATCCCCTTGCGCGTTCGTCGCCGCTAGGGCGCCTCACTCGGGGAGTTCCACGCGCTCTTCCCAGGCCACGAATCGCGCTGATTTGCCGTTGGCCAGTGCCTCGGCAATAAGCGTGGCGTTGCCCCAGTCATCGTCGAGGTAGCCCTCGTACACGCGCTCGTACGCCGCGTCGGGCCACACCTCCACCTTCGCGACGATGGCCCGCGACTCGGGGTGCAACGCATCGTCGTAGAGCAGGGTCTTTGACTCACCCGGTAGGAGTCGAGTGTCGAACAACTCGCTTCGTTCCGGGATGTTCACCCGGCGACCGATCACCGCCTCGACGCGCGTGCCCTCGATCGCGAGGCCGTCGGCATCCACCTGATCGACCCGCAGCCACACCTCGGGGGTGACGTAGGTGGGGAAACGGTGGCCGGCCCCGGTGGCGGTGACCACCAGTTTGCCGACGAGGCGCAGGCCGTCGCTGATGAAGCGTGCGTCAGCGTCGAAGGCCTGTTTCACCATGTCGGGGTCGTGGATCCCCTTCCAGAGGTGGCGCCCGCCCGGCATGTGACAGGCCTGGCAGGTCTTCCCGTCCGCCGCGGCCTGGGTGCGACGCCACTCCTCCGTCGTTTCCTGAATCAGCTTGCCCTCCACCGGCGAGGACGTGGGCCGGAAGTCGTGGCAGCTCACGCAGAAGGCCGCGGACCTGAACTCATCCCGCGCGACGAAGCCGTGGTGAGGGGCGCCCTCGATCGGCGCTGTGTCTTTCGGAGGGCCGTAGCGCACGTGCTCACGCACGTGGCACCCCGCGCACGTGAGACCCTCGGCCCCGAGCTCGTCGTTACCGGCCTGCTCGGCGAGCGGTGCGTGGCAACGCTCGCACCGGGCGCGGTCGTCGGCCGACAGCAACGGGAACTGGCCGAAAAGGCCCGGACCCATCCCGAGCGCGTGCCAGCTGGCCTTCCAGTCCGCGTATTGCTGCACGTGGCAGGCACCGCAGGCCTCGGGGCGCAGAGACGCCTCGATCTCGGTGGCGCCCGCCGGCGGTGGTCCCTGCGCGGCCACCGGGTGCTTGAAATGCGCGGCCAGCCACTCCCCCGTCTCCACGGGAGCGACCGTCGCCGGGATGGTAGCGAGCGGCGCCGCGTGCGCCGTCTCCGGCTGGACGCCACGCTGGTAGCGCCACGCGGCGTAGCCCCCGGCGAGCAAGCCCACCGGGACCAGAAGCGCGAACAGTGACTTGCGAGTGGCCACGGGAGGGGCGCCCCTATCCCAGCGGCGTGGGAGGAGACGACATCGCCAAACGTGCCGCCTCCAACCTACAGCCTAAGGCCTAGAGCCTATAGCCTCTCAGGCCAACCCAGCCTGCTTGGCAACCTCGGCCGCGAAGTCATCGGACTTCTTCTGCAAGCCCTCGCCCATGACGAAGCGGGAGAAACGGCGAACCTGGATGTTCTCGCCGATGGTCGAGGTGGCTTCCTTGACCACCTGGTCGACCGTCTTGGCGTCGTCCTTGAACCACTTCTGGTCGAGCAGGCAGACATCCTCGTACCACTTGGACATGCGGCCGATCACGATCTTCTCGGCGATGGCCTGGGGCTTGCCCTCGGCCATGGTCTTCTCGATCTGGATGGCCTTCTCGCGCTCGAAAGCGGCGGCGGGCACGTCCTCGCGGCGGGTGTACTCGGGGGCGGAGGCGGCGATGTGCATCGCAATCTCGCGAGCGAGGCCCTTGAAGCCCTCGTTCATCGCCACGAAGTCGGTCTCGCAGTTGAGCTCGACCATGACGCCGATCTTGCCGCCCGCGTGGATGTAGCACTCGACCACGCCCTCGGCGGCCGCGCGGCTCGCCTTCTTGGCGGCGGAGGCGATGCCCTTGGCGCGCAGCCAGTCGATCGCCTTCTGCACGTCGTCGCTGTTCTCAGACAGCGCCTTCTTGCAGTCGAGCCTGCCGGCGCCGGTGCGCTCGCGCAGCTCCTTGATTTGCTCCATCGAAGCCATAGGATCCTCCTACTCTTTCTACTTGTTGTCGACCGGCTCTTCGGCCGCGGCGGGGGAGCTGCGGCGGACGATTTCAACCGCACCGTCGTCGTCCGCGTAGCGGGTGGTGGCGGCGGCCTCGGCGCGACCGGCGTTGGCGCCGGCGGCGCACGCGTCGGCGATGGCGCCGGTGAAGAGCTTGATGCTCTTGATCGCGTCGTCGTTGCCGGGGATGACGTAGTCGATGCCGTCGGGATCGCAGTTGGTGTCGCACAGCGCCACCACGGGGATGCCGAGCTTGTTGGCCTCCTCGACCGCGATGTGCTCCTTCTTGGGATCAATCACGAAGAGCGCCGCCGGGAGGCCCTTGAGGTCCTTGATGCCGCCGAGCGACTTCTCCATCTTCTCGATCTGGCGGTTGAGCTGGAGCGCTTCCTTCTTGGTGAGCGCGTCGAAACGACCTTCGTTGCGCGACTTGATGAGGAAGTTGAGGCGGTCGATGCTCTTCTTGACGGTTTCCCAGTTGGTGAGGGTGCCGCCGAGCCAGCGCTCGTTGACGTAGAACATCGAGCCGCGCTTGGCTTCCTCGGCGAGGATGTCGCGCGCGGCGCGCTTGGTGCCGACGAAGAGCACGGCCTGGCCGCGCGAGGCGAGGGACTGCACGTAGGCGCAGGCCTTGACCAGCGAGGTGGCGGTCTGCTGGATGTCGATGATGTGCACGCCGTTCTTCTGGCTGTAGATGAACGGGCGCATGCGGGGGTTCCAGCGGCGGGTCTGGTGGCCGAAGTGAACGCCAGCGTCGAGAAGATCGCGAAGAGAGACGGACATTGTGTGAGACTCGAGGTTCGTGGTTGGACGACCGCCGGCGCCTCGACCCGACTCTCCGCTCCCTCTGGGAACGGTGGAGCACCACGGGGCGGGACGGGCTCCCTCTCGGGGGCCGACCGGCGTGAGCGCTTCGCGGGCGGATTCCCACGAGCGCGGCGCGGTTAGCTTGTGCGCCCCCCGGAGTCAAGATGGCCGTTGGCTACACGAAGTGGACTGTCCTGCCGCACAAGCCCCTCGATGAGCTGGCGCCCAATCTCTGGCGCGTGGAGGGGAAGATGTCGGGCGGCACGCGACGCGCGATGACCCTCGCGCGCCTTCGCGACGGCCGCGTCGTGATCAACAACGCCATCGCCTTGGAGGATGAGCTCATGGCGAAGATCGATCAGTGGGGCGAGGTGGCCGCGATCCTGGTGCCGAACGCCTTCCACCGGCAAGATGCGCGCATCATGCACGAGCGCTACCCCAAGGCCAAGGTCTACGCGCCGGGGCGGGCGATCGGCGCGGCTAAAAAAGCCACCGAGATCACGGGTAGTTTCGCGGATGCGCCCCAGGACGACACCGTCCGCATCACCCACATCGAGGGCATGAAGGAGCGCGAGGGGGTCATCGAGGTGACCTCCGACAACGGCGTGACGCAGGTGTACTGCGACGTCTTGCTGAACATGCCGCCGATGTCGGGCGTTTTCGGCTTCTTGCTCCACCCGACGGGCCAGTTCTCGTCTCCCCGCTTCATGCGGTGGTTCATGGTTTCGAAGAAGGCCGACACCCGGGCTCACCTCGAGCGGCTGGCGGCGGCCGATGGCCTCACGCGCATCATCCCGGGGCACGGCGATGACATCGTGGGCCACGACAACGGCGGCGGCGTGGGCGAGAAGCTCCGGGCGGCGCTGCGGAGTTTTGACTAGGCCTTCCCGTCCGTCGCCTCGTCCTCGGTGGACTCCGTGTCCGTCGCAGGCTGGTCCCAGCCGCCGCCGATCACGTCGACGTCGCTCGGCATGTAGCCGCCGCCGAAGCCGTCGTCGGACGTCGTGATGTCGCTTTCGTACGCGTCGGCCGAGGCATCGTCACCCGGCGACGCCTCGGGCGAGCTCTCCTCGGGGAGGCTGTCGCTCAGCGCCGGGGGTTCCGGTCGCGCCTCGGCTTCGCTCGGCATCGCGCCGACGGCGCCGATCGCCGCTGCGGCCGGATGCGGATAAGCCTCTCGCCTGAGAAGGCCGGCGATCAACGGGGGTACGTCAGGCGGACTATTTTCGGAATGCGACGACATGGTCAACGCCGAGGCGGATGCCGATCTTTTCACCCAGGGCGTGATTGTGGTGCGAATCGACCTGCGCCAGAACGCGCTGTCCGCCCGGCAACTTGAGGGTGTAGAGGAAGTCTGCACCGCGAAACGCCTTGCGCTCGACTTCTGCCATCAACAGGCTGGCATCGTCATGGATGATGTCATCCGGCCGGATCAGTACATCGACACGACAGCCGAGCTCGCATTGCGTGCAACCGCCTTCCTCGCTGCAATCGCCATCGACCCTGCCTTCGAGTACGCCGAGTTCGATTTCGACCTGGCGGCTGTTCAGAACTTCGCCCGGAAGCAGGACACCCTGGCCGATGAAGTCGGCGACAAAGCGATTCGCGGGCTGGTGGTAAAGGTTGTAGGGTGTATCCCATTGCTG
>SXON01000027.1 GCA_005778355.1 Pseudomonadota bacterium | reverse complement strand
GGGGAGAAGCCGAGGTCCTTGTTGAGGCCGAAGCGGAGGTTGTCGCCGTCGAGCACGTAGGCATTGAAGCCACGCTCGAGCAGCATCTGTTCGGCGCGACGGGCGATGGTGCTCTTGCCCGAGGCGCTGAGCCCGGTGAGCCAGACGACGGCGCCCTTCTGGCCGACCGCCTGCTGGCGTTCCTCGTTGGTGACGTTGGCGCCGTGCCAGGTGATGTTGGTGGCCTTGGTGGACATGCTCGGGCTCCTTGAGAGGGGCCGCGCGCATACCCTCCCGCCTGGACGCCCGCCACCCTCAGGACATGGCCACGTTGCGCCCGACGGTGAGGCCGATCGCGTAGACGGTGACCTGTGGGTTGACGCCGAGGGAGGTGGGGAAAACCGAGGCGTCGGCCAGCCAGATGTGGTCGTGCCCGTGAAGTCGCCCGCTGGGCGCGACCACGGCAAGGGACGAGTCGGCACCCATCCGGCACGTGCCCATCGGGTGGGACGCGTACATGCCGATCTGGTGGGCGGGGATGTCGTCGGTGATGGCGGCGTCGATGTCTTCCGGGCGCTCGATGACGGCCACGCCGTGGATGCCGGTGACGACGGCCTCGGCGCCGGCCGCGAAGTAGATTCGCGCCTTGGTGCGCATCGCCTCGAGCAGCACGCGCCGGTCGCGATCACCGAGCCAATACCAGAGCCCGCCCGTGGTGACCTGGCCGACCGAGTCCTCGTCGTGAACCACGGCGCCGGCCATTGCGCAACGTCGCAGGTCGGCCATCCATTGTACCGCTTGCGACGGCGGCAGGGGCACGCTGACCCAGGCCTGGTCGGGCGGGGCCGTGAAGACCTGAAGGAGGAAGCCCTTCTCCCACTGGTCGACGTAGTAGCCCTGGGTGACGCCCGTCCAGGGCTTGATGTCGTGGGGGAAACGCGCCAGCGTGGCGGCGGTGGGGTGAACATGCAGGTTCTCGCCGATGGGGCCCTGGCCGAGCCCGTTCTCGAGCAAGAGCCGCGGGGTACCGACGGCACCCGCCGCGAGCACGACGTGCTGCGCGCGCACCTCGAAACGCCCGCGTGGCGTGTCGCTCGTCGGGTCGAGGGTGACCCCGCGCACGACCACGCCCCCGCCTTCCTCGACCTGCTCCACTCGGCAATCGCCCATGGCGGTGACGAGGCCCGTGGCGAGGGCATCGGCGAGGAAGGTGCGGTCGCCGCTCTGTTTGGCGCCGATGTTGCAGCCCTGCTGGCAGGAACCGCAGCCCACGCAGGCGGGCGCCGCGCGCGCCAGCCAGTCGCCTCGCAGGCCGAGCGCGTCGGCGCCGCGCTTGAAGATGAGGTTGTTGTCGCGCTGGACTTCCACGGGATTGACCGACACGCCCAGCCGTTGCCAGATGCGGTCGAAACACTGGTTCATCCAGACTTGATCGAAGTCGGTGCACCCGTGATCGTGACGCCAGCTGGCGAGCACCGAGTCGGGCGTGCGGAAACAGATGGCGCTGTTGATGAGCGTGCTGCCGCCGACGCCCCGGCCGCCAGGGAGCACCATCACCGCGTTGCCCTGCGTGGCCCTCGTCCCGCGGCCATCGTACAGGTGGCGCCAGGCCCAGGTGGCCGAGTGCTTGAAGGAGCTCGGCTGCCAGTGGCTCCCGGCCTCCACCACGGCGACGGTCTTGCCGCGCTCGGCGAGGGCGGCCGCCGTGGCGGTGCCGCCAGCGCCCGAGCCGATGACGACGACGTCGACCTCCACGCGCTCGTCCAGGGCGTAGTCGGCCACCCCGCGCTTGCCGGGGACAAAGGGGGTCACGACCCGGCCCTACGCGGCGCCAGCGTGGCACTCGGCTTCCCAGCCGAGCGCGGCGCGGACTTGCGGCGCGTTGAAGTAGGCCCAGCCCACGCAGGTCTTCAGCACCTCGTAGGCCATGCGGCGCGGGACGTTGCCCGGCTCGGCCCAATCGGCGAGCACCTCCTCTCGAGCGAGGGGCTCAAGCGCCGAGAAACGCGCCCCGTGGGTCGCCAGGCTGCCGTACTCGATACCGCGCAGAAGGTGGCGGAACACCGGCGCCACCACGTGGTCGAGGTCATCGACGAGCAGGCGATCCAGCTCGGTCGCCACGTCGACGGCGTTGCCGACCACCCCGATGGGATTGCCCACCGGGAAGAATGCCTCGGCCAGCGCGGCGACGACGTCGACCTCGGCCGCAGAGAACAACTTCCGCCCGGGCGCGGGTGCAGGCAAGTGCGCGAGCACACCCCCCGCGCCGAGGGTGGTGACGGCGGCGGTGGCGGCGAGGACTTGGCGGCGGGTGATCATGCCCCAAAGATACTGACTGGTCGGTCGAACCGCTAGGGGGAGGTGCGAAAAAGTTTACGCACCTGCTTCGGGAGGGGAGGGCTTCCGCCCTCTCGCGCTCCGGTCTGCTCGCGGCCCGGGCCGCCGGGTTTCGCACCGTTGGCCGCCGGGGAGTGTCACGGGTGAGGGGGAGAGCGCCACGGCGTGCGCGCTACGTGCGCGCACGCCGCCGGAGACCGGAAAGCGGTCGCCGAAGGCGACGCGGAGAGAGCGTCGGCCCAGCGGGCCGCGTGCCCGATAAGGGCGCGAGCGAACGCAGCCCGCCGGCTGGAGGCGCGCGACAAGCGCGCCGTGAAGCTGGGCTTGGAGGCCGAAGGGCATGGCGCGGTAGGGGGAGAGGGCGCCTCCGGGCCCTCTCCCCCCGCCAACACCACTACGGCGCGCCGCTAAACAGGTAGATCGCCCCCGCGCTCGAGCCCCAGGTGTCGTTGTCCGGCGCGCTCACCATCACGTCGAGCTGGCCGTCGCCGTCGACGTCGCCGCTCGGTGCCACGAAGCGGCCCATCGACTCGGCGCCGGTGCCATCAAACGTGGCGTCGGCGTTGGACAGGTCGGTCTCGCCCGAGAAGGGGCCGTAGAGCAGGTAGGCCACGCCGGTGCTGGCCGAGTAGCCGTCGCCCGCGTAGGCGCCCACCAGGACGTCGGCGCTGCCGTTCTCGTCGAGGTCGCCGGGGCTGGTGACCGCGAGGCCGGCGTAGTCGCCGCTGGTCTCGCCGACGAAGGTGGCAAAGGCCACGCTCCCGGCGTCGCCGGAGGCCGCGGTGCCCGCAATCAGGTACGCCTTGCCGGAGGTGCTCCCGCCGGAGTCGTTGCCCGAGGCGCCCGCGAGGATCTCGGCCAGGCCGTCGTCGTTGGTGTCGCCGATCAGCGCGAGCGCGATGCCGAAGGCGTCGCTCGTGGCGTCGCCGGTGAAGCTCAGGTCGGCCGTGGCCACGCCGCCCGAGGCGAGCGGCCCGTAGAACACGAACACCGTGCCCGAGGCCGAGCCCCCGTCGTCGGCGTCGTCGACGCCCACGACGAGGTCGACTTGCCCGTCGCCGTCGAGGTCGGCGTCGCCGGCGATGCTGCCCGAGCCCATGGCGTCGCTCGACCGCGCGCCGGTGAGCTTGACCGTCGCGGTGCTCGCGTCGGCGTCGGCGGCGATGGGGCCGGCGAAGACGTAGACGGCCCCGGCGGCGGAGGCGCCGCTGTCGTCGCCGGAAGCACCGACGATCACGTCGGCGAGGCCGTCGCCAGTGAGGTCGCCGCCGGCGGCGAGGCCGATGCCGAAGTTGTCTTGCGAGTCCTCGCCCACGAGCTTGTAGCCGAGGCTGGCGAGCGAGCCGGCGGCGAAGTTGGTGCCCGGGATGACGTAGACCGCGCCCGCGGTGCTGCCACCGTCGTCGTCGCCGTAGGCCGACACGATGGCATCGGGCAGGCCGTCACTGTCGTAGTCCTGTCCGGCCGCGATGTCCTGCGCTGCGACGTCGCTCGAGGTCTCGCCGTACATCGCCACCGGGCCGCTGTCGCCCATGTTGACGTCGGACGAGAAGGGGCCCTCGATGAGGTAGGCCGTGCCCGCGTTCGACGCCGAGTCGCCGTTTCCGTAGGCGCCGCCGAGGATATCGACGTAGCCATCACCGTCGAAGTCGTCCGCTGCGGCGGCGAAGCCGAAGTAGTCGCTGCCATCCACGCCGGTGAGCACGTAGTCGGCGCGCGGGGCGAGGTAGCTCCCGGAAAGCTGGCAACCCTCCGACACGCCGTCGCAGTCGTTGTCGATGTCGTCGCCGCACACCTCCTCCGCGGCCGGGTTCACGTCGATGCTGCTCTCGTCGCAGTCGAGGCAGTCGCCGTAGCCGTCGCCGTCGGCATCGCTGCTCTCGTCGGCCGCGCCACTGCAGTCGTTGTCGATGGCGTCGCAGTCGTCGGTGGCGCCGGGGTTGACCGTGGCGTCGGCCTCGTCGCAGTCGCCGCCCACGCGCACGTAGCTGGTGGGCACCGGGCAGTCGGTCGTGGCCGTGCTGTCGTCGCCGTAGCCGTCGCCGTCGGCGTCGGCGTACCAGGTGGGGTTGGTGACGAGCGGGTCGGTGTCGTCGCAGTCGGCCACGCAGGCGCCGCTGGAGCAGTCCACACAGGCGTACACGCCGTCGGCATCCGCGTCGAGCTCGTCGTCGCCCACGACCTCGTCGCAGTCATTGTCGACACCGTCGCAGTACTCGAGCGAGGTGGAGTAGCGGCTGGCGTCGGCGTCGTCGCAGTCGCCCGCGCACTCCATCTCGGCGTCGGCGTCGGCGTCGGCCTCGTCGCTCGGCACGGTGCCGTCGCAATCGTTGTCGACCCCGTCGCAGGCCTCCGTGGCCGCGTCGTAGCTGGTGGCGTCGTCGTCGTCGCAGTCGCCGCAGCTCTCGTTCATGCCGTCGGCATCGTCGTCGCGGTCGGCGCCGTCGACGTAGGTGACGTAGAGGTCCTGGTAGAGCAGGGTCGTGGTGGCGGGGTCGGTGTCGACGCTGCTCGGCTGGTAGCCCCCCGTGTAGGCGATGTAGCCGACGGGGGTGAGGTTGATGTCCTCGCCGAAGGTGGGGCTACGGTCCTGGTAGTGCTCCAGCGAACCGGAGGCGCCCACGCCCACGAGGTACAACTTCCCGGCCGAGAGTGGCGCATCGAGGGAGCCTGAGCTGTACCAGCCGTCCACGCCGCTGGTACCGGTCGATACGCTGGCGATGAGCGTGTAGGTGCCGTCGCTCTCGTCGGCCTCGAAGACCCGGAAAGACGACGGGCTCGAGCCCGGGTCCATGTAGACACTGAAGCGCTCGAGGGTCATGTCTTCCGAGGCGGTGTACACGTTGCCGTAGAAGGCGCCCGAGTAGGTGAGCGTGACGCTGCCCACGCCAAACTCGCTGTTGTCGGTCACGACGCCCGACACCGCGTCGATGAAGGTGTCGCAGTCGTTGTCGACGCCGTCGCAGGTGTCGGCCGCTGCTGGGTTGACGGCGGGATCGGTGTCGTCGCAGTCGTCGCCCGATGTACAGAGCGCCTCGCTGAAGTAGCCGTCGGCATCGACGTCGTAGTCCTCGTCGACGTTCGCGTCGCAGTCGTTGTCGAGCCCATCGCAGAGCTCGGGGGCGCCGAGGTAGACGGTCGCGTCGTCGTCGTCGCAGTCGTCGCCGCCCCAGCCGGTGGCGGCGCCGCCGTCGCCGTCGCGATCGGTGTTGACCGTGAAGTCGTCGGTGACGGTGGTGGTCTCGCCGATGGCGTTTTCCACCGTGACACTCAGGGTGTGGGTGCCCGCGGCGAAGCTCGTGAAGTCGAGGGTGCTCTCGTAGCGGGTGCAGAGCTCGTCGCAGGCGAGGTCGCAGTCGCCAGGGGCCGCGTCGCCCGCGGTCACCGTCGCGAGGGTAGTGCCGTCGACGTCGAAGCTCACCGTCGCGACTGTCTCGTCGTCAGTGGCGTAGATCGCCACGTCTTCGGTGGCGTCGACGGTGCCCAGGGTGCTGACGAACTCGGCGTCGAGGGCCTGATCGACGATGACGTCGATCTCGGCGCGCGTGCTGTTTCCGGACTCGTCGATCGCGGTGGCGCCGAGCGTGTGCACGCCGGAGCCCGCGCTGCACGACGACCAGTTCACCCGGAAGGGGGAGCGCGTGTCCTGGCCGAGGTCGAAGTGGTCGACGTCGAAGATGACGCCTTCCACCGAGGTGTCGTCGTCGACACTGACGATGAGCGTGGTGGTGCCGGCCACGTAGTCGCCGTCGAGGGGCTGGTCCCACTCGACCTCCGGGGGCATGTCGACGTCGACCTTCACCGAGGCGGTGCCCTGGTTCCCTGCGGCATCCTCGGCGATGACCTCGATGGTGTACTCGCCGACCCTCTCGGCGCTGGCGTCCCACGCGAACTCGTACGGCGCCTCGGTGTCGACGCCGAGGGACACGCCACCCACGGAAGCGGTGACGAAGTCAACCCCCACCGCGTCGGTGGCCTCGACGAGCACGGGCACGATGCCGTTGACGTTCTCGCCGCGGGTGGGAGAGGTGATGGTGACCGCAGGGGCGGCCTGGTCGACGTACACGAGCACGCGCGCCTCGGTGCGCTTGTCGTTGCTGTCGATGGCGGTGGCGCTGATCACGTGGGCGCCGTCGCTCACGCTATCGATCGGCCATGCGAAGCTGAAGGGCTCGGTGCCGATGATCGCGGCCTCCACGCCGTCGACCGCGAACTTCACCTGCTCCACCGCCTTGTCGTCGTAGGCGTTGGCCTCCACCACCGTGTCTTCGGTGACCGTCGACAAGTGCGCCGGGCTGGTGATGGTGATGAACGGTTCTTCCTTGCACTTTTCCTGGGTGTTGTCGATGCTCACGCGCACCCGGTCGACCACGGTGGTGCCGTCGGGGAAGGCGGCCTGGACGGCCACGTCGTGCGCACCGTCGTCGCGCGCGGTGGTGTCCCAGGTCCAGGCGTAGGGCGGGATGGACTCCGACCACTTCTCCACGCCGTCGATGAGCACGGTGAGGATGGCCTCCGGCTCGGCGGTGTAGGCGGCGATGGGGGTGTCGCCGCAGAGGACGTCGCCCTCCTCCGGCGAGAGCAGTTCAACGCGGTCGGGGTCGACGTCGCCGTTCTGGACCAGCACCAGGCTGCTCACGTTGGCGAGGTTGCCGGCCGTGTCGGTGGCGACGACGCCCACCAGGTGCTCGCCGTTGACCAGCGTGCTGGTGTCGACCGCGAGCTCCCAGGGCGCGGCGGTGACGCTGCCCATCACCACGTTGTCGACCACGAAGTCGAGGCCCGCGACGCCGCCCGCGTCGTACACCTTGGCACGCAGCGTGTAGCTACCTCGGATGGTCGCGCCGTCGTCGGGCGCCAGTAGCTCCAGCGTCGGCGCCGTCTCGTCGACCGCGTCGAGCGGGCCGGAGTCGCCGTTGCCGGTGGGTTCCTTGTCGTCGGAGGGGCAGCCGAGGAGGAGCCAGATCATCGCGAGAACTTATCGCGCGGCGCCCTCGTCCGCAGCGTTATTCGACCGGCTCGGCCGCACTGACCGCCGCCGCTCGGGGTCCCCGTCGACGTCGCCGCCGCGCGGGCGGGGCCCCGTTGGCGTCGGCGGCCGATTCATCGCGGCCCAGCACGTCGTTGACGATCTCCACCCAGGTGCCGCCGTAGAGCGACTTCTGCCACGCCCGGATCTCGTCGACAGACTCGACCTCTTCGCGCGTGCGGGGCGCCTGCCGGGTGAGGTTTTTGAGCAATGAGTTGCTCGCGACGGCCACGGGCGGGAGGCCCCGCGCCTCCACTTCGGTGTTGCGCCAGGCTTTGAGCGCGGCCATCAGTCGCTCTGCCCGCGGTCCCCGCAAGCCGCCCTCCACGCGGGGTTCGCGCTCGGGCGGCTCGGGCAGGGGCTCGGTGTCGGCGAGCCCGGCCACGACGGCATCGACCAGCTCGGGGCCGAAGCGCCGAACGAAGGGTGCATTACGACGAAAGGCGGCAGCCAGCGCGTCAGTGCTCTCGGGACGACGCTGGGCGAGCTCCAGCAAGATCTCCTCGGGCAGGACCCGGTACACTGGCCGGTCGGCCTCGGCCGCCACCCCGTCGCGCCAGGCAAAGAGCGCTCGAAGCACGCGCTGTCCCGTGGGGTCGAGCTGCTTGGAGCCCTTCACCCGCCAGAACTCGCCGGGATCGTTACGCGGGCGTACCCACTCGCGCGCCTCCACGATCCCGCACTCCTCCAGGACGTGCTCGAGGCGACCCACCTGGGTGAGTCGCCGCACGAGGATGTCGCGCAGCGCCGGGAGCCAGTGGCTGTCGCCTCGCGCGTACTCCAGGTGCTCGTCTTGCAGTGGCCGCTCGGCCCAGTCGTGTCGCTGCCACTTCTTGTCGAGCTCGACGCCCCACCAGGTGCCCACCAGGTCGGCGAGGCCGATGCGGGGCAGGCCGAGGAACTGAGAGGCGATCATCGTGTCGAAGATGTTGCGCATCTCGAAGCCGAAGTCGCGCTTGAGACAGACTACGTCGTAGTCGGCGCCGTGGAACACCTTCACGATGTCGCGACTTGCAAGCACGCTACCGAGCGGCGCCAGGTCGACGGCAAGAGGGTCGATCACGTAGTCGGTGTGCAGGTCGGACACCTGCACCAGGCACACCTTCTCACGGTAGTGGTGCATGCTGTCGGACTCGGTGTCGACGCCGATCACCCTCGCTCGCGACAGGGCCGACACGCAGTCAGCCAGGACTTCCGGGGTTTCGACGAGTACGAGCGGGGTCTGTCCGAACATGAGCCCGTGCGGCTAACGCGAGACCGCGGCGATCGCGTCGATCTCCACCCGCACGTCGCGCGGCAGTCCCGCCACGGCTACGGTGGCCCGCGCCGGACGCCCCTCGCCGAAGCGTCGCGCGTAGACGGTGTTCATTGCGGCGAAGTCGCTCATGTCGCGGAGGTAGACCGTCGTCTTGAGCACGTGCTGGGCATCGGAGCCCGCCGCGTGGAGCACGGCGAAGAGATTGTCGAGTGCGCGCTCCGTTTGCTCGGCCACGCCGCCCGCCACGACCTCGCCGGTCGCGGGGTCGAGCGCAATCTGTCCCGAGCAGTACACCAGACCCTCGTGCACGATGGCCTGGCTGTAGGGCCCGATGGCCGACGGCGCCCCGGCGGTAGAAACGAGGTTCATGGCTCGTACACCGCGACGTACGGCAGGTTGCGGTACAGCTCGCCGAGGTCGAGGCCGTAGCCGACGACGAACTCGTCGGGGATGGTGAAGCCCACGTAGTCCACACGAACGTCGATCTCGCGGTTGCTCGGCTTGTCGAGCAGCGATGCCACCCGGATCGAGCTCGGCCCTCGCACCTGCAAGGTGCGCAGGAGGTAGTCCATGGTGAGGCCGGTATCGACGATGTCTTCGACGATCAGGCAGGCCTGTCCCTCGATGCTGGCGCGCAGGTCTTGCGTAATCTGCACCGCGCCCGAGGACGAGGTGCCCCCGTGGTAGCTCGCCACGCCGAGGAACTCCACACGGACATCGCCGGGAATCGCCCGGACGAGATCGGCGAGGAATAGGAAGCTGCCCTTGAGCACGCCAATCACGGTGATGGCGCAGTCGGGATTGTCTGCCCGGATCTCCTGGCCCATCTCGGCGATGCGCGCGGCGATGCGTTCGGCAGGGATCAGGGGACGGAGCGTGGCCGACATGGTGCTTATACCCAGGAGTTGTTGAGGACTTCGCCGAGGCCGCCAGCGCCGGGGACGATGTACTGGTGGTCGTCGAGGCCCGACTCCTCGGCCGGGATCGTACCCGGCGCGGCAGCGAGGGCGCGACCCGAGGAAAATGCGCGGTCGAGGCGGATCGCGTGGATGTGCACCTCCGGATGGCGGGCGTGCACGTTGCGCACGTACTCCGGGGTGACGATGAGGTGAACGAACACCACGCGCGCCGGTCGACCAAAACCGGCGCGGAGGTAGTGATCGAGCACCTCGCAGAGGGATCCGCCGGTGGCGCCCATGGGGTCGGGAATGACGAGGACCGCCCCGTCGACCGTGCCCCCGATCTTCGCGCCCGCCACCGCGCTTCCGGTGACGCTCCCCGACTCGTTGGTGACGCGAGACACGAACATGTGGTCCTGCCGGACGCCGACGGGGTCGAGCAACTCGTTGAAGCGGTCGTAGAAGAGCTGCGAGGACAGGATGCCGGCCCGCGCGACGTCGACCACCACCACGCGCTGGTCGCGCGGGATCACCAGTCCCTCGTAGGCACAGTCGGGGTGTTTGGCGGTCATGCGCGTGGGCACGCGCGTGGCGACGGCGGCCAACTCGGCGCTCGCCACGCGGGTGAACAGGTACTCGAATAGCCGAGTGGCGAGGCGGCCCACCTCGGGCTGCTGCACGTCAGGACTGCCGAGTCGCGACAATAGAGTCAGTGGCCACGGCTCGCCGTGCAGCGTGACGTTCGGGCCGTAGGCGTGCGGCGTGCCCCGGGGGGGCTCGGGCGCCGTGGCCCACGCAGAGTCAGACATCGTCGCCTCCCATGAGATCCTGGACGAGGGCCAGCGTATCTAGCAACACGTCGAGCGTGCCCCCGGCGTAGAGCCGACCTAGCCACGGCACGAGCCCCTCGTTGCTCAGCTCGGTGTCGGTGATGGCCGCTCGCACCGTGCTCGACTCGAGCACCTCCAGGGCGGGTGTCACCAGCGCGCCATCATCGAGACGATCAGCGAGGGCGGGGAGCGCTTCCAGCTGCGGGTCGGCGTCGAGCAGGGTGCGCGCGCGGTCGAGCAACTGCGCCGTTTCCGTGTCGTTACCCGCGAGCAGGAGCCTGCGGAGGTTCTGCGCGGCGGTCCACGTGGATGGCTGCGCCACCACCGCGTTCATCGCCGGGGAGAGCGCGGCCACCGTGTTGGGGTCGGTCGCGACGATGACGAGATCGAAGTACAGGTCGAGGTCGGCGGGTTCGACATTCGTGGGGAAGGCCGTCGTGGCCTGCCGATCGTCGGGCGACACGATGCCTGGGGCGGCGTCGAGCGCGCGCTCCAGCAGCTCCGTGTGGTCGAGGTCGCGCAGCAGCTCCTCCAGGGGCTCGACCAGCTGGTGGTTGTGGAGGGCGGAGGCCGTGTCGACCACGGCAGGGATCTGCGCCTCGGTGGCCGAGAGAAAGCCGATGAGCGAGCGCAAGAGCGCCTCGGACGAGGGGTCGCTGAGCCGGTCGATGGCCTGGAGGTCGCTCACCATCTGCGCGTCGATCACCGGGCAGATGCCGCTGTCGGCCACCGCGCCGAGGATCGCGTCGGTGAGCGGGTAGCCGAGGGCGTCGCCGAGGATGTCGACACCGTCGCTGGCGCTGTCGGGGTCGAGATTGGCGATCTGCTCGAGGATCTCCACGGAGAGGTTCCCGAGGCTCCAGGTGACGTCGAAGAGGATGGCGTCGAGCTCGCAGTCGATGGACTGGTTGCCGTTGCGGAAGAGCCGCAAGAGCGCGACGAGCGCGCTGTCTTCACCGTCGTCGAGCGAGTCGCCGGCGCTGTCGACCGAGGCCAGGTACGAGACGCCGTCGTCGAGCTCGGCGAGCCGTCCGGACTCGTGCTCCTCGATCACCCAGTCCTCGATCGCGTCGCGCTCGTAGTTGCCCTGGAGGATCGGCGTGGCGGCGCTGCCGATGGCCACCAGCGCGTCCTCGGCCATCGCCGCCGAGAGAAAGTCGCGCAGGCTGTCGCCGGTGGGGCCCCCATTGCGGTCGTTGCTCGTGTCGACCACCTCGCCGAGCACGTCGGCCATGAGCGCCGGCCAGTCGGCGAGCAGGGCGGCGAGGCCCTCATCGGGGGCATCGGGCAAGAGGACCAAGGTCCAGAGCAGCCGCGGGGTGTCGTCGCTCCGAAGGGCGTCGGAGACGGGGCCGAGCGGGGCCAGGTCGGCGTCGAGGAGCGCGGTGGCCACGGCGCCGAGGGTGTCGCTCAGGGGGACGATGAGGCCGGCCTCGAGCGCGCTGCCGCTGTTGATCGACACGGTGTGGCCGAGCTCCTCGGCAGGACTGGCGTAGGCCAGTTCGAGGAGCAGCCCAGCCACGGCGCGGAGATCCTCGGGATCGCTGCCAGTCGCCAACGCGCTGTCGAGCAGGCCCGCGAGGGAGAGCTCGCTCGACCCGTCGACCAGGGCGTCGGCCGCGTCGAGGAGGCGCAACCCAGCGACGCCACCTCGCACGGGCGCATCGATGGCCGCGTCGAGTCGAGACAGCGCCCGGAGCGTGCCCTGCCGGTCGAGACAGGCGTAGATGGCGTGCATCTCGGCCGTGTCGGCGCGGTCGAGGCCGTCTTCCAGGTTGAAGTCGTAGCAGGGCCCGCCCGGCTCAACCTGCGTGCTCCAGTCCTGCCGCGACTCGAAGAAGGCGCAGCCGAGGAGCAGAAGCAAGGGGGAAGCCCGGGAAGAAGGCTAGTCGAAGAGGTAGCGCACGCCCGCGGTGCCGCTCACCAGCGGGTAGAGGCGCTTGCGATAGCGTGCCCCGCCGGTGGCCTCGGCATGGAACTGCAGGTGGCGGGCGATCGTGTAGGTGCCGCCGATGCCGACCTGCGCCTGCGCGAACTCGGTCTGGTCGCTGGTGAGGAAGCCGGCACCGATAAGGCCGACGATCACGCCCTGGAGGGCCTCGGGTTCGCCAATCACGCCGAACTGCAAGCCGGCGTCGATCACGCCCACGTGGCGACCTTCGTCGGTGCGGAGGTTGTAGGTGTAGTCGCCCGAGGGGGCGACCACCGGCCAGTCGAGCTCGTAGTAGAGCCGAAACAGGCCGTTGATCTTGTAGTCCTTGTCGCCCACGATCAGCTCGACGCCGCCGCCCGCATTGGGGTTCAGCTGATTGACCGGTTCCATCTGGGTGTATTCCCCGATGGCGTTCTCCTGATAGTAGTACAGGCGGTCGGTGTGCATGCCACCGGTGCCCAGTAGGCCGAAGCCGCCGGCCTCGGCGTAGGGGGTGGCGGCGAGGAGGGCGATGGCGAGCATCAGGCGTGCTCCGGGGGGAGGGGAGGGACCGCGACTTGTAGCCGGGCATCGGCCTCTTCGCAAGCGACGGCGTGCCGACGATTCATTGTATGGAAGATTACCGTATCGGCGCTTGTCTTGACGACCCAACGGCGCGAGTTGGCGTCGCGACCGCGTTGCGCGGATGTCGTGTGCATCGCGATCTTGGAAATTTGCGTTTCTAAGTCATTGAAATAATTGCGATTTTGGAATTTTGCGATCCGTTCCTAGGGGGTGAATGGGTCGGCAACCTAGGCGCTAGGCCCATCTTCGTGGGGTCAATCCCCTTGCGCCCGCAGATCGTTTTTGCTACTTCTGCGTTGCCGACTCGCGGTCGCCTATCGTGAGCCCGGTCAACCAATCCGTCCCCCCAAACCACGTGGAGTTGCTCATGAATAAGAAGGAGATGATCGCGAAGCTCGCCAAGAACACCGGCCTGTCCCAGGCCAAGGCGGGCGAGGTCCTCAACGCCATCTTCAGCGCCGACAAGGGCAAGGGCATCATCGCCACCGAGCTCGATGCGGGCCGCAAGGTCACCATCCCGGGCTTCGGCACCTTCGGCAGCAAGAGCCGCGCGGCCCGCACGGGTACCAACCCGGCGAACGGCAAGAAGATCAGCATCACCGCCAAGAAGTACGCCTACTTCAAGGCCGGGAAGACCCTGCGCGAGCGCGTTTCCAAGTAGCCGCGCCTTCGCACGCTGCGGCCGGGGCAACCCGTCCGTAGCTCGCGACGCCGTCGAGCCCAGCTCGGCGGCGTCGTTATTTCAGCGGTAGTCGATGGGTGTGCTTGACGAGTCAAGCACCACCGGGCGGCTGAATCAGTCCCCCGAGTCGTCGTCGCCGGTATCGCCGGTGTCCGCGCTGCCGTTGCGCTCGACGAGCAGCGTGGCCGTCGGCGACTGGCCATGCACGTTGGTGATGCTCACGCCGTAGCTCCCGTCGCCGAGCATCGGCACCGCGAAGACCACGCTCTCTACGCACTCGGCACAGTCAGCCGCGCACTCATCGCAGTCGTCGCAGCTGGTACACTGGCTCTTCTCGCGACACTGGTCGCAGCTGTCGCAGCCGGGTCGCTGCACGTCGCTCACGATGGCGTCGGTGGCTCCCACCCGCACCACCGTGTCTTGCACGCTGGTGAGCGAGCGTGCGGTCGCGGTGACCGTCTGCCCTGGCGCCGCCGAGGTTGGGTACAGGACGGGCGTGCCGAGGTCGCAGTGGAGCGAGTAGGACTCGGTGTCGTCCTCGCAGCCCCCGACCAGGAGGAGGGGAGCGAGGAGAAGGGCAAGAAACATCGCGGCTACCACTCCGAGGTGAGCATGTCTTCGGTCGTCTTCTGGCCAGCCTCGGCCACCTCGCCGCCGGGCACCGTCCCGGGGAGGAAGGGCATGGACCGACCGCCGGTCATGGGCCGCCCCGTGCTCTCGTCGATCCCAGCCCACACCACGTTGCCGTGCGCTGAGAAGCGGCCCGCCTCCTCTTTCGGCACGGCCTTGCGGGTGTAGTCCATCCAGATCGGCAAGGCCGTGTGACCGCCGGTGGCGGTGGCCCCCAGCGTCTTGGGCTGGTCGTAGCCCACCCACACCGCCGTGAGGACCGTGGGCGAGTAGCCCACGAACCAGGCGTCGCGGTTCTCGTTGGTCGTGCCCGTCTTGCCCGCGAGGGGGAGACCCAGCTGCGAGGACTTGGCGGCGGTACCGGCGGTGGCCACCTCGACGAGGAGCCAGTGCGTGATGTCGGCGACGGCCGGATCGAGCACCTGCGGCCACTCGGGGGGAGGTGTGTACTGCTCCAGCACCTTGCCATCGCGGTCGATCACCCGTTCGATGTAGTGGGGGTCGACCTTGCGGCCGCCCGTGGCGAAGGCGCTGTAGGCGCGCGCCACCTCGGGGATGGTGAGCGAGGCGCTGCCGAGGCCCATCGAGAGGTCGATGTCCATGTGCGACTCGATGCCGAGGTTGCGGGCGAGCTGGTAGACCGGGTCGAGGCCGATCACGTCGAGCACGCGCACGGTCACGACGTTGCGCGAGAGAGCAAGCGCACGACGCAGCGTGATGTCGCCGAGGTAATCCTCGCCGTAGTTCGCTGGCTTCCACAGCTGATTCTTCAGCGTGTTGTAGATGAGCGGAGCGTCCTGGACGATGGTGCCGGTGGTGAACTTCTTCGACTCGATGGCCGCCGCGTAGACGATGGGCTTGAAGGTCGACCCGACCTGCCGCTCGGCCTGCGTGGCGCGATTGAACTGGGTGTCCTTGAAGTCGACGCCCCCAACCATGGCGAGCACCGCGCCGTCGGCCAGGCGGTAGCTCCAGAGCGCGCCTTGAATCAGCGGATCCTGGAAGACGGAAACCGCCACCAGGGGGCCGTCGCCCGCTTCCTTGTAGGTCTTGAGCGCGTCGGTGCTGCGGAAGTCGCGTGCTTCCACTTCCACGGTGATGACGTCGCCCGCCCGGAGCGCCACGTTGAGGTCGTCGATTCGGCGCCGGGAAGTGGTCTCGCCCTCGGCCACGGGGTGTGCCCAGGTGGTCCAGGACAGGGGGATGATGCCCTTGACACCGCCGAGGTCGACGATGGCGTGCTTCTTCTGCACCTCGGTGACGACGGCGGTGTACCACTCGCCCTCCACCACCTCGCCGAGCTTCTTGCTGAGAGCCTCGACCTTCTCGGCCACCGCCGCGCCCTCGAGGTGCTCGCTCGCGCCGCGCCAACCGCCGATCTTCTCCTCGGCATCCCCCACGCCCGCGGTGACGGCGCGCTGCGCCTCTTGCTGGAGGGCGAGGTCGCAGGTGGCGTGCACCACCAGTCCATCGTTGTACACACGTTCTTCGCCGTACTTCGACACCAGATCTCGGCGGATGTGCTCGGTGAACCACGGCGCCATGAGCAGGAACTCGTTCTTGCGGGCGACGATCGTCAAGGGTTGATCGAGCGCCGCCTTGGCAGTGGACGCGTCGATGTAGCCGTTGTCGGTCATCTGCGTGAGAACGTATTCTTGTCGCGACTTGGCTTTCTCGAAGTGGCGATGGGGACTGTAGTCGCTCGGCCGCTGCGGTAGCCCCGCGATCATCGCGCTCTCCGCGAGGTCGAGCTCGCCCACGTGCTTGCCGAAGTACACGCGGGCGGCGGCCTCGACGCCGTAGGCACCTGAGCCCAGGTAGATCTGGTTCAAGTACAAGTACAGGATGTGGTCTTTCTCGAAGGTGGACTCGATCCGCCTTGCGAGGAGCGCTTCCTTGATCTTGCGAGTGAAGGTCTTCTCGTTGGTGAGCAGGAAGTTGCGGGCCACCTGCTGGGTGATGGTGCTCGCGCCCTGCGCCTTCTTGCCCTTCATGGCGTTGCGCCCGACCGCGCGCACAATCCCGAAGTAGTCGATGCCGCCGTGATCGTAGAAGGCGGCATCCTCGGCGGAGATGAAGGCCTCGAGCAGGTGCTCCGGCATCGCCGAGAGCTCAACGACGTATCGGCGCTTCTGGTAGATCTCGCCCATCAGCTCACCCTTCTGGTCGTACACCACCGTCACCGTGGGCGGGCGGTACACCTCGAGGGCCTCCACCGAGGGCAGGTCGCGACCGTAGTAGTACGCCACCCCGGCCACGCTGGCCGCGCCGAGCAGGACGAGCACGAGCGCGAGGCCGGTGCCGCCGGCGAAGAGCCCAGCGGTCCAACGCCACAGGCGACCGCCCGCCTTCTTCGGCGGCGGCGCCTTCGTCTTGCTGGTCTTTTCTCGGGGCGGAATGGGCGTGCGGCCGGCCGTGGGCGCTCGCGAGGGGGCGCCCTGCTTTCCACTGGAAGAACCGGCGGGCATCGCCAGTTCCGTGGCCGGCGTGGGCTCGGTTGCTGGCGCCGCCGGGGGCATGGGGGCTGGCGGGGGCGCAGCCACGGGGACCGGCGCGACCTTTCGCGGGGCGGGCGGAGTGGCGTCGGCCGGTCGGGCTGCCTGGGGCGGGAGCGCCACGCTCGCGGTGCCGCCGGCCGAGGAGGGAGGAATGCTCGGTCGTTCCTCGTCGCCCTCGAAGTGCGCGCCGCGGCTGCGCAGGAACTCCATCGTCCCCGGGCGGTAGCTGATCACCAGAGGTTTGCCGCACGTGCACTGCCGTTCCGCGCCGGGGAGGGGGTAGGGCTCCTCGATGCGGACGGGATGATTGCAGTGGGGACAAGTGATCTTGAGTGCCATCCGCCAGGACTTGTCCCCGCCTATGCCGGGGCGCTTGCGTTCGTGAGCGGCGGGCCCTATCTTCGAGGCAGATCGCATGCGAATCATCCGGCACCTCCTTGTGCTCGCAGGCGTCGGGGTCGTGGCGCTCGCTGGCTACCACGTGGCCGCAAGCGCCCAGACCTACGTCGCTTCCCTTGAACCCCGTGCTTCGTCGCGGGATCTCACCAGCCGATGGCCGCAAATTGGCCGGGGGGCTTACACGCTGGCCGACCTCGCCGCGCTCGAACCTTCCGTGCAGCAAGTAGCGAGTCGCTACGTCGATCCCCGGCGGATCGACTATCAAAAGATGTTCGCCGCCGGTCTGGAGGCGGTGGAGCACCAGTGTCCCGAGGTGCTGCTCCGGCTCGAGGGTGAGCGGCTCCACGTGCAGGTCGACCGTTTCAGCACCGTGCTCACCGTCGCCGAGCTCGACAGCGAGGACGACGTGGTCGAGCAGGCCCGCCGCGTGGCCCAGATTCTAGAGACGCAGCTCCCGAAGGGCAGCTACACCCTGCCGGAGATCGAGTACGCGTTCACCAACGGGATGCTGAGCACCCTCGACCCGCACACCATCCTTTTGCCGCCTGAGGCGGCCAAGAAGATGCAGGAAGACAACGACGGCAGCTTCGGAGGCCTCGGCATCTCCATCAAGATGCAGAACGGCGAGCTCACCATCGACTACCCGATGATGGGCACCCCCGCCTGGAAGGCCGGGCTCAAGCCCGACGACAAGATCGTCAAGATCGAGGGCGAGGGCACCTTCAACATGGACATCGAGGAGGCCGTCTCGAAGATGCGCGGCCCCGCGGGCACGCACGTCACCATCACGATCATGCGTGAAGGGTTCGACCTCCCGCGCGACGTGAAGCTCCAGCGCGCTGAGATCAAGCCCGAAGCGGTGTGGGGTGAGCTGCTCGACGGCAACGTGGGCTACGTGCAGCTCTCGAGCTTCCACCAGATGGTCGACAGCCAGCTCGACGCGGAGCTGACGGCGCTGTCCCGGAAGGCCGGTGCGGGCGGGCTCAAGGGCCTCGTGATCGACATGCGCGACAACCCTGGCGGCTACCTCGACCAGGCCACCAAGGTGGTCGACAAGTTCCTCAACAGCGGCGTGATCGTGGCGACCGTGGGCCCCCCGGGCGTGGAGCGCGAGGAGAAGAAGGCCGTTGCCTCCGGCACCGAGCCCGCCTACCCGATCGTGGTGCTCATGAGCGGCAACAGCGCCAGTGCCAGCGAGATCGTGGCTGGCGCGCTGAAGAACACCGAGCGCGCCGTGATTCTCGGCGAACGAAGCTTCGGCAAGGGGAGCGTCCAGGAGCTGATGGACCTGCCCGACGGCGCCCGCCTCAAGCTGACCGTGCGCCAGTACCTCACGCCGGGCGACCACTCGATCCAGGAGATCGGCATCCCACCCGACATCGAACTCAAGCGCAGCTACGTGTCGCCGCCTCGCGAGCTGAAGGAGTACGGCGTGATGTCGGGGCCGCGGATCTCCTTGTTCGCGCGCGACCACATCCTGCGCGAGGCCGACCTCTCGGGGCACCTCCAGAACTCCGTCAACCTGGAAACGCCGCCCGTCTACTCCCTGCGCTACCTTGCCCAGGACCCTGCGGACATCGTGCAGAAGTCGGATCGTCGCGACGTGCGCAGCGACTTCGAGGTGATGCTCGCGCGTGACGTCTTGCTGGCCGCCCACGGCCCGCGCCGCGCCGACGTGCTCGTGGCCGCCGAGAAGGTGGTTGCCACTCGTTCGAGCAAGCAGGCGCAGTCCATCACCCAGGCCTTCGGGCAGCAGGGCATCGACTGGTCGGAGTGCGAGAACCCCGAGGCGGCCTCGGCCGAGCTCGACCTGGGCTTTGTCCCCCTGGGCGCGGCCAACGAGACTGATCGCCTGGAGGCCGGTAAGCTCACGCTGCTCCGCGCCACCGTCCGCAATACCGGCGACCGTCCCCTGTGCCAGGCCCTCGTTCGCTCCGCCTCTCCCAACGGGAACGACGTGCTCGATGGCATCGAGTTCTATCTGGGCCGGATCGAGCCCGGCGCCACCCGCAGCTACGAGACGCGGGCGATGATCCCGGGCGGCTACCCGTCCGAGGTGGCGCAGGTACGGCTCGACCTCGTCGACATGTCGCAGCGCGTGCTCGCCTCGTCGACGGTGGATGTCGCGACCGAGAGTGCGCCGCTCCCCGAGTACGCCTGGTCGTGGACGCTCGACGACAAGTCGGGCGGCGATGGCGACGGCCTGGTGGAGGTGGGTGAGACCATCCAGCTCAACTACACGCTCAAGAACTCTGGGCAGGGGCCCGGCGGCGACGTGACCTTCAACCTGCGCAAGCTTCCCGGGATGGGCAAGGCCGTCGAGCTCAAGGAGGCACGTTTCGAGGCGAAGGGTCTCGCGGCCGGGGCGAGCCACGCCGGCATCCTCTCTTTCCGCGTCGTGTCTGAGCCCGCCGACCCGAAGATGGGCTTCGAGCTCAGCGTGCGCGACAACACCCGCTATGACTACGCGGCCATCTCCCGGGCGGGGCTCTACGCCTACTCGGTGGCCACAGAACAACTCGACTTCACGCTCGGTCAGGCCGCCGAGGGCAAGCTCCGCCAACCGCCGCGCATCGAGGTCACGCGGGCGCCGACGCTCCAGGCGGGCGAGGAGAGCATCACCCTCTCCGGCGTGGCCACCGACGAGGTGGGCGTGCGCGACGTGATCGTGTACCAGGGCACGCGCAAGCTGGCGTACGTCGGGGGCGGTGGGAGCGCGACGCCCCTGCCCACGGTGCCCTTCACGGCCACGGCCGAGCTGACCGAGGGGAACAACGTCATCGTCGTCACCACGCGCGACGTCGACGGCTTCACGGCCACGCGATCATTCGATGTCTTGCGACGCCCCACCGTCGCTGCGGCGCCGACCAGCGGGGCGATCATGCCCCCGACCGCTCGGCCCTCCGGGGGCTGATCGGGCCAGTCGTGTCGGATCGGGGCCGCGAGACTTGAGCCCTGACACGCTAACCGCGGCATCTTGTCGGGTGCTTGACATCGATTTTGGCTCTTTGGGTGAATTAAGAGTTTGTGACCCAAGCGCTCTTCCTCGCCCTCGCCTGTGCCGACCTCGCCCCCGAGTCTGGCGAGTCGCCGTGCACCTCGTGCACGCTGTCCGACGACAACCAGTT
>SXON01000240.1 GCA_005778355.1 Pseudomonadota bacterium | reverse complement strand
GGCGAGCATCGCCACGGCGATGTCGGGCGTCATCGGCATGTAGATGCACACCGTGTCGCCTCGCCGGACACCGCGTGCACGGAGCGCGTTGGCCATGCGACAGGTGCGGTCGAGGAGCTGGCCAAAGCTCAGCCGTTCGTACACGCCGGGCTCGTTCTTCGCCCAGATCAAGGCCACCTTATCCGCTGGGTGACGATCCAGGCAGTTGGCGGCGAGGTTGAGCGCGCCCCCGTCGAACCAGCGCGCGTCGGGACCGGCGCCCTCCACCACCCGCACGAAGGGGCGCATCCACAGGAGCCGGTTCGCCTCGCGGGCCCAGAAGTCCGCCGGGTGATCCACGCTCTCGCGGTAGAGACGGGTGTAGTGCTCCGGGCCACGCACCGTCGCGCCCGCGGCGAAGTCCGCCTTTACCGGCACCACCGCTAGGCTCGCAGCGCCACGTTGAGGGTGGTGCGGTAGCTGGCGGGGTCGGGGCCTGACTCGGGGCCCACCTCGTACACCTCCCACATGTCGCCCGCTTTCTGGAGCCCCTGCGCGTCGATCCACGCCATGAATGCGGGCCAGGTGGTGCTCAGCTGCTCGTAGGGACCCTTCAGCAAGGCCCGGACCACACGGGTGGCTCGTAGCTTGCCCGGCTTCACGCGCCCCTGCTCGGCGACCGGTCGCGACACGGGCACGCAGATCTCGAAGTCGAAGAGGGCCGGGTCGACCCGGAAGTGATGCGTGAGCCAGGCCCCGGCCGGGGCGATGCCCTGCGCGCCGAGCACGCCAAAGATCTCCATGATGCCCGGGCCCATCACCTCGCGAATCTGCTCGCGCGGGATGCACAGGCGCACGGAGGCGACGTCTTGCCCGGGGCTATCGGCGATCTCGGGGTTCTCGAACACGGGCGCTCCAGGGATGCGCGCCTCGTAGCGCCCCTAGCCCCCCAGAGCGAGCCGCCAGCGGAGGTACAGCTGGAAGTCCTCGGGCTCCATGCCCCAGTCCGCCACGTAGCGCACGGCCATCGCGAGCTGGCTGCGCTTACCCGTGGGCACCCATGCGCCAGCGTCGGCGGTGAAGCCGGGCCAGGGCATGAAGATGGCCCCGCTGTTGCCGTAGGAGCCCAGCCCGAGGCCTACCCAGGGCGCGAGGTCGACGAAGAGGCTCGAGCGCTTCACCGGCACGGAGAAGCCGATCGCGGTGTCGAGCAGGCCCCAGTAGGAGGGCAAGTACTCGGGCGTCACGAGGAGGGCAATACGATAACTTAGGGTTCCCCAGGGTTTTGGCCAGCGCCACTCCGCCTCGGGTCCCAGCGAGAACTTCCCGAGCGGGGTGAGGTTCTCGCCGCCGGCCCGGAGGCCGAGGGAAACCGAGCTGGCCTTGCCCACGTCGCGCCAGGTGTGGCGACCCAGGAGCTCCACCCGGTCGAGCGAGGGGTCGGTGTAGCCCCAGAATACCCCGCCGTCGTCGAAGTGGTACACGGGCACGTCGAGGCCAGCGCCGAGGCGAAAGTCGAGCTTCTCGCTTGCACCGTAGCCAACGAAGAGCTCGGGGACGACGCTGCCGCCGTAGCCGTTGACCGGCCAGACGAGCGTTCCCGGCTCCACCACCCACTCCCCCTTCGAGGGGAGCGGTTCTCCCCCGAGATGGGGCTCCGCAAGGGCTATCGTCGCGAGCGCGATTAGCATGACGCCCACTATGTCGCCTGCGCCTCAGCGCCCCGCCAACTCCGCCACCATTCGACCGAAGCGCTTCTCATCGTGCCCCACCTCCACCAGCGCCGAGCCCACGATGGCGCTCGCGGCGCCGGCCCCGAGCACCGCCTCCACCTGGGCCCGCGTGCGGATGCCGAAGCCCACGTAGACCGGGCGCTCTGTCGCGACCGCGCTTCGCACGATATCGAGCCCCGGGTCCTGCGCGTTGCCGGTGATGCCCTGCACGCCGGCCACGTAGAGGTAGCCGGTGACGGTGCGCGCGATGCGACCGAGGCGCTCTCGCGAGGTGAGGGGGCCGACCAGCGACACGTACTGCAAGCCCGCGTTGAGCGTGGCCTCGCGCAGCTCGCCGCACTCTTCCAGCGGCACGTCCGGCACGAGCAGGCTGTGGGCGCCGGCCTTCTTGGCTTCGTCGCAGAAGCCCCCTGGAGCAAGCCCACGCCGGGCGTGCACCAGGTTCGCGTACACCAGGAGGTTGAGCGGCACGTCGAGGCCGGCCACGCTCTCGATGCCCTCGAGACAGCGGGCGGTGGAGCTGCCCTCGGCCAGTGCCTCGCGGTAGGCCGCCTGGAGCACCGGGCCGTCGGCCACCGGGTCGGAGTAGGGGATGCCGAGCTCGAGCGCCCCCGCGCCGTTCTCCACCGCGATCTTGCAGAGCTTCGCGAACTTCTTTGGATTAGGCCAGCCGATGGGGAGAAACACGCTCAGCATCGCGACGCCTCCTCGACAATGGCCATGTCCTTGTCGCCGCGGCCCGACAAGTTCACCAGGACGCGCTTGCCCTGGAGGTCTTCCTTGAGCACCCAGGCCAGAGCGTGTGCCGACTCGAGGGCGGGAATAATGCCCTCGGTGCGGCAGAGTTGCCGGAACGCGGCGAGCGCCTCGTCGTCGGTCACCGCCACGTACTCCACGCGTCCCTGGTCTTTCAGCATCGCGTGCTCCGGGCCCACGCCCGGGTAGTCGAGGCCCGCGCTGATGCTGTGGGCCTCCTTGATCTGCCCGTCGGCGTCTTGCAGGATGTAGGTGCGAGCGCCGTGCAGGATGCCGGGCGTGCCCGCAATGAGCGTGGCACCGTGTTGCCCGGTGGCGAGCCCCCTACCGGCCGGCTCGACGCCCACCAGTCGCACAGACTTATCAAGTCTGAAGGCGTTGAACATGCCGATAGCGTTGCTCCCGCCCCCCACGCACGCCACCACCACGTCGGGCAGGCCGCCCGGCTCGCGGCGCCAGGACTCGCGGGCCTCGCGGCCGATCACCGACTGCAGCTCGCGCACCAGCGTGGGGAAGGGGTGGGGCCCGCAGGCGGTGCCCAGGAGGTAGTGCGTCGTGCGCAGGTTGGTGGTCCAGTCGCGAAGCGCCTCGTTGATCGCGTCTTTCAGGGTGCCAGCGCCAGTGGCCACCGGCACGACCGTGGCCCCGAGCGCGTGCATCCGCGTGACGTTGGCCGGCTGGCGCGCCACGTCGGTGGCGCCCATGTAGATCACCACCTCCATGCCGAGCCGGGCGCCGATCATCGCGGTGGCGGTGCCATGCTGCCCGGCCCCGGTCTCGGCGATGAGCCGGGTCTTTCCCATGCGGCGAGCGAGCAGCGCCTGCCCCACGACGTTGTTGGTCTTGTGGGCGCCCCCGTGGAGCAGGTCTTCGCGCTTGAGGTAGAGCGTGACCCCAGGGGCGAAGCGCTCGCACCGGGTGACCGGCGTGGGGCGGCCGGCCCAGGTGCCGAGCTCGGCGTCGAGTTGGCCGCGGAAGGCTGGATCCCGCAAGAGCGGCATCGCCTTCTCGAGCTCATCGAGGGCGGGTACGAGCAGCTCGGGCACGTACCGCCCGCCATACTCGCCGAAAGCTCCGACGCGAGGTTTCACCGACGCACCTCCTCGAACAGGGAACGTAGCTTTCCGGCGTCCTTCATGCCGGGGCTCGCCTCGATCCCGCTGCTCAAGTCGATGCCCCAGGGTCGATATTTCAGCAATTCAGCAACGTTTTCCGGAGTGATGCCGCCAGCGATCCAGGTGAACGGTGGCGCACCCCGGCCGAGCACGGCCTCCCAGTCCATCGCCTGGCCGGAGCCCCCGGAGCCCGAGTCCCACAGCGAGGGTCGAAGGGCGGTGCCCGGTTCCCCCGGTTCGGTCGCGACCGTGACTTGTGCCACTCGTCGCGCCGCTTGGACCACGCCAGGCTCGGCCTGGTGAAGCTGTATCCGACTGATACATGACTGATGTATCGCATGTATCACATCGTGAATCAATGGTTGTCTAAAGACGAGTATTGCCTTGTCGATGGCTCCGATGTCCTGGGTGATGCTCCCGATCTCACTGGGCGCCACGCTCCGCGAGAGGCCCGGTGTGCACACGAAACCAAGCGCGTCGGCACCAAGCGAGAGCGCCAGGGCGGCGTCTTCGCGCCGGGTGAGCCCGCAGACTTTCACGCGGGGCGGCCCGGGAACTGGGGCCGATACCGCGGCGAGCCATCCCGGGTCGCGCATGAGCGAGGTGCCCACCAGCACCGCGTCGCAGTCGAGATGGGCCACGCTCTCGGGCCCGCCGTAGCCGCTCTCCGCCACGCGCACGCGGTCGCGAGGCACCCGCGCGAGGAGCGCCTCTCCTCGGGCCCTGTCGATCTGGAGCGTGGAGAGATCCCGGTTGTTGACGCCGATCACCAGGGCGTCGGTGCCGAGCGCGAGCTCCAGCTCCCACTCGTCGTGTACCTCCACCAGGGGCTCGAGGCCCAGGGCGCGTGCCGCGTTGAGCAGGCCTTGCAGCCGCTCGTTCACCACGCGCACCATCAAGAGGACGGAGCGCGCACCGAGCAGGGCCGCTACCCGGAGCTGGTCTTCCTTGACAACGAAGTCCTTGCAGATCGTCGGCACTTCGACGGCGGCGGACACCGAGGCCAGGTCGTCGTAGTGACCGCCAAAGCGCGTGGGCTCGGTGAGCACCGAGATGGCCGCGGCCCCGTTGGCCTCGTAGCCGCGAGCCACCGCCAGCGCGCTCGCCCCGGGACGGATCGCGCCTTGGGAGGGCGAGGCCCGTTTTACCTCGGCGATCACCCGGATCGGCGCGCCGATCGGGCGTCGCAAGCGGGCGGCGAAGTCGGACGGTGGGCGGGCTGGGGCCTCGCCCGGGGGGAGCGGGCGCGCCGCCGCCGCCGCCACCAGCTCGTCGAGTACCGTCACCGGGTGGCACCCAGCGCGACGAGATCGATGCCCCGCGCCAGCGCCTCGGCCGCCAGGACCTCGCCCTCTTCAATGTCGTCCGCGCGCCCGGCCACCCAGAGGGCAGCGCCGGCGTTGCGTGCCACCGCCTCCGCCACCGGGCCTGGCTCGCCGCCGAGCGCGCGGCGCAGCACCTGGGCATTTTGTTCCGCGTCGCCCCCGGCGAGGGCGTCGAGCGGCACCGCCCGACCGGGGAGGCGCACGGGCTCGATTCGCCCGCCATCGAGCTGGTGGCCCACGGTGTCGGCGTGGAGCGCGATCTCGTCGAGCCCGCCGCCGTGCACCACCAGCGCCCGCTCAGCGCCGAGCGAGCGCAAGGCCTCCGCCAGGGGCGCGGTGAGCCCGGGGTCGTACACCCCGACAAGCTGGCGGGTCACGCTGGCGGGGTTGGCAAGCGGGCCGAGCAGGTTGAACAGCGTGCGGATGCCGAGGGCCCGTCGAACCGGGGCCACGTTCTTCATCGCCGGGTGGAAACGGGGCGCCATCATGAAGGCGAAGTGATGCTGCTCCAGCGCCGCCTCTACGCTCGCGGCGTCGAGGTCGGGGGCGAAGCCGAGGGCCTCGAGCACATCGGCGCTGCCACAGCGCGATGACACCGAGCGGTTGCCGTGCTTGGCCACGGGCACACCGAGGGATGCACAAACCAGGGCCGCGGCGGTGGAGATGTTGACCGTACCCGAGCCGTCGCCGCCGGTACCGCAGGTGTCGATGACCCCGGGCGGCGCGTTCACCCGCAGCATGCGCCGCCGCAGGGCCGAGGCCCCCGCCACGAGCAGCGCCGGCGTCACCGGGCGGGTGCGGAGGGCCACGAGGAAGCCGCCGGCCAGCACCGGGTCGAGGCTGCCGTCCACCAGCGCGTCGAGCGTGCACTCCACCTCGTCGATGCCTGCCTCGCCGGCGAGGACGCGGTCCACGAGGTGCTTCACGGCGCCGACCCCAGCCCCACCGACATCCGCAGTGCGTTGCGCAAGATGCGACTTCCATGGGGGCTCAGCACGCTCTCGGGGTGGAACTGCACGCCAAAGATGGGTCGATCTCGGTGGCGCAGGGCCATGGGGATGCCCGCGTCGGTGCGCGCGGTGACGACAAGCTCGGGCGGCAGGCCGTCGACCACCAGTGAGTGGTAGCGCGCCGCTGGGAAAGGGCTCGGCACGCCCTCGAAGAGGGGGTCGCCCGAGTGACGCACCATCGAGGCCTTCCCATGCACCGGCACCACGGCACGGATCACCTGTCCGCCGAAGGCCAGCGACATTGCCTGCATCCCGAGGCAAACACCGAAAACCGGTCGCGACACGCGGCGGAGCAGCTCGGGAAGCACCGTGTCGGCGGGGTGCCCGGGGCCGGGCGAGAGGACCACCAGATCGGCCTCCTCGGCGCGCGCGAGGACCGCTTCGAGCGGCGCGTCACCGCGCACCACCGAGAGCGTGGCGCCTCGCCGGGCGAGGTCGTCCACGAGGTTGAACACGAAGCTGTCGCGATTGTCGACGACGAGGACGCGACTCAAGCCAGCACCGACAGGCAGGCGCGTGCCTTGCTGGTGGTCTCGTCGAGCTCCTTTATCGGCTGGCTGTCGGCGACCACGCCGGCGCCGGCGCGGGTGTGAAATGTATCGGCGATGTATCGCATCGACCTGATACAAATGCATGTATCAAGATCGCCGCTCGCTGCGAGATAACCTACAGCACCCCCGTAGAATCCGCGAGCCGTGGGCTCAAGCTCTCGGATCAGCTCCATGGCCCGCAGCTTCGGCGCACCGGTGAGCGTGCCCATATTGGCGCAAGCCCGGTAAGCGCCGAGAGCGCTGAGCCCCGACCGCAGCTGGCCGCTCACCCGCGACACCAGGTGCTGCACGTGGCTGTAGCGCTCCACCTGCATCAGGGCCTCCACGCGACGGGTGCCGGGGACGGAGATGCGCGCGACGTCGTTGCGCGCGAGGTCGACGAGCATCACATGCTCAGCTTGTTCTTTGGCGTCGAGGAGTAGCGACAGGGCAAGGCGCCCGTCGGCGTCTTCGTCTTCACCGCGTTTCACGGTGCCCGCGATGGGCTTGAGCTCCACCATCCCGCGACTCACCTTCACGCTGGTTTCCGGGCTGGCACCGAGCAGGGCTCCGTTGCCGAGCTCCAGGAAGAACAAGTAGGGGGAGGGGTTCAACGTGCGCAGGCGGCGGTAAGCCTCGAGCGGAGCCAAGCTTGAACGCACGGAGAGGCTGCGGCTCAGCACCAACTGAAACACGTCGCCGGCCGCGATGTTTTGCTGGGCCGTGCGCACGCCGGCCTCGAAGGCGTCGGGGTCGCCGCCGGTGGGAGCTTCAGACACCGCGGGCGATGCGGCGCGCAGCTGGGGCATCCGCGCCCGATCGAGGCCGCCCACCAGCGTTTCCAGCCGCGCGGCGGCCCCGCGCTCGCCGAGCAGGTCGCGGGTGACCACGTGAGCCTCATGGGCGGTATGGTCGATGGCGATGCCGTCGACCGCGAACACGAAGTGGAGGTCGGGCTCGTCGAGCGGATCGGGCTTCCGGGGCGGCAAGCGCTCGAAACGGTCGACGATCTCGTAGCTGATGGCGCCATACACGCCGGCCGGCACCGGCGCGCCGTCGTCGGCCACGAGCGTGGCGAGCACTGCGACCGGGTCGAGGGCGCCGGGGGAGGAAAGGCGCTGGGCGTCGTCGTGCGCGGGGTCGGTGTCGGCCTCCGGAACCGGGGCGACGACTGAGGTCCCCTCGCGCGCACCACCGAGCCTCGCTGCCACCTCGTCGAGCAGGGCCACGCCGCGATCGTCGAGGGCGTCGATCCGCAACACCGGGCCGCGCAAGGTGAGTCTCAACAGCGGGAAGGGAACCACCAGGGAGCGGCGCCCCCCGGGGGCCACGATGTCGGCGCTCTCGAGCAAGACGGCGCCGGGGCGGCGTCCCTCGTCGGCGAGGGCGGCGAACACCTCGACGGCGGCCACGGGCGCGTGAAGCACGACGCGCTGGTGAATGGTGCCGGTGATCTCGGGCATGAGGCCACGCCGCTTAATTCGCCCCCTCTCCGCCCGCGGAGGTAGAGGTCCACCCATGCGGAACATCAGGGTCGGCGCGGCCGCGGTCAACCAGATCCCCCTGGACTGGGAGGGCAACGGCCGTCGGCTACGGGCAGTGCTCGACATGGCGCGCGAGGCCGGCGTGGGCGTGCTCTGCCTGCCGGAGATGTGCATCACCGGCTACGGCTGCGAGGACAACTTCCACGCCCGCTATGTGGTCGACACCGCCTGGGAGGAGCTCGCGGCCTTGCTCCCCGCCACGCGCGGGCTGGTGGTGAGCTTCGGTCTGCCCTTGCGCTACCGGAACGGGCTCTTCAACGGCGCCGTGCTGGTGGCCGATGGTGCCGTGGTCGGCGTGGTGTGCAAGCGGCACCTCGCCGGTGATGGCGTGCACTACGAGCCCCGCTGGTTCAAGCCGTGGCCGATGGATGTCCATGCGCGCGCGGAGTTGCCCGGAGGCGCCGAGGTGCCCGTTGGCGACCTCCACTTCACGGTGGGATGTCCCGGCGGCGACGCGGTTCGCATCGGCTTCGAGATCTGCGAGGATGCCTGGGTGGCGCAGCGGCCTGGGGGGGAGCTGGCGCGGCAGGGCGTCGACGTGATCCTCAACCCCAGCGCCAGCCACTTTGCCTTTGGCAAACACGAGGTGCGCCGCCGCTTCGTAGTGGAGGGGAGCCGCGCGTTTGGGGTGACCTATGTCTACGCGAACCTGCTCGGCAACGAGGCGGGACGGGTGATTTACGACGGTGGCCTGCTCGTGGCGCAGGGTGGCCAGGAGCTCGCGCGGGGGCGGAGATTCTCCTTTCGCGAGTTCGAGATGGTCACCGCCGTCGTCGACCTCGACCGCACGCGCACGAGCCAGCGCCGCACCGCGAGCTTCCAGCCCGACGTGGGAAGCCGGGGCGACGAGCTGCGGGTGAACTTCGACGTTCCCGAGACCACGTTCACGCCCGCCTCGGGGGCGCCGGACCCGTGGGAGTCGGGACCCCGGGTGAAGGAGGAAGAGTTCACCCGCGCGGTGGCGCTCGGCCTGTGGGACTACGCGCGCAAGAGCGGCAGCAACGCATTCGTCTTGTCGCTGAGTGGCGGGGCCGATTCCAGCGCCTGTGCCGCGCTGGTGTGGACGGCGAATGCACTTGCGAGTCGCGACGGGGCGGCGACCGTAGCCATGGGGGATCGCCTGTGCTGCGTGTACCAGGCCACCGCGCAGTCTGGTGCCGCCACCGAGAACAGCGCCCGGCAGGTGGCGGAGGGCCTCGGCGCCACCTACGCGCGGGTCGACGTGGAGTCCCTGGTCGCCGGCTACCGTGCGCTCGGCGAGGGCCTGGTCGGTCGCCCGCTCACCTGGGAGGGCGACAGCATCGCCCTCCAGAACGTGCAGGCTCGGGCTCGCGCCCCGGGCATCTGGATGCTCGCCAACTTGCGCAACGCCTTGCTCCTCACCACCTCGAACCGCTCGGAGGCAGCGGTTGGCTACGCCACGATGGACGGCGACACCTGCGGCGGCCTGGCTCCGCTCGCCGGCATCGACAAGCACTTCCTCCGCGCCTGGTTGCGCTGGATGGAGGCCGAGGGACCCTGGGGTGTCGGCCCCCTGCCGTGTCTCGCCGTCGTCAACGCCTTGCAGCCCACGGCCGAGCTCATGCCGGCGAGCTTCCAGCAAACGGACGAGAGCGACTTGATGCCCTTCCCGGTGCTCGATCGACTCGAACGTTTCGCCGTGGTCGACAAGCAGTCGCCCCGCGAAGCCCTGCAACGCCTGTCGCTGGAGTTCCCGGCTACACCACGCGCGCAGCTGCTCTTATGGACGCGCCGCTTCTTCGATCTCTGGCGGAAGAACCAGTGGAAGCGCGAGCGCTACGCACCGAGCTTCCACCTCGACGATGCCGACCTCGACCCCCGCTCCTGGTGCCGTTTCCCGATCCTCTCCGCCGCCTGGACGCGGGAGCTGCGCGAACTCGCCGCCGAGGAGTAGGTCGCATAGGGCCGGGCCATGCTTTTCCTCCTGGCCTGCGAGCAGATCGACGACGCCAACAACGAGGTCGAGACGGTCGACACCGAGCCGATGGACTTGCCCAGTGATCCGGCCGAGCGCGGCGTGCCGGTTGGGCAGGCCACCATCGACGCGGGCGGGCAAATGGCCGAGGTGTGGTACCCGGCGTCCGACGACTACGTCGATGTCGCGACCGACGCGGCCGACTTCGACCAGTTCGTCCCGGCCTCGCTGGTCGAGAAGGTGGGCGCGGTGAGCTTCCCGACCATCGACAGCATGGCGGTGCGCGACGCGGATCCCCGGCAGCCCGAGAGCGACGGCTACCCGGTGGTGGTCTTCTCGCACGGTCTTGGCGGGATGCGGATCCAGAGCCTCGACTACGCCGCCCACCTGGCCTCTCGGGGCTACGTGGTGGTGGCCGTCGACCACCCGGGGCGTCGTTTCGAAGACCTGCTGCCCTGCGTGTTCACGCCCGCGCTCGATGGCTGCGACCTGTCTGGTTTCTCCAGCGATCCCGGGGTGGACGACGTGGGCCTCCTCCTCGACTGGGTGATGGACGGCGGCCTGGACGACTACTTCGGCGACGCGTCGCGACTTGGTATGTCTGGACACAGCGCCGGCGGCGGCACCACGATCACCCTCGGCACCGAGGACTCGCGCATCGACGCCTCCCTGGTGATGGCCGCCCCGGGCTTGCCCGAGCGTGGCCCCCGGCTGGTCATGGGTGCCAGTTGCGACGGCATCATCGCCATCGACGAGGTGCGTGCCTCGGGCGAGAGCGGCGAGGTGGTGGTGATCAACGACGCCGGGCACCTCGCCTTCTCCGACATGTGCGAGCTCGACCTGGTGGGCCTCGCGGAAACGCTCCTTGCCCCGCGCGACGACGTGAACAAGGCCCTGCTCGACCAGTTCCTTGCCCTCGCCAGCGATGGCTGCGAGGGCTCGGTGCCGGCGGCGGAAACGTGCAGCGCCACCGAGTACTTGCCACTGGAAACCAGCGATCCCATCGTGCGCCACTACGCGACCGTCTTCTTCGACTACACGCTCTACGGCGGGGGCGACGGCGTTCGCGCCGGTGCCTACGACGAGGCCGAGGTGCCGTGATCTACGTCGACCACAACGCCACCGCGCCGCTCCGCCCGGAGGCACGGGCAGCGATGGAGCCCTGGCTGGGTCGACCCGCGAATCCGATGTCGGCCCACGCGCTCGGTCGCGACGCGGCGATGGCGGTGGACCGCGCCCGGGGCCAGGTGGCCAGCGCCACCGGCTTCCCCCGCGACAGCGTGATCTTCACCAGCGGCGCCACCGAGTCAAACATCACGGTGTTGAGCCGCGGGCGCTGGGCCGTCTCCGCCACCGAGCACCCGAGCGTGCTCGCCCACGCGACGGTCACCCTGCCGGTCGATGGCGACGGCCTCGTGTGCCTGGGCGACCTCGACAACGTCGACGGGATCTCGGTGCAGGCCGCCAACAACGAGACCGGGGTCATCCAGGACCTCCCCGCGGTGGCTGCCTACGCGCGAGCCCATGGTTTCCTGCTCCACGTGGATGCCGCCCAGGCCCCGGGACGCATCGCGCTGGATCACCTCCACCTGGCCGACTTCGTGACGCTCTCCGCCCACAAGATCGGCGGCCCCCAGGGCGTCGGGGCGCTCTTGTGCCGGGCGCCGATCGCGCCCTTCTTCAAGGGCGGCAGCCAGGAGCGTGGGCAACGCGCGGGCACCCACAACGTGGCCGGCATCGTGGGCCTGGGTGCGGCGATCAGCGAGGCGCGGCCGATGTCCTCGGCCTTGCGTGACCATCTCGAAGCGGGCCTGGTGGCGCTGGGTGGTCGCGTGGTCGGTCGCGAGCGCCTGCCGCAGACGAGCTGCGTGCTCTTCGAGGGCTGGGAGGCCGCCGACCTTGTGATCGCGCTCGATCTGCGTGGCATCTGCGCCAGCGCGGGGGCGGCCTGCGCTTCCGGTGCGGAGCGCAAGTCGGCGGTGCTCGCGGCCATGGGCATCCGTGGCACGGGGCTTCGCCTCTCGCTCGGGCCGTCCACCACGGAGGACGAGGTCGACGCGGTCCTTGTCGCCCTGCGAGCCATCGTCGCCTCGGGTGATTAGCGCCGGGGCGTGCGCATCGTCGTCGCCATGTCGGGCGGGGTGGACTCCTCGGTTGCCGCGGCTCTCCTGAAAGAGGAGGGCCACGAGGTGATCGGCGTGCACATGAAACTGCACGACAACCACGGGGGCGAGGGCCACTGCTGCGGTCTCGACGACGCCTGGGACGCGCGCCGGGTGGCCGACCGTCTCGGCATCCCCTTCTACGTGCTCGACCTGCAGGAGGCCTTCGCCGAGGCGGTCGTCAACCCCTACGTCGACGCGTGGAAGGCCGGCCTCACGCCCAACCCCTGCGTGTCCTGCAACGGCATCCTGAAGTTCCGAGTGCTCCTGCGCCGCGCCACCGCGCTGGGCGCCGAGAAGCTCGCGACCGGGCACTACGCGCGCACCCACGACGGGCGGCTCTTCATGGCCACCGACCCCGCGAAGGACCAGTCCTACTTCCTGCATCCGGTCCCGAACACGGCGCTGCTGAAGACCCTTTTTCCCCTCGGCGGCATGACCAAGCCCGAGGTGCGCGATCACGCGCGTCGGCTCGGTCTCGCCACTGCGGAGAAGGCCGAGTCGATGGAAGTGTGCTTCGTGCCGGGCGACGACCACGCCGCGTTCGTGTCGCGACACGCCCCCGACCTGGAGGCGGCAGGCGAGATCGTGGACGAGGCCGGCCAGCGGCTGGGCCAGCACGAGGGCTACCACCAGTTCACGCTGGGCCAGCGCCGAGGCCTGGGCCTCGCGGGCGGGCCCTGGTTTGTGCTCGCCGTCGATCCCGCCTCGCGACGGGTGATCGTGGGCCCGGAGGAGCGGCTCTTGCGTCACGAGGTTCTTGCCCGCGGTGTCAACGTGATTCGCTCGCCCGGGGGTGGCCCCCTGCACGCCCGGCTGCGCCACCGAGGGGCGCTGGTGCCCTGCGAGATCCTGTCTCTCGATCCCCTGCAGTTGCGCTTGCTCGCCCCGGCGCGCGCCGTCACCCCGGGCCAGTCGGTGGTGGTGTACGAGGGCGACGAGCTGTGTCTCGGTGGCACCATCGCGAGGGCGGCGTGAACGTGCCCCACCGCTTCCGTGAGCCGGCCTTGCTGGCGCGGGCGCTCACCCACCCGTCCGCGGCCTCGGGGGGCGATCACAACCAGCGCCTGGAGTGGCTGGGCGACGCGGTCGTGCAGCTCGTCGTCACCGAGTGGCTCATCGCCGCCGAGCCCACCTGGGGCGAGGGCGAGATGACGCGGGCCCGGCAGCGCTTGGTCAACACCGACGCCCTGGCCACGCTCGCCGATCGCTGGTCGCTCGCCGATGGTGTCCGCGTGGGCAAGGGCGAGCCGCGCCAGCAAATCGTGTCCCTCCCCAAGACGCGCGCCGACGCCTTCGAGGCGGTGGTGGCGGCGATCTACCTCGACGCCGGCATCGAGCCGGTCCGCGCCGCGATTCTCCCGGAGCTCCAGGCGCTTTTCGCGACGCTCGGCTCCCTGGTCGACCCGCGCAGTCGCCTGATGGAGTGGGCGCAGGCGAGGGGAGGGGGCACGCCAGCGTACGAGGTGGTGACCACCGAGGGGCCGCCCCACGCCACGATCTTCCACGTGGTGGTGAAGCTCGACGGGGTGGTGCACGGCCCGGCGCAGGCCGGCTCGAAGAAGGCGGCCTCGGCGGCGGCGGCCCGGCTCGCGCTCGCGGCGCTGGGCGTCGAGTGATCGGCTACGATCCCCTGATGTTCTTCTTCCTCGGGTGCGATCCCGGGTCCGCGCTGGTGCCGGGGGACAGGCCCGGCAACCCGCGAGACAGCGCCGCCGACTCGGCGACGGACACCGCCCCCGAGGTGGACGGTCTCGCGTGCGGCGACAACCTCGCCCTCGGCACCCACGAGGAGTGCGACGGCACCGACGACAGTGCCTGTCCCGGGGCTTGCTCGGCGCACTGCCAGTGTCCGTCGATGCCCGCCACCGGCGAGCTCTCAATCCACGTGATGGACGTGTGGCAGGGCGACGGCGTGCTCGTCGTGTCGCCCGATGGATTCACCATGCTCGTCGATGCCGGCGACGAAGACGACTACTGGGGTATCAAGGAACATTTTCGCGATGAGGGCATCGCCGGGCTCGACTACACGCTGGTGAGCCACCAGCACGCCGACCACATGGGGGCCATGGACTGGGCCCTGGAAGACCACCCGGAGGTGGGCCTCGCCTTCGACGGCGGCGGCCGTGCCGACACCACCGCGTTTTCCGACTACCGCGCCATGGCGGCAGACAAACGAAGCACCGTGCGCGTGGGCGACCTCCTCGACATGGGCCCCTCGATGGCGGTCGAGGTGCTCCATGCCGACATCGGCGACCGCGAGAACGAGAACAACAACTCCGTCGTGATTCGCATCACGCACGGCGAGGTGACGGCCCTGCTCGGCGGTGACTGCGAGAGCGAGGTGTGCGAGTCGAGCTTCGACCCCGGCCCCATCGACCTCTACAAGGTGCACCACCACGGCTCGGTGGACAGCTCGGCCCCCTGGTTCCTCGAAGAGATGTCGCCCGCGGTCGCGCTCATCTCCTGTGGCGAGGGCAATGACTACGGGCACCCCGACGGCCCGACGTTGAATCGCCTCGATGCCGCCGGGGCCGAGGTGTGGCGCACCGACGAGGCTGGGCACATCGTCGCCCGTTCCGACGGGAGCAACTACGCCATCACGGGCTCGCGCTAGGGCGCCGGGGACCCTGCCGGGGTAGCAACGCGGCGATCATGCCGCACCCCCCCTCCAGCCCAGAGCCTGCAGCCTCCCACCCTCCCCGCTCGGGGACGGTCGCCCTCGCCGGCCGCGCCAACGCCGGCAAGAGCACGCTGCTCAACGCGCTGGTGGGCGTGCCGCTGGCGGCGGTGAGCGACAAGCCGCAAACCACCCGGACGCGGGTGCTCGGCGTCGTGAACGGGCCGGGCGTCCAGGCCACCGTGGTCGACACGCCGGGCTTGCACCGCCCGCGCTCGGAGTTCAACCGTCGCATGGTGGCCACGGCGGAGAAGAGCCTCGACGAGGTGGACTGCGTGTGCTGGGTGGTCGATGCCACCCGCCCGGTCGACGAGGAGCTGATCGCACGCTTCACCGGGCGCAAGGTGGTGGTGGCGCTGAACAAGGTCGATCTCGTCAACGACAAGACCCTTCTCTTGCCGATGATCGCCGCCTACAGCGTGGTGGGAACGGTGGTGCCGGTGTCGGCCACCCGTCGGGACGGGCTCGAGGTCCTGGTCTCCGCCTGGGCGGAACACTTGCCCGAGGGCGAGGCGATCTACCCCGACGACCAGGCCACGCCGCTGCCGGAGAAGGCCATCGTCGCCGAGCTGGTGCGCGAGCAGCTGGTGCGCAACACCGGGCAGGAGTTGCCCTACGCCACAGCGGTGGAGGTGGAACGATTCGACGAGAGCCGTCGCGACGAGGGCCTCGTGATCATCCATGCCCGGATCGTCGTAGAGAAGCCGTCGCAGAAGGCGATCGTCATCGGGGCCGGGGGCCGCTCGATCAAGCGCATCGGCACGCAGGCGCGCAAGCGAATCGAGAAGCTCCTCGGCGCGCAGGTGCACCTGCAGCTCTTCGTCGCGGTGGAGGAGGGTTGGACGGAGAACCCCCGTTTACTCGCGGATTTCGGCTACACCGGCGAGTAACTACTCCACGCCGATCTGGCGCAGGCGCTCGTGGAAGAAGTCGCGAGCGCGCACCGCGCGGGCGAAGCCGGGCACCATCGGCGCGAGCAGCGCGTCGGGGTGGGGATGCAAGAAGAAGGGCATCGACAGTCGCCCGCCGTCTGGGACGGGCGGGTTGACCACGCGGTGGGTGGTGGCCGGGAGGCGGTTCGCCGTCAAGAGCGCCATCATGTCGCCGGTGTCGCAGATCATGACGTTGGGAGGGGGATTGACCGCCAGCCAGCGGCCGTCCCGGGTCATCACTTCGAGGCCGGGCTGCGTGCTGGCGGGCAGCACCGTCATCAGGTTGATGTCTTCGTGCGCCGCGGCGCGCACCGCACCCGGCTCGGGATTGCCCCCCGCATCAGGATAATTAACCACTCGCAACACTGAGTTGCCGTCTCGTGTCAGGTGGGCGAAGTAGCCGGCCTCGAGCTCCAGGTAGTTCTCCACGGCCTGCAGGAGCCGCCCGGCGAAGGCTTCCAGCTCCTGGAAAAGCCGGGAAAAGACGGGCCGGAATTCGGGTAGTTCGGCGGGGTAGAGGTTGGGCGGCACGTCGCCGGAGCGGTGGAGCGGGTGATCGGGTCCGAGGTCGCGACCCACGTGCCAGAACTCCTTGATGTCGGGCACGAGCGTGTCTTTCGCGTGCTCGACGCCGAGACCGGTGTAGCCGCGCTGGCGGCCGTCGCCCGGGGTCTCGTAGCGGGACTTGGTCTCCGCGGAGAGCGCGAAGACCTGTCGGGCGCGCAGGTAGGCGGTGTCGAGCAGCTCGGCCGGGACACCGTGGCCGGTAACCGTCACGAAGCCGAAACGTTCTAGGCCCTCCCCTAGGTCGCGGATGAAACGTGCGCGCGTGGCGGGGTCGACCCAGCGGGCCATGTCGACAACAGGGATGCTCTCCATGCTTACTTCCCGATGGTCCAACCAGTCTTCTTGCCGGAGTAGTCGGCCGTGTAGATCGAGCGCAGCGTGCCGTCGGGCTGCACGATCCTGAAGCTCGCCGAGAGCCGTTCGCCGGCCAGCGACACGTCCCACCAGCCCTGCGTGGGCATACAACTTGCCTCGTACTCACCGGGGAATCCCTTCCAAGAGCCCTCGGAGGTGGCGTGCTCCAGGGCGGTGGGGCTGCAGGCTCGCGCCTCGGCCTGCTTCTCGAATTCTCGCAAGAGCGCGAAGTCGAAGGTGGTCTCCAGCTTGATGTCCGGGAATCCGCCGGCCTCGGCGTGGCCCCAGCGAACGGTGTTGTCGGCGGGGGCGCCGCCGCCGCCACCGTTGATGTAGATCTCGCCGAACTTACCGCGGGGAAGGAAGACTTCCGTGGCATGAGGGGCCCCGGCGAAGACCGCCTTCAGCGCGCCCACCTTGGAGTTGCCATCGACCAGTTGCAGGAGCTCCTCGGGTGCCTCGCCCTCGTTGCTCGCTTGGCCAGGCGCCAGCGTGATCAGCGGGTGGTGCATGAAGAGGAGCAAGGAGTCGTAGTCGTCCTCGGCCACCACCTTCTCGATGTAGGCGGACTGCTCGTCCCACCGCGAACCGAGCGAGGCCTTGTTGCTGTCGACCACGAGGAAACGCCAGGTATGACCCGCCACCTCGAAGTCGAAGTGGTACCAGGTGCCCACGCGGTTGTAGCCGATGTCGGCGCCTACCCCGGGGAACGCTGCCCCGAAGCCGAAGTAGCGGTCGTCCCCCGCCGCTTCCTTGGCGCCGGCCACGGGCACAACGCGCGTGCGCAGCCGACCGCCTTCGGGGGGCTCACTTCCCGTGAGCACCTCGACCCAGTCCCTGGTGAACGCCTTCCACCCGGCTACCGAGGAGGCGGTGACGATGTCGCCGCCGAGGATCACGAAGCCCACGCGCCCTTCCTGGACGCCATTGCTGATGTCGGCGGCGATCTGCGCCTGTGCCTTGGCCGTGGACACGCGCTTGCTTGCCTTCTCCTCCGGCAGCCCGTCGCGCGTACCGGCCACGAAGGCGAACTCCACCACCTGTGGGTAGGACTTCGACTCGCCATCGTCGACGAAGATGTCTTGTGTCGGGATCTTCTTGGTGTCGAGCGCCAGCGCCATCGCGACAGTGAACAGCAATCAGGACTCCGCGAGGGCCGCACCATATCGCAGGCGACGGGCCAGCCCCGTGTGCCGATCGTCAACCCCGGTGCGGGTGGCGGCCATCCGCAGGGCGCGCGGACTGGCCACGAGGCAGGCGAAACGGCGCGCGCGAGTGAGTGCCGTGTAGAGTAGGTTACGACGAAGCATCACGAAGTGGCTGTTGTGCATCGCCACCACCACGGCAGGGTACTCCGAGCCTTGCGACTTGTGGATGCTGATCGCCCAGGCGAGGTCGAGACGATCGAGGTCGTCGGCGCTCACCTCCACCTCGCGCCCCTCGAAGCTCACCGTCATCGAGGCGGGAGACACCCGCGCCACCGTGCCCACGTCGCCATTGAAGACGTCGGTCTCGTAGTCGTTCTTTGTCTGGATCACACGGTCTCCCACGCGAAAACGTTTGTTGCCCCGTACAATCTGCTCGCCGGTGGGGTTGAGCGCCTCGCCGAGTCGGACGTTGAGCGCCACCGTGCCTACCGGTCCCGCGTGCATCGGCGTGAGCACCTGCACGTCGCGACGAGGGTCGAAACCGTTCCTGGGGAGTCGCTCCGTCACCACTGTCACCAGCGTGCGCGCGAGCTCCTCGGCGTCTTCGCGCTCGATCACGAAACAGTCGCGCGTCCCGGCCTCGCGCTCCGCGCTCACCGGCACCTCGCCCGAAAGCACGCGGTGGGCGTTGCGGACGATGCTCGACTCGGCGGCCTGCCGGTATACCTCCGACAGCCTCGCCACCGGCACCGCCGCCGACTCGATGAGGTCGCGGAGCACCTGTCCCGGCCCCACGCTGGGTAGCTGGTCGACGTCGCCCACCAGCACCAGGCGTGCTTTTCGCGGTAACGACTCCAGGAGCGCGTCGAAGAGGTACACGTCGACCATCGAGGCCTCGTCCACCACGACGGCGTCGACCTCCAGGGGGCTGCTCTCGTCGCGACCGAAGCTCGCATCGCGGGGGTTGAACTCGAGGAGTCGATGCAGGGTCTTGCCTTCCTCGCCGCAGGCCTCGGCAAGGCGGCGGGCGGCGCGGCCCGTCGGCGAGGCGAAGGCCCAGGTTTCTCCCCGGCGGCGCGCGATCTCGGCGAGCACCTTCACGATGGTGGTCTTTCCCGTGCCGGGGCCGCCGGTGATCACCGTGAGACCGCCCGCGAACGCGGTAGACAGGGCGCGAGCCTGCCCGACGGCAAGCTCGATCCCGACGTGCTTGGCGGCGGACTGCACGTCGACGTCGACCGGGGCGACTGAGCGAATCCTCATCGCGACGCGCCGCGCCAGCCTGGCTTCCAGCTCCTCCATCTCGGCGCGGTACACCGGCCGGTCGGCCTCCCAGTCCGCCGGGTGACGCACGACGCGTCGCGACAGCGCCGCCTGCTCCACACCCGCGAGGGCCACGGTGCGGTCGATATCGAGGGTGAAGCAGCGCTCCACCAGCGAGGCCTCCGGGAGGAAGCAGGAGCCGTCGCCCTCGGCGGTGGACAGGGCGAAGTCGATGGCCGCCTGCACCCGCTCCGGATCGTCGCGTGCCACGCCGTTGGCGCGGGCGATGGTGTCGGCCGTCTTGAAGCCGATGCCGGGCACGGCCACCAGGCGGTACGGCTGGCGGGTGACCACGTCGGCGGCGCCCTTGCCGAAGGTGCTGAGCACGCGGCGGATCGCGGCGGTCCCGAGCCCGTGGCCGCGCAGGAGCACCTCGAGCTCACGACCGATCCGGTCGCCGACCCAGGCCGCCACGATGCGATCACGCGTCTTGTCGCCGATGCCGGGTACCTCGAGGAGGCGCTCCGGGTGCTCCTCCAGGACAGCGAGGGCGTCGAGCCCGAAGGCATCCACGATGCGCCGCGCCAGCTCTGGGCCCACGCCTTCGACGGCGCTCGAGAGGTAACGCTCGAGGCCCGCGAGGGTGCGTGGCTCGGCGGCGAGCGCCGTTTCTGCCTTGAAACGGCGCCCGTAGCGGAGGTCGGTGGTCCACTGGCCAGTGAGGACGACGCGCTGCCCCTCGTGGAGGTGGGCCAATGCGCCCAGCGCCACGTGCTCGGCGTCGGCGTCGTCTCGCAGTCGCAGGACGGCGTAGCCGCCGTCGTCGGCGCGGAACAGGAACCCGGTAACCTCGCCTTCGAGGCGGTCGGCGTACACGGCTACTACATAACGCCGACCTGCGAGGGCGTTCAGGTCACCGATGTGGGCTTCGCGGGCCGCCGGTGGAGCCGAGGACGGGTGTCCCGGTGTAAACTAGGGTTGGTCAGGAGTACACCGTTGCCTTTCGCCTCGTCTGAGATCGTGCTCGCTGTTGGCGCGGAATCGGACTTCCCGCCAGGCCTCGAGCTGGCCGTCGGTGTTGGCCCCCGGCAGATTGAGTTCGCCGCAGACTTCGAGGCGCTCCACCGCGTGCGACCAACCGTCACGTTGCTGCTGGCCCACGCGGTTACCGCCGAGTGGGTTCGCGAGGCGTCGCGCGCGGGCTCACGGGTCATCGTGTTTGGGCGCATGCCGGAGCCCTACGCCCTGGTGGATCTCTTCCGCGCCGGTGCAAACGACTTTGTCTCCGAGGATGAAGGCGCCTACGGCGTGGCCTCGGCCATCGACCGCCTCCCCGAGAAGCCGGGCCCTGCTGAGCCACCCACCAGCGAGTTCAGCGTCCCTCCGCCCGGCGATTTCCGCGTCACCCCATCGGGCGACGTTGGCTACTCGCGCTCGATGTCGCCGGCCCCTCCCGAACGCCGGCCGTCGAGCTTCCCGCCGGTGCCCGACCGGCGACCCCGCTCCGACTCGCCCACGGCCAGCGTGCCGCCGGGCCGCCCCACGATACTGCCGCCGCCCCGACCGCCGAGCCAGGCGCCGAAGCCGAACATGGCGCCCGGTGCCGAGCACGTGCTCGCGGCGCTCGCCGGGCGGACTGGTGCCGGTATCCTTGCCAAGGCCCAGATCGGCACGCCGACCACCAAGTCGGGTGGGGTGATCACTGGCGCCCAGGCCACCGCCATCCGACCCTCGGCTGTGGTCGATGGCGGGAGGATTGACGACGCTTTGCCGGCGCTCGACCCGGGGCTCGCCGAGCTCCAGGAGATGATGGGGCGGCCGGAGTGCCCCGTCGACGACGTGGAGCGTTTCGTCGTGAAGGACCCGTCGCTGGTGGTGGCGGTGCTCAGGATGGCGAACTCGGCGTACTTTCGTTCGCCGCGCCTAGTCACCAACATCCGCGAGGCCTGCGTGCGCCTCGGCAACCGGCAGGTGTTCGCCTTGCTGCTGGAGAGCCTACTGCGCCGCACCTTCACCGCGCCCAAGGCCGATGTGAAGCAGCTCTTCGAGGGCATGTGGCGCAATGCGGCGCTCACCGCGCGCGTGGCGCGGCGACTCGCGGAGTGGCAGCGTTTCGCCCGGCCGGAAGACGTGTACGTGGCGGCCCTGTTGCACAACCTCGGCGAGTTCGTGCTCGCGTGGCGGGTGGCAGGCGAACACGAGGGCGACGTCGCGCACGCACTCGCGACGGAGGCGGAGCGCATCCAGCGTGAACACGAGGCGGTGGGACAGCTGGCGGCACAGAAGTGGGGCCTGCCGCCGATGGTCCAGGTGCTGGCGGGCAACCACCACCGGGTGCGCCACGGCGAACCCGCCCAGGACGCGGCCATGCGCGCGGCGGTGAGCGCCTGCTGGCACCTGGCTCGCTCGGTGGGGGGCGAGTACCTCCCGGGCATGCAAGCGCCCGATCCCCTGCCGCTCTTCGACGAGATGGGACTCTCCGAGCAGCTCCGCGCGCGCATCGCCGAGGAGTGCATCGCCGCGCTCGAAGGCCTGTAGTTAGCGCCCCAGCCACCAGCGGCGGAACCAGCCCCAGCCGCTGGGCACGTCGTCCTGCGGCGGCGGGTAATGTCCCGGCTCGCAGATCGACCAGGGCGGGTCATGCGGGTGGATCTGGAGCTCGAAGCTGGCCTCGGGCCCCCCGGGAAGCGGGGATTGCATGTCTCTGGGCACGCCCAGGGTCACCAGCGCCAGCTCGGTGGCCATCGGGGCGCGTCGCTTGGTGGGGTCGTCGACGCTGCGGCCGCTCGGCACGTCGACCTGGAAGGGCACGCCGTTCTTGCGGGCGCCGGTGAGCATCGCGTCGTCCGGACCAGGGACGAGCCAGTAGCCCCAGTCGCCGGTGCCCTCTGACACGAGCACCACCGCGCGCGGCTTGGTGGCGACGTCGGGCGGGGCCGAGAGCCACACCGCGAGGTTGTGGAAGGCGTAGGTGGGCATTGACACCGGGCAGCGCAGCTCGAGCCAGCCGTTTCGATGGGTGCGAACCTCGAACTTGGCGGACACGGAGCCCTTTCCCTGGATGGCCTGGAAACCATCAAGGGCCGCGCCGAGGGCAGGCGGGCTCCAGGCGGCGAGGAGGATGCGGCGCGAATCGGCGTGGCTCACGGAAAAACCTCCGGATCGACGTGCAAAGCACGCGAAGATGCTGTAACTTGGCCATGCCCATCTCGTCGCCCCGGGGTTCGTCATGGCCGTGCTCGCGCGGAAACCTGTGGTCCAGCAGGTCGCGGATAGCCGCGATCAGCAAGTCAGCACCGAGCAGAACGAGCTTCGTTCGCCTCGCAACCCGGTCGCCACGAGGAGCAATTCCGCCGTACAGGCGGCGTTGAAGGATCGTGTGGCCGCCGAGAAAGACGCGCAGGCCACCGACGAAGACACCGCGGGCGTGGGCACCGAGCAGGCCGGGAGCGGCGTCACGGCGGCCGGCCCCCCTGGCGGCAACAACAACCCGGGTGGGCCCCCTGCCGGCACGCCGCCGGGCGGCCCCAAGGGTGGTCCTCCTGCGGCGAACGACGACGACGAGGGCGCCGGTCCGGGTGCGAACGATGTCGACGGTCGCGACGCCAAGCGCGGCGGTCCGCCCGCCGATCCCAAGGGCGATGCGAAACCGAGCGACGGTAAGCCAGCTGGAAGTCCACCCGCGGAGCCCAAGGGGGATCCCAGGGGCGATCTGGGCGCCGATGCCCGGAAGGGCGGCAAGGGCGTCGACACGCCCGCGAAGAAGGAGGGCGCCGAGGCGGGCAAGAGGGCCGCCAAAGACGCGGGGCTCGACGCGTCGAAGCTTGGGAAGGACGGGGCCAAGGCTGATGCCGAGGGCAAGAAGGGCGAGGGCGAGAAGGCCGGCGGCCCGCCCGCGGGCGCGGCGGCCGAGGGCGGCGCGCTGGGTGGCGGCGGAGCCGGTGGTGGCGGCGGAGCGGCGGCCGGCGGGGGTGGCGGTGCCGCGCTCGCTGCGTCGTCGGTCGGCGCCGCGGGTGGTGGCGGTGGTGGCGGCGACAGCGTCCAGGGGGCCGACCCCTTCCTGGGCGAGCTCTACCAGCTGTGGACGGGCGCCAAGCCCGAGGCGCACGCGGCTTTCGCCCAGTCGACGATGGCGTCGCTCGGCGGCCAGGTGTCGATTGGCCGCGCCGAGGCGGGCACGCATGCCGCCGACCTGTGCGCACGGGTCGATGCCGAGGTGGCCGCGCGCGTGTCGCAGGTCGACGGCGCCGTGGCTCAGGCCAAGGCGCAGGTGTCGGCCGGCTTTGCCCAGGCGAGGGCCCAGGTAGAGGCAGGTGCCCAGGCGGCGCTGTCCGAGATCGAGGGCCACGCGAGCACGGCGTTGTCGGCGGTCGATAGCGCCCTCGCGACGCAGACCGGCGCCCTGGAAACCGGGTTCGGCACCGAGAGCAAGCGCCTCAGTGATCTGCGCACCACCACCCTCGCGGCGTTCAACACCGCCTTCGATGGCGAGATCGGCAACATCCGCCAGGTGGGCGAGAAGAAGGCTGGTGAGGCCCTCGCCACTGGCAACAGCAAGGCCTCGGCCTACCTGGCCCGTGGCGGTGAAGACATCGAGGCCGACCGGAACCGCGCCCGTCACGACGCCGCCAAGAAGGTGGCCAACGACTACGCCGCGCGGATGCGGGAAGAGGCCAACAAGATCGCCGATGAGCTCTCTGCGGGCAAGTCGAGCCTCGGCCAGCAGGTCGACGACATGATCAACCCCGCGTCGGAAGCGCTCACGCAGCAGCTAGCCGACGCCAAGACCCAGCTCACCGGGGCCGCCGAGCAGGCGCGCACGCAGGTGGAGCAGCAGCGCGTGGCCGCCAACGAGAGCATCGAGGCGGTGCGTGCACAGGGGGTTTCCCAGCTCAGCTCCGAGGAGGCGGCCGGTCTCGCCGACCTCGACGCGCGCGGCGCCACGGTCAAGCAGAACCTCGCCGCCTCGGGCGAGGCGCTGAAGCAGCAGATCCGCGGCTGCGAGGGCTCGCTCAACAGCGCCTTCGACGCCATGCTCACCCAGCTCCAGGGCACGATTGCCGGCGGCGACCTGCCCGACAAGCGCGAGCTCGAGACCGGCGCGCTGGCGGCGGAAGCCCAGATCGAGACCGACCGCGCCGCCTCGCTCGGCGAGATGGACCAGATCGTCGACGCGGGCTTCGCCCAGCTCGACGTCGACCTGCAGCGTGGCCTCGACACCATCAACGACGCGGCCACCCAGGCCTCCGCCGCCGCAGGCGAGGCCGGGACCGCTGCGGAAACCGCGATGAGCGAGTCGGCCGCGGCCTCCGGCACCTCGATGGCCGAGCTGGGCACGGCCTTCGGTGGCAAGCTCTCCGAGATCGCCACCGGTGTCCTCGACGGTGCGCGTGGGCTGGTGGACAACACCGCGAAGGGCGCCGAGGAGGCCAAGGCCGGCATGGTTGCCCAGCTGGCCGACGTGAAGGGCAAGGTGGATGCGTCGCTGTCGCAAGCACTCACCAAGCTCCCCTCTGAGATCTCGACGGCCGCGGAGTCCGAGGCGAGCAAGATCCAGCCGTGGTGGAAGAAGGCGCTGGCGATTCTCGCGGCGGTGGTCGTCGTCCTCGTCATCACCATCGCCACCGGCGGCGTGGGCCTGGTGGGCATGATCCTCGTCGGGGCGGCAGCGGCGGTGGCCGGCAAGCTCGCCTACGACATGTCGATGTGGGCAATGACCGGCGTGAAGCCCTTCGACAACTTCGGCGACTACCTCGTGGAGCTCGGTACCACCGCGCTCATCGGTGCCGTCACCGGCGGCGCGGCGGGCCTCATCGCCAAGGGTGGCCTGCTCGCGGCGCTTTCCTTCGGCGGCAAGGTGGGCGTCATGGGCGGCGCGAGCTTCATCGGCTCGCTCATCGACCAGGTGGTCGACGTGGCCTACTTCAAGGAAGGCTGGAACTGGGGCGAGTTCTTCATGAACGGCGCGGTGGGCACGATCGTGTCGGCCATCGGTCTCGGCGCGGCGAACCTCGCCGGCCGGGCGCCGGCCGCCGTGCAGAACTCGCTGACGTCGGGCCCGAGCAGCAACGCGTGGAACAACTTCCAACGCAACTTCGCGAAGCTCGTCCCGTGGAGCACCACGCCTGGCGGCCGTTCCACGGTCTACAACGCACTCAAGAACCTCGTTGGCAACCCGCAGCCTCTCGAAGACATCGCGCAGACGGTGGTGCAGGAGACGGTCAAGAACAGCGTGGACCAGAACCCGTTTGGCTCGGGACCTGGCCTCACGGCCGACGCTGAGAAGGGTCCCGCCGTGCTCGGTGCCGTCGCGAGCCCGGGCAAGGTGAAGGACGAGAACATCCCCAAGGTGACGGTGCCGCCGGAGCTGGTGGGGAAGAAGAAGTAGGGCGGGGCGCAGGCGCGGAATCGGGGGTCGGGGTCTCGGGGGTCGAACTCGAACTCGGCGCTCGGGCTCTCGGGGCTCGACCTCGGGGCTCGGGGCGCGAACTCGGTGCAGGGGGTTGGGGCGCGGGACGCGAACTCGGTGCAGGGGGTTGGGGCGCGGGGCTCGATGACGCCGTGGCCATCGCTGTCGCTGTCGCTGTCGATGTCTCGCACGGCGCTCCTGGGTTCCCGTCCATGAGGTTGACTTCGTGTCGCGACATTGCGGCACGCGGCACCAGCTCGGAGGCTCGGCATCGAGCTCCGAACTTGCCGCCGCGCGTTCTTCGCTCACGACGATCCCGTCGGGAGATTACCGGCGTTTCACGGTTCCCCAACCATTCCGGCGAGGGCACGCAGGCCTCGGAAGCCGAGGAATCTCAGGGATCGCGGCGGTAAGTCCGAGGCTCGCGGTCGAGCCGGTGACTTATTGCCGCTCACGACCTGATCGCGATGCCGACGCCTCCGAGTGTGCTCCGACTCGCCGCGGGGGGGCCGCGCGAAAACGAGCGCGCCCGCGCGGAGCCTGACCCGGCTCAGCCCCCCGCGCCCCTCCGCCGCAACGCCCGCTCCGTGCTCGCCACCAGCAAGGGCGCCAGGGCCGCCACGCACAAGGCCAGCGTGGCCACCCGGCCCATGTGGACCAGCCGCCCGTCGGGCAAGGACTGCAACATCGCCGCCGCGAGCATCGCCGCCGCCGCCGAGGAGAGGTGCTGCACGGCGGAGTTCAGCGACTGGAAGGCGGCGCGGGTGGCAGGCGGTGGCACCCGTGACATCTGCGTTTGATGCGCGACGTTGCGGGCGCTCATCACGATCATCATCACCGGGAAGAGCACCCACACCGGCAGTGGCGGCGGGCTCGACACGAACCAGGCACTGCCGAGAAGCAGGAAACCGAGCGTGCCCGCGACGCTCAATGCGAGCACGCCCACGCGGTCGATCAAGGGGCCGAGCATGCGCAGGGCGCCGAAGGAGAGCACGCCGCCCACCATGTAGAGCGAACCGAGGTGGTCGCGGGGCCAGGCCAGGTTGAACTGGATGAACGCGCTCAGGTTGGGGATCACCATGAAGCCGGAGAAGGTGAGCGCCGCGGTGGTCGCCACCGCCGTCCACGAGGCCCGGTCGCCCCCGAGCGCCAGCAGGTCGGACCAGGTGTCGCGACGGGTACCGCTGAGGTGGCCACGCAGGGGTGGCAGCGCCCAGGCGGCGAGGCCCGTGATGAGGAGACCCACGCCGCCCACGGCGAAGAACGGTGCCCGCCAGTCGAGCAAGCGCGCGATTTCGAGCCCCGCCGGCACGCCGAGCACGCTGGCGATGGAGAAGGCTCCCATCACTGCCCCCATGGCCCGCCCACGTCGCTCGGGGGGGATGACGTCGGCCACGATGGACAACGCGAGGCTGGTGGCGGGCCCCCCGGCGGCACCGGCCACCACGCGCGCGATGATGAGCGTGGTCATGTCGACAGCGAGGCCGCCGAGCACGGTGCCCACCGCGAGCAAGGCCATGCAGGTGGCGAGGGCGGCCCGCCGGTCGAAGCGATCGAGGAGGGGGGCGAGCGCGATGCCCGACACCGCGGCAGCCAGCGTGTATGCCCCGCCCACAACGCCGATCTTGTCGACCGGCAGCGCCAGTGCCCGGGACAGGTCGGGCCCGAGCGGCATCACCATCATGAAGTCGAGGATGTTGACGAACTGGACCGCGCCGACGAGGAAGATGGTGGCGCGCTCGCTCCGCATGGCCGGCCGCTATCGCGACCGAGTGGTGCAGGGGGGCAAGGGTGTGGTGCGCGGCTGTGTCGACGCTTGATGTGAATCAGATTACAATCTAGCGAGAATGCTCGCGCTCGCGCTCGCGCTCGCGATTGCGGTAGCCTTCGCTCGTGAGGTACGAAATGGACGTGAAACGCCTCTTCTGGGCGCGGGTGCTGCCGGTGTGCCTGCTGCTGCTCTCCTTCACCGCCGAGGCGACGATTCGTCGCACGCCCGGCTCGTGGCTCTTCGGTCAGCGCACGGTTTTCTCAGACGGCTCTGCGAGCCCCATCTTCCACCCGTTGAGCGAGCCGATGTCGAGCGCGGGGATCATCAACGTGCGCGTGTCGACCGAGCTGGCCGAGACCTCGGGCAACTGCAAGTTGCGTCCCGCGCTGCGCTGGTCCGACGACGGCATCGGCTGGGGCGCGGCCTCGGCCATCGTCGCGACGTACCGGACCACGACCGGCATCGACTACGGTTCCAACTACATCGACATCACCGCGCTCGGCACGCCGAAGCCCTGGGTGCAGTTCGGCCTCGAGGTGGCGAACAACAGCGGCACCCGGGTCGAGGTTTGCAACGGGGCGTTGCTTGTTGATCCGAAGGAGAAGTAGGTGTCCGCCGTGGTCGGTGCCGGGGTGTCGCGGGCGAACCGTTCTCCCGTGATCGCATCGTGATGCTCTGGCCGCTTTCCCTACTCGCTCTCCCAGCGTCAGCAAGCCGCTTCGCTGTCTCTGAGGATGTCGTCTGCCGCACGGCAGAGTGGGTGCTGGTTGCGAGGTCGGTCGACGTCGGTGATGCGTTTCGAAACAGCCAGGGGCGTCTGGCGTCCAGATACCTACGGGACGTCGTGTTTCAGACCGAGGCGATTGTGCACGGCGCCCCTCCGCCAACGCTCACATTGCGGGTAACTGCCAGCGCGTTGCCGGGTGCGGTGGGATTTGACTCTTTCGACCCCCACCTGATTGAGGGGCGGCGCTACCTTCTGGTGGTCACCGAGCGGCGAAACTCGCTGGGACTTGCCGACGCTGAGCGCCTTGCGCTCGGCTTCTCCTACGAATTGCCCGACGCTGGCCTGCTGCCCCCGGATACTGCGCTCCGCGAGGTCTGGCGTGAACACTGCGAGGGCGGCGCGCAATCGCCGCCGAACCTGAGGCCGACGGAACCACTCCTACCGCTAATCCCCGCGTGGGCGTTGGCGTGGTGCACGCACTATGACCCCCCGGCGCAGTAGCGGAGGATGGCGGGTGCTCTGGCTCGGGCTGGGGTTCGCGTGGGGGTGCGACGGCTTCGGTCCCATCGACTCCCGTACCGAAAAGGACGGTGGCGCTGGAAGCGACGGCGACGGCGGCAGTGACGTCCCCAGCCCGACGACGGAATACTGCGAGGAGCTAGAGACGAACCGGATGTGCATGTACTCGCTCACTGCGCCGTACTCTGCGCTGCCTGGGTACCCAGAGGGGCAGGAGATCATCTACCCCCACTTTTGCCGTGGCGACTCCAACTCCGTGCTTGTGTATACCAGCGTCCTCGGGAGCGTGACGAGCAATCGCTTCGCGTTCTTTGGCGGGCGGGGGATTGGTGCGACGATGCGTGATGCGGCAGATCGCTGGTTGACGATGCAGGATGGATTGGAGTTCTCGATCACCGTGTCGACGACTGGTGCGGCGGAAACTGGCGCCGACACTCGTGACGGCGTGACTGACGTCCTCGGGAGCGCGGTGCTCCCCGAAGCGCCCTACGGACAAGCTTCGGCCTACTGTTCACCGCGGTCGGACAATCCCTGTCACTCGTTGGAGTGCACCATCACCGTTTTCGCCGAGAATGACGGAGGCCCCCTCCGCTACACGACGCACCGGACGAACGTTGCCGCCGACAAATTGAGCCTTGAAGCGATCCTGGTACACGAGTTTGGCCACGTGGTGGGTCTGGGGGACACCAACATCTTTCCCGGCTACGTCATGGGCATCTGGCCTGGGTTGGGGGATGCCCCCATGGACCCCGCCTATGACGAGTACATCGCCGCGAAGTACATCTACGGCCCCCGCTAACCCCTACCTCGCATAAACCTCATACTTCTCGGGATGCATGTGCTGCAACGCGCGCACCACCACGCGCTTCCCTAGCCGCGCCTCCACCTGCTCGAGCACCGTGTACTCCTCGCCGTAGAGCATGTCGGCCACGGACGGGTGGGCGTTGACGAAGAGGGTTTCCTTCGCCACGGCCCGGACGGACTCGCGCTGCAACTCGCGGAAGATGTCGTAGCAGAGTGTCTGCCGCGACCGGATGCTGCCCCGACCGTCGCACACCGGACAGGACTCGCTGAGGTAGCGCACGACGTCTTCCTGGACGCGCTTGCGGGTCATCTGCACGAGGCCGAGGTCGCTGATCTTCAGCACGTTGGTGCGCGCTCGGTCTTTCTTGAGCTCCTCCTCGATGGCCCGGTACACCTTCTCGCGGTTCTGCTCGCGGTCCATGTCGATGAAGTCGCTGATGATGATGCCGCCGATGTTGCGGAGCCGGAGCTGGTACACCACCTCCTTCACCGCCTCGAGATTCACCTTGAGCGTTGTTTCTTCGAGCGACGCGCTCTGGCCCACGTACTTGCCCGAGTTGACGTCGATGCTCATCAACGCCTCGGTCTGGTCGATCACGAGGTAGCCGCCGCTCTTCAGCCACACCTTGCGACCGAGAGACCGCGAGATCTCCGTTTCCACCCCGAAGGTATCGAAGATGGGCTCGTTGCCCCGGTAGAGGTGCACCTTGTCCTTCAGCTCGGGCGCGAACTCGTCGAGGAAGGCGAGCACCTCCTCGTGGAGCTTCGGGCTGTCGACCACCATGCGCTCCACCTCCTCGTGGAAGGCGTCGCGCACCATGCGCAGCACGAGGCCATGGTCGAGGTGCAAGGGGGCGGGCGCCTTCTTCGACTTCGCGGCCGCCTGGACCTTCTCCCATGTGCTGATCAGGAAGCCCATGTCTTGCTTCAAGGTCTGGTTGGTCTGCATCGCGCAGGCCGAGCGCACGATGAAGCCGGCCCCGCGAGGACGGTTCTTGTCGACAAACTCGCGCAGGCGACGGCGTTCCTTGTCCTTGGCGATGCGACGGCTGATGCCGACGTGGTCGACCGTCGGCATGAAAACCATGTACCGGCCGGGCAAGGTGACGTGCGTGGTGACGCGCGCGCCCTTGGTGCCGATGGGGTCCTTCGCCACCTGGACGACGATCTCCTCGCCCTCCTTGATGAGGTCGGAGATCGAGGGCTGGCCGGGGCGGGGGTGCTCCCGGGGGGCGGCTTCTTCGACCACCGTCGCGTCTTCGTCGGCGTTCGGTTCGGCGGGCTCCGCCTCCTCGTCGTGCTTGTGGTCGAACATCTGGGGCCAGATGTCGCCCACGTAGAGGAAGGCGGCGCGGTCGAGGCCGATGTCGACGAAAGCCGCCTGCATGCCCGGTAAGACGCGAACGACACGGCCGAGGTAGACGTTGCCGACGTAGCCCCGGTCGACGCCCCGGTCGACGTGCAGCTCTACGAGCTGGTTGTTCTCCATGAGGGCGACGCGGGTTTCGCGGCCGGTGACATTGACGAGGATCTCGCTAGGCAAGGTAGGCTCCCTTGGAGCGCCCGGCCGAAAGGCTGCGAAACAACGAGCACCACGCCATCCCAGCCCGGCGCGTCGTGCGCTTGGAGGCTTCGGGAGGGCGGAGGCGGGTGGGAAAGCACCGAGTTGGTTCCGCGGGTGGCCGCGGCGCCGAGCCCGGAGGGCGGCACCCGCGGCGGCCGATCGACGGCGACCCGTGTGGTGGTTGAGGGTGGAAAGAGGGGGACGCAAACGCGCCCGTCGGGAGTGTATGCCGGGCGAGGGCGTCGTGCCAGATGCCGCATCCTCACCCCGGGCGCGAGGGCGCGTTCTCCGCGAAGTACCGGGCCTCCAGCGCGTCGCCACGGCGAACCTCGCGCACCCGCGCGCCCTGCGCGATGAGGCCGGCCAGCGCGCGCGTGGTGGCGGCGGCGAGGTTGCCCCCAGGGTCGTCGCTGGCGCGCACCCGTGTGACCGCGACGAGTCCTTCCGGCACCGGCTCGTCCAGGATGATCGTGGCCTCGCGGTCGCGACCGGTGACGGTGTCCATGCCCTCGTCGAGCACGCAACGGCCTCGCTCGATGACGATCACGTGGTCGCACAGTGACTCGAGCTCGGCGAGGTTGTGGGACGACACGAGCACCGTGCGACGCCCGCGCTCTGCGGCAAGCACTTGCCTGAGGTGACGTGCCTGCGAGGGGTCGAGACCGGCGGTGGGCTCGTCGAGCAGCACCAGCTCCGGCCAGCCGAGCAGCGCCGAGGCGACGGCGAGCCGGCGTCGCATGCCGTGCGAGAGCGCCTTCACGCGGGTGTGGGCCTGCGCCTCGAGCTGCACGTCGGCGAGCGCGGCGGCCACCGCGAGGCGACTCTGCTCGGCGCCGAGGCCCTGCAACCGCGCCCAGGTGCCGAGCAAGGAGCTGGGCGTGTGGGCCTCGGGAAGCTCCGCATCTTGCGGGAGCACGCCCACGCGCCCCCGGTGCTTCGCCACGGTGAAGGGCCCCAGGCCGAGCAGATCGACGGTGCCTGCGTCGGCATGCAAAAAGCCGGCCACTATGGAGAGGCAGGTGGTCTTCCCCGCGCCGTTCTCGCCCACGAGCCCGCAGAGGCTCCCTGTCGGCACCGCGAAGCCGAGCCCGTCGAGCGCGCGATGTTTGCCGAACCGTTTGCTCACCCCCTCCACGCGCAGCGCGGGGGCCGCGCCCGTGAGCACGCGGGCGGGCGTCACAGGTCGCGACCGGAGAAGCGTAAGAGGCCGAGCGCCAGCCAGGCCAGGCTGACGATCACCGCATGGGCCAGGGCGAGGCCCAGCACCGAGGCGTCGGCCGACCACAGGTCGCCCCAGCCGGTGGTGGGCAAGAACCACGCGACGAGGTCGAGGCATCGTCCAGCCATGCCGCCGGGCCCCGCGTGCTCGATCCATGCGCCGGCCACGGCGCAGGCGATCCACGCCAAGAGGGCCACGGCCCGTGCGCCGTTGAGGCTCGGCACCCACTGCGACACGGCGAGGCCGAGGGCACCGAGCGGCAAGGCGTAGGCGAGGCCCCTCAGCGAGAAGGCCAGCGCCGCCACGCCTATCCCCAGCGGATCCTGGGCCACCATGAGCACCTGGCTCACGACGACGGTGACCAACGCGCCGAGCGCGGCCGCCGCGAACCCGAGCACCGCCTGACCGCCGAGCTTCCCGAGCACGATCGCCAGGCGCTCGGTGCGCAAGACCAGGTAGCGGGCGCTCCGCGACTGCACCTCCTGCGCCAGCGACCCGGCCGAGCCTGCGAGCAGCACGACCGGCAAGGCCGCCATCGAGACGACACCGCACCAGAGGCCGAGCAGCGGCCATTCGAGGAGTCGCGACAGGCCCACATCGGACCCCACCGCCTCGGCGAGCACGTCTCGAACCACCGCGCTCTCGGTCACGTGCGCGAGCAGCGTGCCTGGACGCTCGGTGCCCGGAAGGCCAAGCTGCGCCGCCACCTGCGTCTCCGCGACCTGGAGGGTCTCCACGAAGGCCCAGTCGCCGAGGAACATGGCGGCCGCGTAGCCGGCGAGCACGAGCTGGAGCAGTCGCGACCGCAGCGCACTCGATAGCTCGTAGGCGGCCACCACGAGCACGTCGCGCAGGAGCGTGGTCACCGGGCGTCCATCTCGAGCTCGGCCAGGCCCGCGAGCGTGGTGCCATCGACGTGAGAGAAGGGATCGAGCAGCTCCTCGTCGACCTCCTCGCGTTGCTCGGCGGACAGGATCGAACTGATCGCGTCGTCGGCCTCGATCATCGCGTCGAGACCCTCCGCCCCCAGTTCCATGAGGTCGCGACGGCTCGGCTCGCCGCCCTGGGCCATCTGCGTCGCGAGCGCATCGACCTGGCCCTGCAGGCGCTGGTTCATCCGGTCGATGGCCTCGTCGAAGGCCGCCAGCTGCTCGTCATCGAGGCTCCCTTGCTCCAGGAGGCCCGCCCGGGCGTGGGCGGCGCGCGCGTCGAGCGCCTCGGCGGCGGCCTCGATCCCCTCGGGGTTTCCAAGGGCGAAGTCGTCGTCTTCCGCGGGGGCTGCCGTGGTCGCCGCCTCCGGCGGGTTCGCTGCTGCGTCGGGTGGGGGCAGGCCGGTGCTGGGGGCAAGGGGTTCATCGACCGGATCGGGCGCCGATCCACGCCCTGCCTGGAAGAAGCCGGCCACGCTGGCGGCCCCCGCCTTACGACGGAGCCCGGCCACCTCGCGGTCGTTCTCGGCCAGTCGCTCCCGCATCGCGAGCAGCTCGCCACGAGGTTGCCAGAGCCCCACCACCGCGCCGAGCACGAGCCCCGACACCCACACCAGGAAGGTCCGTGCCATCGGCTCGGCCTATCCCCGCGACGCTAGCGCAGGGCGATCCAGGCCGCCGCCGCGAGCAGCAGGACCCCGCCGACCACCGGGGCCACGACCCAGAGTCCGTTCTCGGTGCGCGAGGGCTCGCGAACGAAGGTGGCGTTCGAGGGGGTCGATGCCCGGCGGGCGCGGTCGGCGGCGGCCTCCTCGCGGCTCGCGATCCCCGCGGGGAGCTTCGTCCGTCCCCCGCCGCTCACCCAGCGTTCTTGTCGCGACAGGATGCGCCGCAAGGTGGCCACGTCGCCCACCCGCGCGCGCGGGTCGACGGCGAGGCAGGCGTCCACCGCCACGATGAAGCGCCCGTCCACCCCGGGTAGCACGGCGTCGAGCGGCCGGTAGCGACCCTGCGACACCGCCACGAGCACATCCTCCACGCGCTCGCCCGGGAAGGCCGGCACGCCCGACAAGAGCTCGTAGAGCAGGCAACCGAGCGACCACAGGTCGGCGCGGGCATCGACACTCCCGGCGTCGCGGGCCTGCTCGGGCGCCATGTAGGCGGCGCTGCCGAGGATGTAGCCCTGGCGCGTGAGCTTCTCGGCGGCCGGCTCGTGCTCGGGGCGACCGAGGCCGAAGTCGGCCAGCCGCGGCACGCCGCCCTCGCCGAGCAACACGTTGGCCGGTTTGATGTCGCGGTGAATGAACCCTCGGGCGTGCGCCTCTTCCATCCCGTCGAGCACGCCGAGGAAGATGCGCTCAGCTTCCTCAGCGGGGAGGGGACCGGCGTGCAAGCGGGTGTCGAGCGTCTCTCCGCCTTCCACCAGCTCCAGCACCACGCCGGGTCGACCGTCCACGTCGACGAGGTCGAGGCAACCGACCACGTTGGGGTGCCGGATGGAGGTCTGGATACGCCCTTCGCGAGCCGCCCGCGCCACGAGGTCGGGGTCGCGACTGAAGGGGACTTTCAGCGCCCCGAGCGTACCATCGCGGGCGTTCCGAACGCGCCACACGCTCGCCATGCCCCCCTCCGCGAGAAAGGCCTCGACCACCCACTCGCCAAGGCGACGGTCCACCAGCCACTCGCCTCGCGACATCCTCAGCGCCTGCGTCGCAGCGGCAAGAGCGCCAGGATCGCGGCCGGTGCCCAGCCGACGGCACCGCTGTCGCAGGCGCATCCGCCGCCGCTGTACTCGCCGGTCACCGGCTCGGCCTCGATGTCCCCCGCGGTGTCGGCCGGGCTTCCGGTATCGGGGCACTCGTCGTTGCCGTCGCAATCGGCATCGACCCCGTCGCCACAGGGGTCGTCGATGACCAGCCCGTCCACGCAGCCGTCGTCGTTGGCGTCGAAGTCGTAGTCCCAGATCCCCCGGCCGTAGGTGGCGAAGCGGGCCACGCCCTCCCCCGGTACCACCTCGGCAGACCAGTAGATCGTCACCGGCGCGTCGCCCCCGGTGATGTCGATCCAGCTTCCGGTGGGGTCGCGACGGTAGGCGGCGGTCTCGGTGCCGGCGTACACCACGCCGGTGCCCGGGTCGACCGCCATCGAGTACACCAGCGTGTCGGGGAGGCCCTCGCCCCAGCCCTCGAAGCTGACACCTCCGTCCGTGGAACGGAAGACCGCCGAGCCGCCATAGCCGCTGCCGCCCACGTAGACGACGTTCGCGTCGAAGGGGTCGACGACCACGGCGGTGCCGCTGTACCAGTTACCGAAGGGCGCCTCGTCGGCGGACAAGGCCCAGGTGAGGCCGTGGTCGCTGGAGGTGAAGAAACGTCCCTCGCTGGTGACGGCGTAGAAGCGGTCGTGGTCGCTCGGCGCGAAGGCGAGCCCGGCGATGAACTCGCCGCGGCTGGCGGCGAACTCCTGGTCGGTGGCGAGCGCCGGGGTCCACACCCAGCGACTGTCACGAAGGTAAGCCCACAGCCGATCCCCGCCGAAGTAGCAGACCTCGGGGTCGTCGGGGTCGGCCATGAGCGTGGGCAACCACGCGTAGGCCTCGGCGTCGCCGGGGAAGTTGGTGTAGGTGAGTTGGGGGCTCTCTTCGCCAACCTGGATCATGAAGAAGCCCGGGTATACCGAGTAGACGATCTCGTGCGTGCGACCGGTGCTGGTGAGCTGGGCGTAGTCGCCAGAGATCACCTGGTCGAAATTGTAGAGGTGATCGCTCGGCACTTGACCCTGCGTCACCTGGTAGCCCTGGTCTTGCGCGCCGGCGGCCACGTGGGACGTGTCGGCGGTGGACGTGAGCACGCCGTAGTATTGTGACACACGCAGCCCCTCGAGGGACTGGTTCTGCACCGTCGCGAGGCCGTCGGTCGACAGGTAGAGCCCGCCGTCGGTGCCCACGAGCCACGCCTCGCCGTCGTCCCGGGCTTCGACAACGAGCCCCATGAGGTCGGCGTGCAGCTTGTTCGCGGGGTCGCCATAGTAGTCGGACCAGTCGTTGACCTTCTCCGCGGTGTCGCCGCCGTCGCGACTCACCCACACCTCCATGCCGCCGTAGACCACGAGCTCCGGGTCGACGATGCTCGCGGTGAGCACGCCCCAGTAGTCGGTGGGGTTGGCCACTTCGGTCCAGGTGGCCCCGCCGTCGTCGCTGCGGCGCAGGTCTTTCTCGTCGTCGACCACGTAGAAGCGGGGATACCCGCTGGTGGCCACCCAGGCTTCGCTGCCGGTGAGCTCGGTCCGGTCGCTGTTCTCGGCGTAGGCGCCCCGTGTTTCCCAGGTATCGCCGAGGTTGGTCGACGCGTGGAGGCTCGCCTCGGCGGCCATGTAGAGGGTGCCGTCGCCCGTGCGCGGGGCCCAGATGTCGATGGCGTGCTCGACCGGCCCGTACACCAAGGACCAGTTCGCGCCCTGGTCGGTACTGCGCCAGAGCCCGTAGCTCCGCCCGCTGCCGCGGACGAGGAAGAGGGCGTTGCTCCCGTCTGTCAGCCGAACGAGGTGACGCTGGGACGACGCGGTTTCGAGGCCGGTCGGCTCGGCCCAGGTGGCCCCCTCGTCGGTGCTGCGGGCGAGCACGCCGGAGTTGGAGCCGACGATCAGCGTCGGCGGGGCGCCCTCCATCACCGCGAGATGATTGACGCCGCCGTACACGTCGTCGGAGAGCGGTGCCCATGCGCCGTCGCGCGAGCGCCACAGGCCGCCGAGGGCGCTCCCTGCGTACAGGTCGGCGCCGCTCGTGGCCGCCACGAACATGCGACCGGCCTGGTTCTGGCTGCCGCGCTCGGTCCACGCGTCGCCATCGCCCGGCGCGCCGCCTGCGGCGTCGGGAGGTGGTGCCCGCAGTTCGTTGCGCTTGCGGAGCTGGGCGAGCCCGTTGTCACGCTCCACCTCGCGCCAATTGACGCCCGGGGGCGCCCGGTGACGCGCCTCGATCCACGCCTTGCGAGCCTTGGATCGCGCTTTCTTGGATCGCAAGTCCTGCACCACTTCGGTGGGCAGGGCCACCGGCGGCGCTCGTCGTTCGCCGGCGCGCAACCAGTGGCTTTGGTCGCGCGGGGCCGGCCAGGGGGTGTTTCCGGCCGGAACTACCGCCGCCGCGAGCGCGAGCGCCAGCGGGAGAAGGGGAAGGAGTCGGGTCACTCGCGCTCGGGGAGGGTGGCAGTGTAGATGACGCGGAGCTCACCGGTACCGAGTGGTTCGTCGAGGCCCTTGCTCGTCGCGGCCGCGAGCACGCAGGCCTCCACGGATTCTTCCACGTCGGCGTCGAGGATGCGGGCGTCGACCACCTTGCCGGTGGGGCCGTCGAAGCGGGCGTCGATCAGAACCTGGTCCCTGCCGCCGGTCCCTCGCGAGGATGGCGACCGGCAGGCGTCGATGGCGCGGCGCGCCGTCCGCAGGCGGTCATCGACCTGGGTGTAGTCCCAGGGTCCCATCACCAGCGAGCGGAATGCCAGGCCGGGCTGACGTGGCCCCCAGCTAGCCGCGAGACCGGGGATCTCCGGCGGGGCGATGGTCAGTTTCTGCTGCGGCAGTAGCTGCATCCAGAACGTGACACTGGCCACGCCCTTGGACGGCATGGCGGGCACCCGGTCGAGCACCTCGGCCGCGCAGACGGCGAGGTTCCCGCCTGGCCGCACGACGGTGCTCCGGCCACCCTCGCCGTCATGACGCGTTTCGCCGGGGAGCACGAGGCCGGGCTCGGCCGGCCACTTCACGAGGCAGCCCCGCAGCTCCTCGGCGCTCATCACGTGCGAGAGCTCGGTCGAGATCAAGAGGTGCGCTGGGTCGGCGCGGCTGTACCGCCGCCCCGTGTCGTACCAGCCAAGCCAGGTTTGAATACGCCAGTTCCACTGCAGATTCCAACGGCGCTCGCCGCCCGCATACTCGCCGCCCGTGCCTGAGAGGGACACGGTCAGGGTCAGCTTGCCGGTGTCGCCGAAGCCGGGGGGAAAGCTCAGTCGCCCGACGTGCTCGTGGATGCACGCCTCCACCTCGGGCATCACGCTCTTCCCGTATTGCGTTGCCGTCACCGTGCCGTCGTCGTTGACGACGAGCGCTTCCCGCACTGTGGCGCCCACGTCGCCGGCCTCCCGGTTGACGAGCGGCTGTACGCAGGCCCTCGCCCAGTCATCGGAGACCTTGTCGATGATCTGGTGGAGGTAGGCCTTCGGGAGCGTTGACTGCTCGCCGGTGGCCGGATTGGCATCGCGGAACACCGTGGGCGCGCCCCGGCGGGGTTTGAGGTTGGCGATCTCGATGAACACGAAGGCGCTCTCGCCGTTCGCTGGCAAGGGGTAGTCCTGCTGCCGCAGCACGCGCAGGAAGCACGGCGTCATCGAGGGCTCGTTCATCGACATGAGCTGCAGCGTCGGCGAGGCGCGCTTGCCCGCGAAGTGCAGCTCGAAAACCAGCAGGTCGACGTGTCCTGCCTCGACGGCCTCTGTGTAGGCGACACACGGAGTGAACTCGACCATCGCCTGGTCGAGCACAGCGTCGATCCCCTCGGTCCACTGGGCGTGCTCGTCGGCGTCGGCGAGGGCGAGGCCGGCCAGGGCGCCGAGGATCACGCCCCGACCGCCCGCGCGAGGAACTGCACCATCGGCAGCACTCGCGCGCAGTCGGCCACGAAGTCGTCGAGGAAGTCCTCGCGACAGAGCATCGTCTCCTCGTACTGCCGCATCGCGACGAAATCCTTGCGACGCAGGTCGTCGGCGAGGGGGTGATCGGCGGCGTAGCCCTTGGGCACGCGCTGGAGTTGTTCGCCGCCCAGGGGCGCGGCGGCGTCGCGAGCGCGGGTCCAGGCGGCGGGCTGGGCCTCCATGGCGCCACGGATCCGCGCCAGCGACGGCCCGTCGGGACGCCAGGTGCCGGCCCCAAAGAAACATCCCCCCGGTTCGATGTGCAGGTAGTAGCCGGGGAGGTGCACGGTCTCGTCGCGACCCTTTCCCGGCTGCCGCGGCGTGAAGTGCGCGCCGAGGTTGGTCTTGTAGGGTGACTTGTCCTTGGCGAATCGGGTGTCGCGGTAGATCCGGAAAACCGACTTCGCGTCGCAGGCCACGCTCGGGTCGATGGCCCCGATCCGAGGCGCCAGCGCCTCGACGAAAGCCAGCAGCGGCTCGCGCAGATCGTGCTCGAAGCGGTTCTTCTGAGCGGTGAACCACTCGCGATTGTTGTTCTGGGCCAGCTCGCGCAGGAAGGCGAGCCCTTCGGGGGTGGCGGCACTCGGCATCGGCCGAACTTAGCCGCCTCCGGCTACGCCGACACCCGGCGCAGATGATCGACCGCGGCGACCAGCGCCGGCGTGGGGTCGTGGAGTGCATCAACGAGCGCACCAGCGGCTTCGGCGATGCTCTTGTGTCGCGACAAGCGGGCAGCCTCGCGGCGCGGATCCGACAGGGGCAGCGGCTCGCCGAGCAGGGCCACCCAGGCGTCGTCGAGCGCGCCGTGGGCGTCGACCCGAACCACCTCGGGGACGCTGGGGTCCTGGAGCGCCCCGGCGAGCCGGAGCAGGGCCGATTCCACGCCCGGCGCGCGTGGGGAGGCGGAGCGGGCGAGGTCGAGGGCGCCGAGGGCTCGCTGGGCCCTGCGGAAGGGGCCCACGCGGCGCCCGTTGGACACGAGCGACACCGCGGAGGCGAGGCCGAGGCCGGCGGCGATGGAGAAGTCGAGCGCAGGGATGCCGGTGCCCACGAGGAACGGGAACTGGGTGCCCAGCGCCGCCATCGCCGTGCCCACGAAGCTCGGAGGCATCACCCCCACGGTAACGAGCTCGGGCGCGAGGCCGATGCGACCCGCGAGGATTCGGGCCCGCGTCGCGATGGCGAGGTGGTCGGACACGGCCCATGGCCAGGCCTTCCCGACCTTCGCCGCGCGCCGCACATCGTCGCGCGCGAGACCGGTGAAGATCGAGACCCGCTCGATGCGCGCGGGGTCGTCCGCCAGCGCCACGGTCACGACGAAGGCCGGTCGGGCGAGCCGGGTCCAGCCGTGGGCATCTACCGGTTCTCTCGCCAGGGCGCGCGCGGCGAGCACGATGCGTGGCGGATTCCCGTCGGCGCCTGGGGCGGCCAGGAGGCTCGACATCGGCCGGGGCGGCACCAGGCGCTGGCCATGGACGAGTCCCCGGGGGGCAAGCCGGGGAGCGCCGTCCAGGTCGATCACCAGGTCTTCGGCCTCCAGCGACGCGTCGCTGCCGAGCCAGGCATGCAACCGGGCGCCCTCCTCGCTGGACAGGCCCCCGAGCACGGCCTCGTTGACGAGGGCGCTGGCTCGCTGGCGCACGCGCACGGGGAAAGCGCCGTCGTCGACCACGGCAACAGTGCACAGCCCTCGCGGCGGGGGCACCTGGGCGGCGAGGAAGGCCTCACGCGCGCCGGGGCGCATGCGCGCGTGGGCTTGTGGCGTCACCACCTCCAGCGCCGCTTCCGGAGCCTGCTCGTCGGCGACCGCGTGCCGTGCAAGGTCGGCGGGGGCTTCCAGCGCCTCGCCCACGCGGTAGCGCCCCGCGAGCCGGCTCCCGGGCTGCAGGGGGCTCGCCAACTACTCCAGCCGCTTGACGAGGTGAAAGCCGGTCGGCGTCTCGATGATCGTCGTGATCGCGCCGATGTCGAGGTCGAAGGCGGGCTCGTCGAGTTGAGGCATCAACTGGCGACGAGAGAACCAGCCGAGATCGCCGTTGTCTTCTTTCGCCGGGCCGTCGCTGTACTTGCGTACGGTCGCGTTCCAGTCCGCCCCGCCCTGGAGCTCCGCGAGGGCAGCCTCGATCCGGCCACGGGCCTCCTCTTTCGACCGCGTGACACCCTCGATCGGCCGCTCCGCGCCCCCGTAGCCGACGATGACCTGGGCACAGTGGATTTGAGACATCATCTCGCGACGGATCACGTGGAAGCCGAACGGCGATTCCACCACGGTGCTCACTTCGCCCACCGAGAGACCGCGCACGACTTCCTCGAACACTGGGACCATCGTCCCGGCGTTGAAGTTGCCGAGACGACCGCCGCGGCTCTTGGACTTGTCGTCCGACATCGCTGTCGCCACCTTGGCGAAGTCCTCGCCCGCGAGGATCCGCGCACGGGCCTCATCGGCACGGACGCGGGCCTCGTCTCGCGTGCGCTTCACACTCGCGTCGGGCTTCATGGCCCCCGCCCAAGCGACCAGGACGTGCGAGGCAGCGAGGCGACTGGCGCTGGTGGCCGGCACGCGGGGGGCCTCGGTACCCTTGGCCTCCGGCTCGGCCTCCTCGGCCTCCACGCTCGACTTCGTAGGGTCGGGCGTCGCGTCCGCGCTCGGTGCCTCTGCGGGCGGCGCTGCCTCCTCGTTGGAGCAGGCCCAGAGCCAAAAAGCCAGGATCATTCTTCCACCAGGCTCGCCGCGGTGAGAGGGGCGAGCTTGTAGTTGTCGTAGGTGTAGATGAGGATGCCGTCGATGCTCGAGTAGCTCACCATCGAGGTGGGCTGGTCGATTTCCGCGTCGATGAAGTCATCGACGCGGAGGCAATCGTCCACGACGAACTCGTCGTAGTCGGGACTGTCGCTGCCGTCTTCGGCGTCGGCGTTGAGGTCGGTCACCGTGGCGCCGGGGAGCGTCACCCGCATGGACTCGTAGGCCTCGGCGTTGGCCGCGACGGCGCAGGCGTCGAGGGTGATCGGGGTGATGGTGCCGCTGTCACCCGTCGACTCCACGCTCTCCGGGAAGGAGATCTCGGTGAGCCCGTAGTAGTCCTGGTAGGTGCCGGTGACGGTCAGCGCGTCGCCGGTGTTGACGCTGTTCTCGCCCTGATCGTAGACGTAGAGGCCGGCATACTCCGTTGCCGTCTCGTCCTGGATGAAGAAGCCGCCCTCGGGAACCACGGCGGTGACGACACCGGTCACCGTCACCAGCATCCCGTCGCAGGCGCCGCCGCTCCGCACGTCCATGATGGTGGCCTCCACCGCGCCGTCGTCGGGGGCCCAGCCCGGGCACTCGTCGCAGGCGTCGCCGTAGCCGTCGCCGTCGGCGTCGGCCTGGTCGGCGTTGCTCACGGTGGAGCAGTTGTCGCTGTCGTTGGCCACGCCATCGCCATCGTAGTCACTCGCGTCGAAGCTGCAATCCACGCCGGGTTCGAGCGGGCAGGTGTCGCAACTGTCGCCGAGCGAGTCGATGTCGCTGTCGAGCTGGTCGGGATTGTAGAACCAGGTGCAGTTGTCGGTGCTGTCGAGCACGCCGTCGCCATCGCTGTCGTCGGCGCTCACCTCGCCGAGCTGGCACTGTTGCCACTCGTCGGCACAACTGAAGAGGCCATAGAGTTGGCCTGCGTACTCGTAGCCGCTCGGCATCGTTTCCTCGGCCAGGGCGGCCGAGAGCGTGTTCTCGACGTCTACCAGCGAGTCCTCGCTGCCGCTGTCCTTGAGGCAGTACCGGCGTTCCTCGCCGCAGGCGTCGAGGGTGTCGCACCAGTCGGCGTGCTCGGCCAGGGTCTCGATGAAGCTCGACTCGCCGTACACCGCCTCGCCATCGACGATCACCAGCTTCACCGTGTCTTCCCGAGCGCCGATGATCGCGCGGTAGGGGGTGCTGCTGTAGTCGAACACGGCGATGTCGGCCTTGAGACCGGTCTCGAGGGTGCCGAGCAGGGCGTCGGCGCCCACCACGCGCGCGGCCTCGCTGGTCACCTTCTCGTAGAGCTCGCTGTCGCCGAGGGGCGCGCCCTTGCCGGCCAGCCAGGCCTCGGCGCAGGCCAGTTCCTGGGGCTGACCGATGCTGCCGCTCGGGGTCCAGTCGGTGCCGATGGCCCAGGGCACGCCGAAGCGCTCGGCCACTTCCACCGGGGTGGTGGTGGCGTAGAGCTCCACGTTGGAGCGCGGCGACCACAGGATCGCCGTGCCCGTGCCGCCCATCACCGCGAGTTGCTCCGTGCTCGCGTCGGTGGCGTGCACGTACACCTGGCCGGGGCCCGTCATCCCCATGTCGATCATGTGGTCGACCTCGGAGCGCACGTTGCCGTCGCGACCCTCGGCCACGTGATTGATCTCGGCCTGGAGTGCCCCGCTGGAGAGATCGTCGGCGTGGTCCTCGCCGTCGCCCTCCTCGATGTTGTCTTCCACGTTGCCCGAGTTGTAGTCCATCTCGTAGCCCGAGAGGTGCGAGGCGCTCTCGCCCTCGTCGAGGTTGCGGACGCCCCGCGCGATGCAGTCGTCGGTGCCCGAGGAGCCCACGGCGCTCGTGGTGCCGTGCACGATCTCGCGGGCCTCGGCCCACTTCATGATCTCGCAGCCGTAGTCGTCCTCGATGGCGTCGTAGGCCGCGCGGTAGTCGTCGTAGCGGCCGTCGCCTTGCCAGTCGTAGCGGTCGTCGAACTCGGGATCGACCTGCCAGGGCGGCAGGGTGTTGTATTGGAGGTGGTTGTGGGGATCCACGAGCCCGGCGGAGATGATGCCCTCGGTGCACACCACGGTGGCGCCGGCCGTGTCGCAGCTCTCGCCGGCGCAGCTGATCTCGCCCGAGGAGGGCTGGTACACCACGGCGCCGGCCACGGCGCCGGCGGGCAGGAGCACGATGCCCACGAGGGCCACGGTGTCGTTGTCGCCGCTCGCTGGGGTGCACTCGGGGAGGGCTGGGCCGGTGGTGTCTTCGTGCGTTTCCGGGAGCGGTTGTTCGAGGCTGCCGGTGTCGCCGGTGTCGCCGGTGTCGCCGGTGTCGCCACTGTCGGCCGTGTCGCCGCTATCGTCGGGACCGGCGCTGTCGCCCGTCTCGGAAGTGTCTTTAGAATCCTCGGTTTCGTCGGGGCAGCCGGCGAGGAGGGGGAGGAACCACAAGAGGCGTGCAGACATGGGCAACCCGGGCGGGGGCGGCCGCTAACCTGTTAGTCCGCGCGCGTGGAAGCCTGGATTGATGCGGTCGTCTTGCTCGTGACCGGGCCATCGATTTGTGCCGGGGTGGTCGTGGACGATCACACCGTGGCCACCGCCTACCACTGCGTAGCCAGCGGGCACAAGCCGAGGGTAGAGCTGCGTGACGGCTCGCGCCACGAGGCGCGCACCGTCGCAATGGATCCGGCCAACGACCTCGCGATCATCGAGGTCGATGGCACCCTCGGGGCGCCGCTCGTCCCGCGCGAATCACTGCCGACGCCGGGCGAGCGGGTGTTTGCCATCGGTCACCCGTATGCGTCGGCGGCCTCGGGGAAGCTCGAGGGCACGCTCTTGTGGTCGGTGTCGGAGGGCATCGTGAGCGCGGTGGGCACCACGTTGATCCAGACCGACGCGGCGCTCAACCCGGGCAATTCGGGGGGACCCCTGCTCGACGCCGAGGGACGGATCATCGGGATCGTGTCTCGCAAGCTCGCCGCCGACAACCTGTCGTTTGCCACCAGGGTCGACCGGCTCCAGGCCCTGCGCGCTACGCCCGAGAAGCCCGTGCTCGGGGGCACCTGGGACGGTGCTCTCGCCCTGACGCCCCGCGCGGCAGGCGACTACGCCCTCGCGGGCGAGGTGAGCGTGGTGGTGCGTGATCGCGCGTGGCTGCGCGCGCAGGCCGGTGGCAGCGTGGGCGACGACGACCCGGAGGCGCACAGCCGGGTGATGCTGGGCCTGCGGCAACGACTGGGGCGCGGCTCGCTCTCGACCACCGTCGACCTCGGCGGCGGTCTCGACGGCGAGTCGCTCGGCCCGGTGCTCACCGGCCGGGTGGAGCTCGCGGGGGTGGGGCTCGGCGTGGCCTGGTTCCCCACGGAGGACGAGCTCGCGATCGGCCTCGAGCTGAGCACCCAGATCGCGCTGCTCCATGGGGTGTGGTAGGTGTCGCGACGGCTCCGTCGTTACCGACCGTTGCTTGGTTTGGCGCTTGGCCTCGCGCTCCTGGTAGGGGGCGAGGGGATCGCGCGCATCCTGGAGCCGGCCCGGGCCGTGGCACCGACGGGGAGCACCTTCATGCAGCCGCACCCCACGCGGGGCTGGTCGATGTCTCCGGGAACCGTCGACAGCGCCGGCGTGAGCGTGACCATCGACGCCACCGGGCTCCGGAGCTGCCCCGAGTCGTCGTCGCCGCTCTTGTTGACCCTCGGTGACAGCTCCATTTTCGGCCATGGCCTCGCCGACATGGACACCCTGCACGGGCAACTCGGCGTGGCGACGGCCGGAGCCTACCGCGCCTGCACCGCGGCGGTGCCGGGCTACTCGTCGCTCCAGACGAGGGTTTTCCTCGACGAGCAGGGCTGGTCGATGGGCGCGAGGGTCATTGTCATCGGCAACCAGTGGTCGGACAACCAGTTCGACTACTTCCCCGACGCCACCTTGCTCGGCGCCCTGTCCGGCCCGAGCGGAGCCGCGGAGTCGGTCTTGATCGACAGCGCGCTGTACCGCTTCCTCGCGGGCGTCCTCGGTCGGCCGACCACCTACTCGGTGTACTGGAAGTCGCGGGACAGCTGGGGCGGCGTGCGTCGGGTGCCGCTCGAAACATACGCGGACAACCTGCGCTGGATGCTCGCCGAGGCGCGCAGCCGGGGCGTGGGCGTGGTGTTTCTGACACTCGCCAACCGCCGCACCCTCCAGTACGAGTCGGTGCACGAGCCCTGGACGCCCTACGTGGAGTACCGCACCACGCTGGCGCGCGTGGCTGGGGTGCCGATCGTCGATGCCACGCCGATCCTGCGCGCCTCGGGCGAGGCGGTCGAGGCGCTCTTCATGGACGAGATGCACCCCACGGCCTTGGGCAACCAGCTCGTAGCGTCCGAGCTGGCGAAGGTGCTCGCGATGGGGCCGGTCGTCCCCGGCGAGCCCGCCGCCCTGGCGCTCCCGCGCGACATCTTCGACGAGGGACCGCTGGATCCCCGATCCCTGCAGGAGCGGCTAGTGCGCGAGACGGCCCCCCTCGAGGGTCGTTGACCCCCCGCCCACCCGGCGCTACGCTGTGGGTCACGGACCAGTGGCGCAACTGGCAGACGCGCGGGATTTAAAATCCCGGTCATCCTGTGGGTTCGACTCCCACCTGGTCCACCGCTACGTTTCGGCGTTGAACCGTTGTTTGGGGCGGTGGCCCCGAACGGGATTCGAAGGCCTACCCGGCGCGGGAAGGGCCCGCCGCGTCCAAACATGCTGCCAGATCGTCCGTGAACGCTCGAAGTTCCTCGAATTCCCATCGATCCGTGAACGCCAGTTCGAAGTCGAACCGACCTCGCCAGGCATACTCGGTTGCGAACTGAGCGAGGCGGCCGCGCACCCCGAGGTGACCCGCCGCGTCGATCCTCTCGACGGACAGCGCGAACGCTCCGGGGGAGATCGACGACAGCGACGCCGTGCCGTCGAGCCGTGCGTAGAGCGCCCGAGCCTCCGCCAGAAAGGCCACCATGGCGTCGCCGAGCACCCAGACATCTGCAGTCCCCGTGAAGGTGGCACCGCGTATCTGCACCATCAGCAGGACATCTTCATGCGGACTCGCGCTGAGGATCCGGAGGGCAACGACGGACTGGCTCACGGTCGCAACCAGTCTTCAACCACGGCGCCGGGGATCCGGTCGAAATGTTTGCGGTTCCCGGTCACGATGGTGGCACCCCGGCTGATCGCGATGGATCCGATGAACAGGTCCGCATCGGCCACGATTGTCCCCTGCCGGGCGAGGGAGGCCTTCACCTCGCCGAACACTCTCGCGCTCGCGAGATCGAGTCCGAACACCGTCATCGAGGCGAGAAGGCGCACGACCGCAGCCCGGTTCTCCTCAGGTGCCGCCGAGCGCTCCGCGCCGAAAAACAATTCGCTCGCCGTCACCCACGATGTCGCGACGCGACCGCGCTCTTCCTCGCGTTTGGCGAGCACGGTCGCGTACCCACGGAGCAGGCCGACACAGGTGTCGGTGTCGAGAATCTTCACAGGTCGAAGTCCCGACCCGGCGTTCGCGCGGCGTAAATGGCAGCGACTTCCTCCTCAAAGCTCTCATTGGAACGCCAGGACCCCGCGAGACGCCTCCACGCTTGAAGTTGCCGCTCGGCGCGCTCCGCGTCCGACTCCGCGGCGGCGAGCCCTCCCTCGATGAGCACCAGGGCCTCCTGGTTGAGGCTCCGGCGCTCGCGCGCCGCTGCGTTCCGCAACCGCTGCAGCAGTTCCTCGGGGACGTCCTTCAGCGTGATCGATGACATCGGGACCTCGCAGGTTCCATTATGGTGCGGAAGTGGAAGTCGTCAACCGCAACCTCGACACCATCTCCCCCAGCACCCCCGCATGGTCCCTGCACCAGTTCTGAAACCTTCCCGTTAGGCCGGCCATTTCGAGGGGGGGAAACCGCGTGGCGGTTTCCCCCTACCGTGCCGTGCCCTCCGGGCTCCGGTTTTCGTTCGCTCGCGCCCTTGCCGGGCGCGCGGGCCGCAGGGCCAACGCGGCACTCTCCCCCCTTCCGGTGACACTCCCCTCCTCTCGGGCCCTGCCGGGCCGGGTGTCGTGACTTGAGGGCGAGTTCTGCGCCCCCCGCGATGACGCTGACGCTGACGCTGTCGCTGTCGCTGTCGCCGTCGCTGACAGCCCTGGCCTACCACCCCATCGCGGTCGCGATCTCATCCGCGATGCTCGCCCCCGCCGTGTGGTTCGCCTCGGCGGTGAGGTGCCCGGGGTCGCCTGGCAGTAGCGCGGCCATCCCGATGCTCGCGCAGGCGTCGCGTGCATCGAGGAACACCGTGTCGCGACCGAAGCTGAGCGCCCAGGCCTGTTGCGGGTTGGGAGGGCCTGGGTTGCCGCTCAGCTCGGCCTGGTGAGGCAGCAGGCTGTAGAACACCCGTGTGCCTCGCTTCTCGGCATCGTCGACCACGAGCGTGAAGGCGTGGGCGCGGTCGCTGTCAGAAACCCGGTCAACTCGCGAGGCGGCCGCCCGCTCGTGGGGCAAGACCACCTGGCGCTCGGGCAACGCGAGCAAGTAGGCCCGCGCGAACTCGAAAATCCGGGACTGCGTGGCCAGCCACACCCGCGCCCGCGCGGGTGCGCTATCGGCGCCTTCCAGTGCCTCGCGGTCGGACACGGGCACCCGGTTGCGGTCGTGCTGGGGCAGGAAGAAGACCACCGCATCGGGCGTATAGGCCTCGGCGAGGTCGAGGTACAAGGCGGCTGCCTGCCACGACGAGTAGCCGGGCTGTCCCGCGTTGATCACCTCGGTGGGCCCCAGCTTGTCGAGCGCTTCTTCCATCCCCTCGGCCACGCTGCCGCCGTCGTCGACGCCCCAGCCAAACACCGTGCTGTCGCCGAAGACCATCACTCGACGCGCGCCCGGCTCGCGATCACGGCCATAGGCGGTTCGCAGACCGTCGCTGTTTGTGCGCACCGCGAAGGGTTGCCCGCCGGGGGCCCGGAAGGCATCGTCCTGGAGGCTCGGCGTCATGCGCCAGCCCAGCGCCTCGCGGCCGGTGTACGAGGGGCGCACGCCCGCGCCGCGCAGCGCCAGTTCCGCCGCGAGCAAGAAACAGGCGCCGACGAGGAGCCCGATGCCGAGTTTTACCCAGCGCGACCGCGGCACGTAGCGACGAAGGCGCCGGCTGAGGTTCACGCCCGGACCACCTGGCCACGGGGCACCACGCGCGCCGCAGGCTCGAGTCGCCCGGCGGTCTCCGCCACGTGTTGCACGGTGGTGACCGGGGCTCCCAGGAACCTGGACCCGTGGGTGGCGAAGGCATCCGGGTCGCCAGTAGACAGGAAGCGCGGTTCTCCCTCGGCCACCGTGAAGTCCGGGTGCCTTGTCAACCAGTCGACCAGCCGAGCGGCGACGAAGGGGGCGGGGTCGAGCACGGGGCAATCGGTGGCGGCCTCGAAGGCCTCTCGCAGGAGCGGGAAGTGGGTGCAGCCGAGCACGACCACCTGCGCGTCGAGGCCATCGAGGTAACGACGAACGGCGAGACGAGCGACGTCGCTCGTTTCCCACCCTTCCTCGACGATCGGCGCGAGCAGGGGCGCGGCTCGCTCCACCACGGCGACGGGGGCGAGCTTGTGACACTCGGTGGTGAACGTGCCACTCGCCACCGTCCGTGCCGTGGCGATGAAGGCGATCCGGCCGCCGCGAGTCGACACGTGGTCGACGGCCAGCTCCGCCGCCGGGATGGTCACGCCGAGCACGGCGCGTTCCTGGCCGGGACCCGTGTAGCGGGCCTGCAAGTGCCGCAGGGCCACGCTCGACACCGTGTGGCAGGCCACCACTACCACCCGACAGCCCTCGCTGAAGAGCCGCTCCACGCACTGCTCGGCCAGGCTCAGGATCACGTCGGCGTCGCGACCTCCGTAGGGCGCCCGCCCGGCGTCGCCGAGGTACACGAACTCCGCCCGGGGCAGGGCGCGGCTCAGCTCTCGGAGCACGGTGAGCCCGCCGAATCCCGAGTCGTACACGCCGATGGGCGCTGGCTTCACGCGTCGTCCCATTCGCCGGCGTGGGCGCTCGACATCAGCTTCGCGAGCATGTCGGCCCCCTTCACCTCGCCCGCCGCCACCGCGCGCACACCGCTCACGATGGGCAAGTGGCCCCCGTGTCGCAAGAGCGGCGCGCACATCGACACCACCTCGGGCGAGGCCTCGCCGCGAGCCAAGGAGAGCCCGCGGCGGTGCCCCGGGTGCTCGGCCGAGGCCGCGCAGGCCACGAGGTCGCCCACGCCGGCGAGACCGGAGAACGTGCGGGGATCGCCGCCGATCTTGCTCGCGAGGCGTGCCCCCTCGACGGCCGCGCGCGCCACCAGCAAGGCCTCCGCGCCGGCCCCGAGGCCGAGGCCCCGCGCGGCGCCGAGCGCCACCGCGAAGACGTCGACCAGGGCGCCGGCCAGCTCCACCCCCGCGAGATCGGCACTCTCGTACACTCGGCAGAGCGGCGAGCGCAGCACCAGCGCGCCGAGGGCGCGAAGCTCCGCGTGGGGCGAGGCCACCACCGCTGCGCAGGGGCTCTTCCGCGCGATCTCGCTCGGCAAGACGGGACCAGCCAGGGCGGCCACGCGCAGGCACGCGCTCTCCTCCATGATCACTTGCGACGGGCGCAGCGCCGTGCCCGGTTCGAGCCCACGCGTCGCGAGCAGGATGCGGTCGCCCGGCCCTGGGAGCCGCTCGCGGACGGTGTCGCGCAGATCGGCCAGCGGCACGCACCACAGCTGGAGGCCGCGCGCGTCGACGCCTGCGGCCTTCACCAGCGTGGCGAGCGTTTTCGACAGCTCGCCGTTGCCCACGATCTCGGCTTTCAACGTAGCTCCCGGTAGCCGACCATGCGGTTCTGGTAGTAGAGGCAGAGCTCCGGGTGGAGTCGGAGGCTGGGGCCGTGCTCGGCCACGGCGCGGTGGCGGTGAAAGGACGCGAAGGCGCGAACCGCGTCGTCGAGGGTGCGATCGGCGCTGGGCGCGAAGGCGGTCTTGTAGGCCGAGAGTCGCGACATCGCGTCGTCGACTCGCCGGGACACGGCGGCGCGGTCGACCACGGCCTGGTCGGGATGGAGGCGGACCAGGCGCCAGGTGTCGAGCCCTGGATTGGTGGCGCGCAGGGCCGCCCAGGCGGCCCAGGCCACCAGGTGCGTAGACTGCGGGACGAAGTCGCGCTGGTAGGCCTCGCCGAGGCGCTCGGCCACCCGCTCGGTGTAGAGGTAGTCGCGCTGCTCGTCGGCCACGACGGCGCCGCCCGAGTTGCACACGTAGCCGCGGCGGTCGACCACGCGCCCACGGGGATCGAGAGAGCGCCCCTCGCCATCGACGGGGTTGCCCACCACGTCCATCGGCTGGCCGAAGACGACGTGCACCTTGGCGTCGAGTTGCAGGAGCGATCGCACGAAGCGCCCGATGGTGCGCGCGTCGGCGAACTCGTCGTCCATGATGATGTACCGCTGCTTGCCCTCCTCGGCGAGGCTGTCGGCGATGAGCGTCTCGGCCTCCAGCACCAGCCCGATGCTCAGCGTGCAGGGCACGATGTACACTTCGCCATCGCGACGTCCGGCGGCGAGGGACTCCTGCCAGGCTGCGAGCCCGGTGCCCAGCAGGCCTTTCTTCAGCCGCGATTCCAGTCGTCCCGAGCGGCTCCGGGTGCCGCCGGGGAAGAAGAGCGAGTGGTGCCGTCGCCCGATGATCTCGGTGGAGTAGTCCTTCAGCGTGTCCTTGTAGAGTCGGTTCTTCTTACGACGATCCACGGTGTACGCACCGAGCCGCTGCATGAAGAAGGCCATCACCGGGTTGCTGAACAGGTTGAGGCCGGCCCCGTAGGCAAACGGTGGCAGCCCGGCCGCGAAGGCGGAGTAGCCGATCAGAGGGCTGTCGAGGTTCGACACGTGGGTGGGCGCGAGGATGAGGGTGCCGGCCTCGGCGAGCCGACGGAGCTGGTCGATCGGGCCCGAGAGGAGGATCCGCGAGGCAGGGTCGAAGTCGCCGAGCACCAGGTCGCGTGGGCGCGCGCCCGAGAGCAGGCGCGTCAGCACGCCCGGCATGATGCGCGTGGCGAAGCGGTAGGTCCGCGCCGAGAAAGGGTTGTGCACCTCCTCGGCGTAGTGCCTCACCATGCGGAAGATCGATGATTCCATCCCCGGTCGCGACATCGCCCGCAGCGACTGTGCCCCGGCCTCGATGGCCTCGGCGTACTCGGGGCCGTCGTCGTCTCGCTCGAGGCGTTTGCGCTCGTGGAAGAGCGTGTCGGCGAGGTAGTCGGCGAGCAACGCGTCGGCCGTGCCCACGAGCCGTCGGCGCACGCGGGTCTCGAGCGCGGCGGCGATCTGGCTCGCAGGCGGGGCGCGGAAGAGGGGAGGGTCGGCGGCCATGGCGACCGAATCTAGCTCGCGGTGAGTTAGTCGCGCGCGGTGTGGTTGATCGCACTCAGCGCCTGCGGCTCCCTCGGCCTCCAGAGCATCCAACTCGGCGAGAGCACCGAGGGGCGCATTACCATCAGTCCGGCCGGCGCGGTGAGCTTCGGGCAGGTGGTGGAAGACGGCGAGCCGGAAGACGAGACGCTCACGCTCAGCGTGTCCGGCGACTCGGTGCGGGTGGTCGACATCTGGATCGACGGTCGCAGTGGCGCCTTCTCCCTGCTCTCCGATCCTCCGGTGCCGCGGACGATCGAGCCCGGGGAGGAAATGGAGCTGCGCGTGAGATTCCAGCCGGGGGCAAATGGGAATTATACCGCCGAGTTTCTGGTTGAGACGGGAGGCGGCACCATCGTCTCGCGCGAGCTGAAAGGCGAGGGCTGCTCCGACCGCGATCGGGACGGGCGCTGCGACTGATGCCGCGGGTCAAGATTCGAGTCAGTCACCTGTCGCGACAACCTCGCTTCTCCGGGGATGACGATGCCCTGGGCGAGGAGATCTGGTCCGAGCTCGACCGCCAGCTCCGGCGCCAGGCCGAGGACAAGCGCGTTCCACGTCCCGCCGTGCTCACCCTCTTTCCCGAGGTCGTGCAGGTGGTCGACGTGAGCCCCCTGCTCGACGTGGTGCCCGACCACCACCGCGCCGTGTCGAGCTTTGCCTCGCAAGACGGCGCCGAGGGGCTCGCCCTCGCTGGGGTGCTCCTGCATCGACGTAACGGCGCGCTCTTGGGTCGCGATGCGGTTGTCTTCATCGAGTGGCCCGACGGCCGCTGGTGGTGGTGTCGGCGCCCGCTCGGCGTGCCCGGCACGCCCGTGGTCGACGCAGACGACACCGTGGAGCGGGCGATCGACGGCGCTGCCAAGCCCAGCGGTCTCGGGGGCTGGTTCGCCCGCGCCCGTTTCGAGCAAATGCGCATCAAGCTCGACGGGGGACCGGGCGAGGTGAACTGAGCCTCGCGACGGTGCGCCCCTGAACGCGCGTCGCCGCGCCCACGCCGGGGATAGCACGGCGGCATGCGCCTCAACCTCCCCACTGGCCCTGCGCCCCGCCTCCTCGCCGCGGGGGAGCCTGACTGGATCGGCACCGACGGCGAGCACGTGGGCTGGGTGATGGCCGACGTGCTCTTCGTGCTCGACGGGGACGGGATCGCGGTGGTGCCGCTGGGTGACTTGCCTGACGACGTGGTCGGCGCGGGTGGTCGGTGGTCCGCGGCCCTGTGTGACGGCGTCGTGCGCGTGGAGGCCAAGGAGGCCGTGGGTGCGGTGCTCATCGACGAGTGCGAGCCGGTTCACGTGCTCCCCGGCGTGGACTGCGCGCTGGCCGTCGCCGTGCCGAGTCACGAGCTGCTCCGCACGCGAGACGGAGCGCGCATCCCCATCCCCGACGCCGCGACGCGAGCCAAGTTCGCCGCGCCCTTCCTTTCCGGCGTGGGCCTATGCTGGATCGATCTCGACGTGCTGTACCGACTAGGCGAGAGCGGGCAGCCCAACGCCCTCGGACGGGCGTCGGGCGCCGAGGCGATCGCGGTGGGTCCCCGTGGCAGCTGCCTCGTGCAACTCGCTACCGACACGCTGGTGGCGCCCACGCGCGCCCTGGCCCAGAAGCTCGGCGAGAAGCTCGACGTGTCGACGGCGCGCTTCGCCGCCGACGGCGAGTCCGCGCTCGTGGCCGACGAGGACGGCGTGGCCTTGCTCGACCTTCGCGCCAACAAGGTGTCGCGACGCTGGGAAGGTGCCTTGACGCCGGTGGGTTTCGCGCCGGGGCCGATGTTGCTCGACCGTGACACCGGCGCGCTCGTGGATGCCGAAGGCCAGGTGGTCCTCGACGGCTTCTGCGGCGCCACGCCGTCGTGCCGGGGCAAGCTGCTCGCGGGCCCCGGTGGCACCACGTGGCGACTGGACAACGGCACGCGGCTCCCGGGCGCGGCCTACAGGGGCGTGACCGCGACCGATGGCGAGCGGGTGGTCGTGGTCGATGACGAGCACATCAGCGTGGAGATGGTCTGCCACGCGCACGGTCTCTGCAGCGGCGATGACTTCGTGGCGGCGGCCGCCTTCGATGGCGACGAGATCCTCGTGCAGACGATCGACGGCGAGACGGGGGCGTTTGGGCTCGATGGATCGAGTCGCTGGCGTCGTCGGGATGCCGAGATGCCGCACACGGCGCCGCCCGTTCCGACCGGGGTGGTGCCCGGCAATGACGCCGAGCCGAGCGAGTTCTCCGTCGACGGGCACGCTTATTCGCTCCCGGCGACCGCCTTCGCGCGCGTCGGCCCGCGCATCTGGGCCTGGAACGTCGAGGGATTCCTCGTGGAGGTGTGATGCTGCTCCTTTTCGCCGCTGCGTTCGCCGCCCCGGACATCGTGTTGGTGCTGGCCGACGATCTCGACTTGGAGTCCACCCGCCACCTCTCGCGGATCACCGAGATGGTCGCCACCCCGGGCGCGGTTTTCGACAACGCCTTCGTGTCGTTGTCCTTGTGTTGCCCGAGCCGGTCGACCATCCTCACCGGGCTCTACGCACACAACACCGGCGTCATGGCCAACAGCGGGCCGAACGGCGGATTTGCCGCATTCAAGAAGACCTGCGAGAAACGAACCATCGCCACCGCGCTCGACGCGGCGGGCTATGCCACTGGCCTTTTCGGGAAGTACCTCAACGGCTACCCGGAGAACGGCAACCGGCGGTACGTGCCGCCGGGCTGGGACACCTGGGTGGTACCCGCTGGCGGGGAGCCCTACGACCAGTACAACTACACCCTGAGCGTGAACGGGCGTCTCGAGAAACACGGCGACTTACCTGTCGACTACCTCACGGACGTCTTGTCGCAGCACGTCGAGAGTTTCCTCCGCGACTCGGGAAAGAACCCCGCCTTCGCCTATGTGTCACCCTACTCGCCCCACTCGCCGAGCACGCTCGCGCCGCGGCACCAGGGTACCGTTCCCGACCTGTCGGCGCCTCGCTCGCCGAACTTCGACGAGGCGGACATGACGGACAAGCCCGCCGGGGCGGGCAGCCGGAGTCCCATGAGCCCGCGGGAACTCCGCAGCATCGACCGACAGTATCGCGCCCGGGTGGGGTCGATGTACGCCGTGGAAGACCTGGTGGCGCGGGTGATCGCCGTCCAGCAGGAGCGCGGTCGGCTCGAGGACACCTGGCTCATCTTCACCTCCGACAACGGATTCCACCTGGGCAGTCACCGGATGGCCAAGGGCAAGGAGACCCCCTACGAGGAAGACTTGCGCGTGCCGCTCTACGTGCGCGGCCCGGGCGTGAAACCGGGGACGGTGGTGCACGCGATGGTGCTCAACACCGACCTCGCCCCGACGATTGCCGCGATGGCGGGTATTGCGCCGATCGCCGAGGCCGATGGCCGCTCGTGGCTGGGTTGGCTCACCGGCTGGGTGCCCGCCCCGTGGCGCGACGCCTTCCTCATCGAGCGCGCGAAACAGGCCGACCAGGAGCCCGAGGGCGGGCGACGTAAGGCGGTGAAGCCCGGCTACTCGGGCATCCGCACCGCCACCCACAAGCTCGTGGACTACGACTCGGGCGAGCACGAGCTCTACGACCTCCTGGTCGACCCCTACGAGCTCCAGAACATCGCCGGGACGGGACGCGCCGAGGAGGCGACGCTGGCCGCCCGGCTTGCTCAGCTCCGCGCCTGCAAGGGCAAGGCGTGCGTGGTGGCGGAGAACCCGCCGGCTCAGTCAACGCCACAGGCGACGGAGAACCAGTCGGGCGCCTCGCCGTAAGCGGCGACCGACGCGGATACCTCGCTCGCCTCACTCGGACGATAGAGGTGATCGGCGGGCAGCACGAAGCCGCTGGCGTCGCAGTTGCCCTCGCGACAACGCATCGCCACCTCGCCCTCAACGAAGATGCCGGAAGCCGAGCTGTTGCCTGGGCTCTGGCAGGTCCAGCTCGGCGCGGTGCCAACGGGCCAGGGCTCAGGCCAGGCCGCCGGTCGCGGCACCGATACGCTGTCGACGAGGCCGTGGGCGAGGTTCATGGTTGACCAGGGCCCAGCGTCCGTCGAGAGCCCCGCTTCCTGCCAGCCCGCTGCGAGCGAGGCGGGTGACACGTACACGGGCACGAAACCCGTGTACTCGGTGGTGATGCCGTTGTGGCCGCAGTTGAGCGTGTCGTCGCCCAGGCCCCGCAGCATGCAGGGATTCTCGCCGTGATCGCCGAAGGCCACGAGGCGCAGGTCGTCGAGGCGGTCGTGCTCGCCGAGCAGGTCGAGGAGCTCACACAGGCGCTGGTCGAACTTCTCCGCGCGGAAGTCTTCCACCGTTTCCGTTGCCGTTTGCCAGAAGAGCGGCCGCCAGCGGTCTTCCTCGGTGGCCTTCTTGACGCTGGCGTAGTGCAAAAGATGCTCGTAGAACTCGCTCTCTAGCCACTTGTCGACCGGGTCGTCGCCCGCCGAGGCCAGGCCTGCGTTCACGGCGATCTCCCAGAGCTCGACACAGGCGTCGGTGCCGGGATCCTGCCAGCACCGGGGCTCGTGTCCGCCGGGCTCCAGGGTGTTGAGGAAGAGGGTGACGCTGCGCTCCTCTTGGGGAAGCCATCGCCCGAAGGCCTCGATGGCCTGCGCGACCGGGCGGTCTTCCTCGGCCACCAACGCTAGGTTGGTCGCGGCCATGTGGGTTTCCCACATCTCGTCGCTGCCCTGGGTGTACACCGAACGGAAGAGCTCGCACGATTCTTTTCCGCTGGCGGAGAGCACGCTGTTGTCGGCGCCAAAGATGTAGGTTCCTCCAGTGCTGTCGCGAATGGTCTCCATCACCGAGGGCTGCCCACACTCCGGGTACTGGTTCTTCCGCGCGCTGCCGGTGGTGTTCTCGGGCCAGAGCATCCGGGTGTGCGCCTCGCCCGTCCAGCTCGACGGTGTCACTGCGCCGCTCAGGCAGGCGAGATCGAGGCCGTGCTCGGCCATGATCGCCGACACGCGCTCGCACCATCCAGTCTGGTTGGCCATGGTCTGGCCGAGCGTGTCGATGCTGAACACCACGACCACCGCGTCGGTGTCGCCCACTTGCTCGGCACAGCCGAGCACGAGCCACCACATCAGGGGCGCAAACCGACGACGCGCCCATTGGCGAGGCCCACCACCATGCCCGTGCCCAGGAGCGCGGGCTCGGCGGTGACTGGCGCGCCGAGCTGCAGCTTCCAGTCGATGCCGCCATCGAAGCTGTCGATGGCGTACAAGGCGCCGTCGCCGTTGCCGACGTAGAGCGTTTTACCGGCGATCACCGGCTGTGTCAGGAACTCGCCGTAGCCCTCGGCGCCCCAGAGCTTGCTGCCGGACACCGGGTCGAGCGCGTAGACGGTGCCGTCTTTGTCGGGCACGTACACCGCCTCGTGGACGGCGGGGGCGGCCTCGGGGGCGAAGCCCGTCTGGAAGCGCCAGGCCTCCTTGCCTGCGTCGGCCCCCACACGCCACACGGCCACCACGCCGCCGGGCTCGCCGCCCTGGGCGCCGTAGCTCACGTAGGCGCGCTCCGCGTCGAGGGCGGGGCCGTCGACCGGGGGCGCGGGGAGGGGACAGCTCCAGGCCACGCCCTTTGGCCCCACCGCGTGGAGCTTGGCGTCGGTGCTCGCGAAGTACACGGTGGAGCCGTCGGCCGCTGGGCGAGCGGAGGGGACCACGCCGGCCGCCACGTTCCACCCGGCGGTGCTGCTCACTTGTCCCGTGGCGGTGACCCAGGCGAAGCCACCGTCGACCGGAACGACGCGCCCGACCACGGCGCCGCCCGGCTCGGTGACGGTGCCGTCTTTGCCCGTGGCGCGGTCGACCCAGTGTACGCGCCCGTCGCCGCCGCCCACGATCACGCTGCTGTCGAGCAAGTAGGGGCCGCCGCGCGCGTCGATGCGCGCGTCCCATCCCCGCTTGCCGTCGGCGCTGAAGGCCACGAGCCGCCCGTCGGCCACGGCGAAGGCCTGGCTGGCGTCGCCGGCGATGGGCTCGGTGATGGGACCGCCCAGCGTGAAGCCCCAGGTCTCGGCCACGCGCTGGCCGAGGGCTGGCGCCGAGGTGAAGCCGGAGCGCCAGGAGGGCAGAGGATCGGGGCGCACCACGGGCGGAGGCTTCACGTCCTCGACCACCGGTGGCAGCGCGACGATCTCGCGCGGTGGCTCGTTCTTGACACAGGCGAGAGGCCACATCGTCGTCAACCAGATCATCGCGCGTCGCCCTTGAAGCGGTAGCCCATGCCGCGAACGGTGAGGAAGTGCCGGGGGTCGTCGTCGTCGAGCTTCTGGCGCAGGCGAGTAATGAAGTTGTCGACGGTGCGCTCGGTACCGAAGTAGTTCTCGCCCCACACCGCGTCGAGGATCATCTGCCGCGTCACGACGCGGCCCTCGTGTTTGGCCAAGTACTGCAGGAGCTGGAGCTCGCGGGCGGTCATCTCTTGGAGCTCGCCCTTGCGGCGCACCTCGCCGGCCGAGAAGTCGGCCTCGACGTCGCCGAAACGCAAGGCGGGGGCAGGCGGAGGTTTGCCACGGCGGAGCTGGGCCTTGATGCGAGCCAGGAGCTCCGCCAGCCCGAAGGGCTTGGTGACGAAGTCGTCGGCGCCGATGTCGAGGCCCATCACCTTGTCGGGTTCAGTGCCCTTGGCGCTGAGGATGATGACCGGCACCGAGTGGCCGCGGCGCCGCAGCTCGCGGCAAACCTCGTAGCCGTTCATCGCCGGGAGCATGATGTCGAGCAGCACCAGGTCGGGCTTCCACTCGGTGGCCACGCGGAGGCCACTCGGCCCGTCGATCGCCGCGCGCACCTCGTAGCCCTCGAGGCCGAGGTTGAGCTCCAGGCCGCGCAGGATGGACGGGTCGTCCTCGATGAGCAGGATGCGGTCGGGCACGCCAGTCTTTATCACTGGCTTCGCTTCCTGAGATGGTAGTCGACGGTGAGCTCGGCGAGGAGCTCTCCCTCGTCAGAGCGCACCTCGATGCGTAGCGGGAGATCCACCTTGCCCGCGGCCTCTACCGCTGCCACGGCCTGCTCCACCTCCTCCTCGCTCACCCGCGCGTGGGCGTTGCACGCGGCTGGGGCGGGTCGCCGGTAGCGGATGGCCAGGCCCTTCGCGAGCAAGAGGTAGGGTGACAGCCGCGGGTGCGACAAGAGGGCTAGACCGCCGGCTGTTTCCCCAACGAGCACCAGCGCCGCGGCGTGGATGGTGCCCACGTGGTTGAGGTTGCCCGTGACGTGGGGGATGCGCACCACCGCGTGCCCCGGCTCGCTGTGGACGATCGACAGGTCGGCCCCGTGGGCGAAGGGCACGGTACGAAGCAGCTCGGCGACGGACATGGCTCATCCCTAACCGCCCCGAAAGGTGCCGGAGGTTAAGGGTTAAGACTTGGCACTTGACACGTCAATGGCGCCCTCAAGCTCGCGCCGTTCTCGCCGAAACGCAATCATGCGCCAGCCCGATCCCAACCGCCTCCTCGCCGACCCCGGTCCCCAGGTGCGAGGCCCAGCCCGCCGGTGGCTCGCCAACGAGCTGGCCAGCGCGCTCTCGGCCCGGGTCGGGCTCCGCGAGATCGGCCCGTTCACCGCGCTCATCCGCGAACACCTGCTCAACGCCTGGAACCGAGGCTCCTCGCCCACCCTCGACGAGGTGCTCCGCGCCGTCGTGGAGCCGCAGCCCACCGCCCGCTATGGCGCCGCCGTCGACGCGCTGGAGATGAATACGCGCCTCGAGATCGCGTTGCGCTACCTCTCGGCCACCCCGGAGTTCAGCGGCCGACCTCCTGAGGGCCCTGATCGCGTGCCGGTGGACCGCTTCGTGGTGCGCGCGAGTCGAGCGCGGGCCAACGTGTTTCCGCGCCCCGAGATGGAAGGGCTGCTGGAAGAGGCGCACCCGTAGCCTCACGCGGATAGGCCGCCCGGCGTGTCGGCCGCCGACCGTCTCCCCGCCCTCGCCCGTGCCATCCGGCGCGTCGAATCCGCCTTGCTCGACCATGTCCGGGCACACGGCTTCGACGAGGTCATTGTCCCGATGGTGGAAGACGCCGGGGTGTACCTCAGCGACGACGCCCCGCGGCTGGTGCAAGACGGCCAGGTGATGGCGTTGCGATCCGACTTCACTGGCCCCCTGGCGAGGCTGGTGTCGACCCGCTGGGAGGGCGTGGACGGCCCAGTCCGCCTGGCCTACCGCGGCATCGTTTTCCGGGGTGGGCACCAGCGCTGGCAGGCCGGCGTCGAGGCCTACGGCACCGAGGTCGGCCCCGGCGACGAGGAGATCTTGCGCCTGGCGTTGAGTGCGGCCGACGCGCTCGGGCTCGACGACGCCGTGCTCGTGGTTGGCAGCGTGGCTGGAATCGAGGCGCAGCGGCCGGGGGCGCTCGCCGATCCGACCCTGCGTGACGCGCTCGACCGTCGTGATGCAAGCGCATTGACGCATGATACATGTATCAACCTCGTTGATGTATCACCCGACGTATCGTTGCTTCAAAATGCAATTGGATCGAGGCTTCGTCCAGATCCTGCACACGTGCGTCGTTTCCCGTACTACACGGGCATCGTCTTCGACCTCTTCGCCCCAGGCTTCCCCGGCCCTCTCGGGGGTGGCGGTCGCTACGATGGGCTCTGCGCGCGCTACGGCCGACCGCGAAGCGCCGTCGGTTTCTCGCTCGACGTGGAGATGATCGCCCGGGGACGCCGATGATCACCTTCGGCCTGCCCAAGGGACGCCTCGCCGACCAGGTGGTCGCGGCGCTTGCCGAGATCGGTCCCGTGCAGGTTGATGGCCGTGAGCTCGTGGTGCCGGGTCGCGACGGCGGCGTGAGGTTCCTCCTGCTCAAGCCGCCCGACGTCCCCGCGTACGTGGCGCGCGGCGTGGCCGACCTCGGCGTGGCCGGGCTCGATGTCTTGCGCGAGCACCCGGCCGACGTGCTGGAGCCGGTCACGACCACCCTTGGGCGGTGTCGGCTTTCGCTCTGCGGGCGACCAGGCAGCGATCTCGTCGCCCGCATGCGCGAGGATGGTCTCCGCGTGGCCACAAAGTACCCCCGCATGGCGGGCGAGGCCCTGTCGCGACGAGGCCTGGTGGCCGAGCTGATCCCCCTCCATGGGAGCGTGGAGCTAGCGGTGGTGGTGGGGCTGGCCGACGCCGTCGTCGACCTGGTGGAGACCGGGGCCACGCTGCGCGCGCATGGTCTGGTGGAGTACGCGACGCTCGCCGAGGTGAGCGCGCGGGTGGTGGTCAACCGGGCGAGCTACGCGCTGCAACGCGAGGCGCTTGCCCCCTTTCTCGAGAGGCTCGGCCGATGCGACGAGGGACGGTAGAACGCGAGGGGGCCGTGGTCCTCGCCCGGCGCGAGCTGGCGCCGGCCGGCGTGGGCGAGGTGGTGAGCGAGATCATCGCGAGCGTGGCGGCCCGGGGCGACCGCGCCGTGCGCGAGTACACCCATCGCTTCGACGGCGTGGACGTGCCCGCCGCGCGCGTGCGACAGGACGAACTGGTGGCCCTCGCCGAGACGGTGCCCGAGGGACTGGTCAGCACCATGGTCCATGCCGCCGAGAACATCGCGGCCTTCCACGGCCCGCAACGACCGCGTCCCTTCACGCTGGCAGGCGGGCACCTGCGCCAGCGCATCGTCCCGCTCGACGTGGTGGGCTGCTACGTGCCCGGCGGCCGCGCTGCCTACCCCTCCACCGTGCTGATGAACGTGGTCCCGGCGCGCGTGGCCGGTGTCCGGCGCATCTGCGTGGTCACCCCGCCGGGCAAGGACGGGCGCATCAACCCCGTCATCGCCGCGGCGGCGCTGGTTGCCGGGGCGACCGATGTCTTCCGTGTCGGTGGCGCCCAGGCCGTGGCCGCGCTCGCTTTGGGCACCGACGCCCTGCCGCGCGTCGACAAGATCACCGGCCCCGGCAACGCCTACGTGGGCGAGGCCAAGCGGCAGGTGTCGCACCGGGTGGGGGTCGACATTCACGCGGGACCCTCGGAAGTACTGGTCCTGGCCGACGAGTCGGCCGATCCCTGGCGCGTTGCCTGCGATCTCATCGCGCAGGCCGAGCACGATCCCCTGGCGATCCCACTCTGCGTCACCACCTCCCGCCGCGTTTTCGACGATCTCGGCCCCGCCCTGGAGCGCGAGCTCTTGCGTTTCCCGAACCCGGTGGCCGCCGAGGCCCTGGAGCAGAACGGCTGGATCCTGCTCGCCGCCAGCATCGACGGCGCCGTCGCCTTCGTGAACCGCTACGCGCCGGAGCACCTTCAGATCGAGGCCGACCCCTCGCTCGTGGACCGGATCACCGCCGCTGGGTCGATCTTCGCCGGTGGCTTCAGCCCCGAGCCCGTGGGCGACTACTTCGCCGGGCCGAACCACACGCTGCCCACTGGCGGCTGTGCCCGATTCCAATCGGCGCTCGGCACGGCTGACTTCGTCCGCCGGGTCCAGGTGATCGCCCACGACGCGGAGTGGCTTTTCCGCGAGGGCGCCAGCGTCGTGGAGTTCGCACGCGCCGAGGGGCTGCCCGGTCATGCTCGCGCCGTTGAAGTCCGGCTTGGCGACGCGGCGGTCGGCGGCGGCATCGCCCGCACTGCCGCTGACTGGGTGATCCCCGAGGTACGAGCCCTCAAGGCTTACACGCTCACCGCGCCACCGGACGCCCCCGCCAAGCTCAACCAGAACGAGGCACCGGACGACCTGCCCCGCGACGTGAAGCAGCGCATCCTCGACCGCGCGCTGGCCCTGGACTGGCGGCGGTACCCGCCGTTTGACGACGTCGAGATGCGCGAGCTCATCGCGCGTCGCGACGGCTGGAAGCCAGAGGGGGTGCTCATCGGCAACGGGAGCAACGAGATCCTCGCCACGTTGATCCAGGCCACGGTGGGTTTCGGCGAGCGCGTGGCGATCCCCGATCCCTGTTTCTCGCTGTACCCGCTCCTCCTGGGCGCCCGCGGGGCCGACATCGTGCGCATCCCTCTGTCGCGACAAGACGACTTCGCCTATTCGATCGACGCCTGTCTCTCGGCCGTGCGCAGCGCCAAGATCGCCATCCTCACCTCGCCCAACAACCCCACCGGATCAGTGCTCCACCCAGGTATCCTCCGGGTGCTCAAGACCCAGTCTGACGCGCTCCTGGTGGTGGATGAGGCCTACCGCGAGTGGTGCGGCCAAGACTTCTCCGTCTTCCTCGAGAGCGGCCGGGTGGTCTTGCTGCGCACCTTCAGCAAGGCGCTCGCGATGGCCGGGCTCCGCTTCGGCTACATGCTGGGGCCACCGTCCCTCTGCCTGGAACTCCACAAGTTGCTCTTGCCTTATAACGTCAACGCCTTCACCCGGGCGGCGGTTTCCGTGCTTCTCGACACGCCCGACCTCGTGGCGGCGCGCGTGCAACACGTCACCAGCGAGCGAGCTCGGCTGGCAGCGACGCTCCGGGCGCGAGGGCGTCACGTGGTAGAAGGCGGCGCTAACTTCCTGCTTTTCTCGACGGACGACCCAGCCGGGGAGTTCCGGCGGCTCCTCGCTGCGGGGGTGCTGGTTCGCGACCTGTCCGCCACCATCCCCGGTTTCCTCAGGGTGAGCATCGGCAGCCGGGCCGAGGACGACTTGTTCCTTGCGACCATCGGGGGTGAAGCGTGAACCGAAGCGGACGCGCCGAGCGCCAGTCGAAGGAAACGACAATCAGCGTGGATGTAGGCCTCGATGGCGGCAAGATCGCCGTCCAGACGGGGCTTCCCTTCTTTGACCACCTGCTGGAGGCCTTCGCCAAGCACGGGCGTTTTGGGCTCCTGGTCAACGCCAAGGGCGACCTCGAGATCGACGCGCACCACACCGTGGAGGACGTGGGGATCGTCCTCGGACAGGCGCTGCGCGCGGCGCTCGGTGATCGCCGCGGCATCGAGCGCACCGGGCACGCCTACATGCCCATGGACGAGGCCCTTGTGCGTGCGGCCTTCGATCTCTCGGGACGCGCCTACCTGGCCTGGCGGGTGAGCGTCCCGGGGGTGTACACCCCGACCATCGATCTCACCGTGCTCGAGGGCTTCTGGAAGGCACTCTGCGACCACCTCGGCGCCAATCTCCACGTGGAAGCCTTGCACGGTCGCGACTACCACCACGTGTGCGAGGCGAGCTTCAAGGCCTGTGGGCGGGCCCTTCGGGCGGCCACCCGGCGCGACGGCACCACGAAGGTGGCGAGCACCAAGGGCATGCTCGACGGGTAGGGACTACTCTCCCTCGGCGCACATCCCCTCTTCGCTGACGGCGGCCTCGCGAGCCTCGGTGTCGGCGCAGTCGACGCCCTCGTAGGCGGCGGCGCGGCACTGGTATTTCGCGCCGTAGTCGGCCTCTTGCTCGGCCGTCCACTCGCCGCAGATGGTCTCGGCGTCGTAGACGGTGTCGCCCCCGGCTGCCTCGTTGCAGGCCGCCACGACATCCACGTAGTCGCGACATGAGTTCTCGTCGGCACAACAGATGAGGAGCCAGAGCCACATGGGCGACATCATAGCTTCTGGCCGCGGTGGGGCTGGCCGTGGCGCGCGTGGAGCACCGCGAGCGCATCGGTGAGTGACAGGCCGCGGCCGTGGAGCACGGCCGCAAGGTGGTAGAGGAGGTCGGCGGCTTCCTCGGCGAGCGCCGCGTCGTCGCGTCGAAGGGCGGCGTGGATCAGCTCAGCGCTTTCTTCGCCCACCTTTTTGATTCTTAGCGCCTCGTCGGCGAGCAGGCGCGCGGTGTAGCTCCCCGCGGCACCGCGTCGGGCGCGGAGGGTGTGGTCGAGCGCCGAGACGATGCCGCCGGTGTCCCCGTCCCAGCAAGCCGTCGTGCCCCGGTGGCAGGTGGGCCCCCGGGGGACAGCGCGCACCAGCAGCGCGTCGTCGTCGCAGTCCAGGGCGATGCTCTCCACCGCGAGGGTATTGCCCGAGGTCGCGCCCTTGTGCCACAACTCGGCGCGGCTGCGCGACCAGAACCAGGCCTCGCCCGTGGCCTCGGTGCGTTGCAGGCTCTCGGCGTTCATCCAGCCGAGCATCAGCGCCTCACCGGTGACGGCGTGAACCACCACCGCCGGGCAAAGTCCCGCCTCGTTCCAGCATATCCGTGATACATCGATCATGTTTCAGTGTCTCACGAGGTGGCCGCGCGCCGCCAGCGAGGCCTTCACGGCCGCGATCGACAGCTCGCCGAAGTGAAACAACGACGCGGCGAGCAGGCCGGTGGCCCCGGTGTCGGCCGCGTCGGCGAAGTGCTCGGCCGTCCCGGCGCCCCCGCTGGCGACGATCGGGACCGGCACGGCGGACCGGGCCCGGCGGACGCCGTCGAGGTCGAAACCACGTCGGGTGCCGTCGTGGTCCATCGAGGTGAGGAGGATCTCGCCGGCGCCCCGGTCGACCAGCTCGGCGAGCCAGGGGACGAGCCGCCGCTCCGTGGGCCTGCGCCCGCCGTGGGTGTGGATCACTTCGGCCCGGGTGTCGACCGCCGCGACCACGCACTGGGTGCCGAAGCGCGCGGCCGCCTCGGTCACCAGCGCCGGGTTCTCCACCAGGGCGGTGTTGACCGCCACCTTGTCGGCGCCGGCGTCGAGCAGGCGCGCGAAGTCGTCGACAGTCCGCACGCCCCCACCCACGGTGAGCGGGATGAAGAGCCGGTCGGCCACCTCGCGCACCACGTGGAGCATGGTGTCGCGACCCTCGTGGCTCGCGGAGATGTCGAGGAAAACCAGCTCGTCGGCACCCTCGGCGTCGTAGCGGGCGGCGGCCTCCACTGGGTTGCCCGCGTCGCGCAGGCCCACGAAGTTGACCCCCTTCACCACCCGGCCGTCTTTCACGTCGAGGCAGGGAATCACGCGCACCGCTAACAACGGGCGCCTTCGGTGAGCACCGACATCGCCTCGGCGAGGGTGAAGCGACCGGCGTACAGCGCCTTCCCGATGATCGTGCCGGCGTACTTTCGTGTTTGCACAAGGTGTTCGAGCGTGCCGATGCCGCCCGAGGCGAGAACGGCGAGGCCGCCCTCGTGAAAATGGTCGAGCACCGTGCAGTCCGGGCCTTCCATGGTGCCGTCGCGATGCACCGCCGTCACGAGCACGGTGTGCGCGCCCGCGTCGCGCAGCATCGTCACGGCCTGTATCACTGATACATCAGATGTATCAGTCCAGCCCTTCACTGCGATCTTCCCGTCTTTCACGTCGGCGGCCACCACGATTCGCTCCGGGCCGAATTGCGCCAGCGCCGGTTCCAGGAGTCCCGAGAAGGCTGCCGTGCCAACCACCACGCGGCGGGCGCCCGCGTCGAGCCAGCGCTGGATGTCGTCGAGGGATCGCACGCCGCCGCCCACCTCGACGGGCACGATCTCGGCGATACGCCTCACCAGGGCGACTTGCGACGGTGCTCCAGCGAAGGCCGCGTCGAGGTCGACCACGTGCGCTTGCCCAGCGAGCGCCCACCGGGCGGCGATCTCGAGGGGGTCGCCGACGACCTCGGCGGTTTCCCGCTTGCCGTGCACAAGCCGCACCGCGCGGCCCCCCAGGAGGTCGATGGCAGGCCAGGCTAACATCGTAACCACTCCTTGATGAGCGCCACCCCGGCGGCGCCGGACTTCTCTGGGTGAAACTGGAAACCGAGCACATTGTCGCGGCGGGCGGCGGCCACGACGGATCCGCCATGTTCGATGTGGGCGATGGCGTGGGGAGACTGGCGCACGCCGTAGCTATGGGCAAAGTAGGCCCAGGGATCGCCGAGCCCGGCGAGACGGTGCCAACCCATGTTGGGGACGGTGATGCCCACGCCAAGGTGGCGCACCTGCCCGGTGAAGAAGCCGAACCCTTGGTGCTGCCCGTGCTCCTCGCTCGACTCGAAGCAGAGCTGCATGCCGAGGCAGATGCCGAGCAACGGTCGGCCTTGCTTCACGTGTTCGCGCAGGGCTTCCCAGCGCTGGCCACGCAGGTTCTCGGCGGCGCGGCCGAATGCGCCCACCCCTGGCAGGACGAGCGGGCCGTCTCCGACTATTTCTTGTCGCGACACGTCGGCACCAGCGGCCTCGAGGGCGCGGGTGACGCTGCGCAGGTTGCCCATGCCGTAGTCGAGGAGCGTCACACGCACGGTCGGCAGCTATCCCCGGGGCGACATTCGCGTCGCGGGGTTCTTGGACACCGTGAAGAACATGGCCTTGTTCCTGCATGGCATGCTGTTTGCTGCTTCGTGGTTGGTCAAGGAGTGCCGATGATCGTCTTCGCGTTGCTGGTGGCCTGCGAGCCTGCCCTGCCGGAGTTCCCTGTCGAGCAGTTGTTGCCGAGCGTGGCGGTGTCCGATCCCTTCACGGAGGGGATGGGCCCCGACCTCGACATCTCGGCCGAGGGGGAGGGGAGTTGGACGGTGGGCGACAACCAGTCGAGCGTGGTGGTGACTACCCCGACGGGGGCGGATCTCGGGCGGCTCGACGGGAGTGCGGCCGTGCTCGACGTGGGGGCCAACGATTCGAACGGCGACCTCTGGTGGGTGGCGGTCGACTCGCGCGGCATCGACGGCGGCGACAGTGTCACCTACCTCTACGATGCGATCGGGGGCGGCACCCTGGCCGAGGACTACTTCGGGGCGGGCTTCGCGCGACACGGCGAACCAGTGGGCGTGGCGACCGTCGACGGCATGGTGGCCGAGGTGCGCCCGGCGATCTTCGCCACCGACGAGGGCGACGTGGAGCTCTTGCCGGGGGAACCTGGGCGGGTGGTGATGCAGGGCGACGTGTACCGCGTGGTGGTGCTCCAGTCCTGGACGCCAGAGGTGGACGGCTCGGGCGAGCCGAAGATCGCGGCCGACTGCAACGTGGGCAGCCCGCTGGTTTTCGAGATGCTGGTGGACCCGGAGTACCAGGGCGGCGAGTCGCCAGTGACCACCGAGGTGCCGCCGGACTCGGGGAACAATTGCTACGAAGCTTGAATGGCGGGGGGCGCGCTCTGGGCGGGGTGGCCGCGAGGGCGCCGGGGTGACTCAGCGGTGGCGGGTTCGTCTCCGGCGGGTGGGCGTCGTGAGCGGTCGCTGCTTGAGTGCACATCGTCGTGAGCGGTCGCTGCTTGAGTACACAGACGGGGCCGACTTGGCGCGCCTTGGGGGCCGACAGGGGGCTAGGGGTGGAGAACTATGGAGCTTTGCTCGTGCCGTGGGCGGTGTCGGAGGCGTCGGTCTCGGTGGCGTTGCGCACTCGAAGAGCGACCGCTTGCGACGATGGGCGTTCGAGTGGTCTCCGGTTACGACGGGTGGAACGGCCGCGGCAGGCCGAGATGAACCGGCGGGCCTGATACATTGCAGAGTGCGAGGAGCGAGGCGTTGGCCGTCTTTGGAGGCTGCGACGGCGGGCTTCTGGTTCACGCGGCCTTGTGGGTGTTGCGGGAGGGGAGGTCGTCGCTCGGCGGGCAACACGGCGTTGGCCGCCCTTAGAACTCGGTGAGCCAATAGCCTCTCGTCGTGCCGTCGTATTCCCAAAGCCAGACCTCGCCGGTGGGCATGATCGCCTGACCCGTCGGCTTGAGGATTCCGCTGTTGTTCGGACTCGTGAACATCACGTCGGCGTCACACTCTGTCGCGACGCCCGCTGGGTAGCCGAAATAGACGGCGGGTTGTTGGCGGTAGTCTTCGTACTCGGGATCGGCGACGTCAGTGCACATGAATGTCCCGACGAGATCTGCGGTGCCATCATCGCCAATGTCCCCGCTTATATACTCATGAATCAGGCATTCATCGGACGAACCCGTGAGGGTGAGGAAGGCCACGTCCTCGGCGTTCCCGTACGGGACGGGCCCGGCAATGAAATGGATGTCACCGGCATCGAAACCGATGTCGTCGAGGCCGTCCTTGGTGACGTCACCCAGGGCAATCTCCGCGCCCGTCAAACCGCAGGAGTCGGTGTATAGCGTTGAGTCGGCCTGAGCGACGCTCGGAATGGAGTCCCCCATCGGGCCCAGAGCGACACCGAGCACGCAGGTGTAGCCGTCCCCCTGGTAAGTCGTCACGATGTCGATGGTGCCGTCACCGTCGAGGTCGCCGGCGGCAACCACCGTGCTCGGGCTCCCAGGATCCACCGCGCGCGGCCCCGTCGTTCCGTGGGGGTCGATAAGCCAGGCGTAGCCGGGGGCGGCACCCCACCAGTCGGTCACCGTCACGAGGAGGTCCATCCCCGGTTCTGCGTCGAACTCGCCACCTTGAGCCGTTTGCCACGGCCCGCCGAGCGTGTCCAGAAGCTCCACGTGCCCGAGATCGACATTCATGGTCGCGCCTGGCTCGTCGAGCACCGGGCCATTGATGGCGGCGAATCTCAGTTCACCCCGGTAGTCCAGGCTGTACGACCAGTAGTCGAACTCGTATTCCCAGTCGATCAGGAAGGCCACGCCGTCGAGAATGCCGTCGCCATCGATGTCACGGGGTGTGTACGGCTCACTCGACTCGTGGGAAGGGAAATCTGCGACGAGCAGCTCGTCCAAGCTGGTCGCGGAGGACGTAGGCATCGCGATGAGGTGAGCGAGAACGCCGTAGCTTGGCGACCCCACGGCGAGCATCGGCTCCCCGCCCTGGGTCGTGGTCGACACCCCGAGGAGCTCTCCCCCGATACTACTAGGATCCTCGAGCCGAATCCCCTCGACGTCCCGGACCTCGACACACCCGGCCCCGGTGTCCCCCGTGTCGCCCTCCCCCACGTCCCCACTGTCGCGACCGCTATCCACGTCGCCAGAGTCACCCGCGCCGCCGGAGTCCTCCACCGCCTCCTTCGCCGAGCCATTGCACCCGAGGAGCAGCATCCACATCGGTCCAGCCTAGCACGACCGACTGCCGACGCGCGCGCCGACACTACGCACTCGGGCAGAAAACCGTGACCAGCACCAGCACAAGCGGGAAAAGCACCATCGCGACCAGCCAGGTGAAGCCCATGATGTCACGCGCCTTCAGGCCGAGGAGCGCGAGGATGGGCAACATCCAGAAGGGCTGGCAGAGGTTGGCGATGGCCTCGCCGAGGTCGTAGGACACCACCATCCAGCCATCGGGCACGCCGAGCTGGCGCGCGGCCTGCAAGACATAGGGCGCCTCGATCACCCACTTGCTGCCGCCGCTCGGCACGAACATCCCCAGCACCGCCGAGTAGGTGACGATCACCGCCGGGTAGAGCGTGGCGTTGCTCGCATTCACGAACACCGAGGCAATGGCGTGGCTCAGCTGCGAGCCCGCCATCACGCCGAAAATGCCGCCGTAGAAGGGGAACTGGAGCAGGACACCCCACGCGGCCGGCGTGGCGTCTTTCACCGCCCGCATGAGCGACGCCGGGGTCCAGTGCAAGAGGCCCCCGAGCATGAGCAAGAACAAGTTGATGGTGTTGAAGTCCAGCGCATTGAGCGCATCCGCCACGCCGGTCGAACGCGCTCGGATCGAGAGGAACAAGTAGGCGAAACCGAGCAGCACCACGGGCAAGAGTAGCGCTGGGCTGTGTTCGAAACGTTCGCCGGGGGTGATCGCGCCAGGGGCCACGGGGGCCTCGTCGCGCAGGTCGACCCCGAGCGCCGCCGCGTTCTTCGCGCGCTCCGGCCCCGGCGCGGCCAGCCACGCCACGAGGGTGACCACCGCCACCTCGATCACCACGCAGGCCATCGACTGCCAGCGAAAGATGGTCTCGGTGAGCGGGATCGGGTTGCCCACGATCTCCACCAGTGCCTTGGGCATCGAACTCGGCGAGGCCATCTGCAAGGCTGCGGAGCCCGAGAGGCCCTGCGCCCACACCGTGCCGAGGCCGAGGAAACTCGAGGCCGCCAACGCGCGGTAATCAGCGTCGGGCCGGCGCCGCGCCACGGCACGCGCGAACAAGGCCCCGAAGACCAGGGAGAAACCCCAGTTCAAAAGCGACGAGATCATCGCCGCGAAGGCCACCAGCGCCACGGCGCCCCGGCCACTCTGGGGCAGGCGCGCGAGTCGCTCGATGAGCCGAGCCACCGGCGGGCTGGAGGCGAGCACGTAGCCGCCGATCACGATCATGCTCATCTGGAGGGTGAACTTGATCAGTTCCCAGAAGCCGTTGCCCCACGCGAGCACCAGCCTCGAGGGCTCCGCGCGCATCGCCGGGTCGACGCCGAGCGCGCCTAGGAGGGTGAGCAGCGTGGCACCCAGCGCGAAGACGAAGGCGTCGGGCATGTACCGCTCGGCGAGGGAGGTGGCGCGCAACGCGAGGCGCTCGATGGGGTTGGCGGCGTGCATCCGCGCTTCTTATCGTGCCCATAGAGAACGCTTGCGCATCACGCCCAAAGGTGCGACACTGTGTCGCAGTGAGTCAGCCTCGCCTCCTGCTCGTTGATCCCCACACGCCAAGGCGGCGCGATTTCGCTGCTGCCCTGGCAAACGACTTCGCCGTTTTCGCGGTCGGGGCCATCGGCGAGGCCGCGGCGCAGGAGCCTCCCGACGTCGCGATCCTCGCCTTGCGACAAGCCGGCGCGCACGGCCTGGAGCTCGGGAAGGACATGAAGCTCAAGTGCCCCGTCACCCGGGTGCTGGTGTACGGGGCCACCGAGACCACGCGAACCGTCACTCGCGAACGCGTGCAGGCAAAATGGGGGGTCGACGCCTACTTGCCGTTCATCCCCGACAGCCACGACCTCCTCGCCGCGACCATCGGCCTCGCCCGGCCCCTGCGTCCCGTGGTGGCCCGTGCCGCGCTGCCGCCCGTCGTCGAGAAGGTCGACGACGAGCCCACCTGGAGCGATCTCCTCAAGAAAGACCTCAGCACCGACGTGCTTCGCCAGGTGATGACGAAGCCCTTGTTCGGTCGCGCCCGGGGCTCGTGATCGTGTAGAATCGCTCAGGTGTGGATCCTCGCCATCACGGCCTGCGAGACGGTGCACGACTACGGGCTCGCCACCGCCACGCCGCGCCCGACCGCCGACGTGCTGTTGTTCGACGAGCCAGAGTTCGAGCTCACCGCCGACGTGCGCTTCGAGACGAGCCAGTGGGGCGCACAGCTGGGCAACTGCGCCCTCCGGCTCTCCTTCATGCTCTCGCAACATGACGAGGACGCGCAGGAGGGCACCGCGGGCACCGAGATCGCGCTCGCGGAGGAGCCCGGCACCTGCGCGGTGACCACCTTCGAGCCGGACGAAGCCCAGGAGGCGATGGACTACGACCCGCCCGGCTATGTCGACGCCGGCGAGTTCGTGTACCTCGAGGACGAGTGGGGCGAGCTCGAGCTCACCCGGCGCGCGTCGGGCGAGGACACCGTGGAGTACATGCTCGAGTCATGCACCGCCGAGACCTTCCCCTTCGGCCGCATGCTCGATCTGGTGCTCCCCGAGGGGATTGGGGCCCATCCGGCGTTTTCGGTGACGGACGCGTTGACCATGCCGCCGGCCATGAACATGATCGAGCCTGCTGGCGACGCTGAGCTCACCCAGGCCGACACCCTCCTTGTGGCGTGGACCGAGGGCAGCTCCGCCGCCGACCTCTCCCGTGGCCTGATGTTGCGGAATCAGGACATGGCGGACGGGGGTCGCATCTTCGAGGCCGTGCACTGCCTCCCCACCGAGGACGACACCCGCGTGGAGGTAGGCCCTGACGTGCTCGCCGCGCTCATGCCCACCGACCCGGCCGACCCCGAGCGCTACGCGCTGGGGGCGCAGGTCGACGTGCGCGCCGCCGCGACCGATGTGGCGATGCCCTGGGGACAGGTCGCCCGGCTCTCGGGCAACACCTCGGTGTCGGGGAGCGTGCGACTCTACGGGGAGTAGCGCGCGTCGTGGCCCGCGTAGGCGGTGCCATCGACGTAGGCGCAGGCGGAAAAGTCGCCGGTGCTGCCGGTCGCGTAGGTGTGGTGCGTGTAGTCGGTGCCGTACACCTCGGGACTGAGCACGTAGCTCGCGTCCTCAATGGCCTCGATGTCGGTGCCGTCGCCGTAGGCGAAGCCCGCCACCGTGGTGCCCGCGGTATCGACCAGCGACATGTTCTCGCCCTCGTTGTTGAGCGCGAGGCCGTATTCGAGCGCCGAGTCGCCGTTGACCGCCACCACGGCGGTGCAGTTGGTGGGCGCCAGGCTCGAGGTGTCCCCACCGCCGAACACGACGATCGCCTCGCCGGCGCGGAGCACCGTGCCCTCGGCGAAGGTGTGGCGCGGCAGGTAGTAGAGGTCTTCCTCCACCAACGTGTAGCCCGAGAGGTCGACCGTCACGTCCGACGCGTTGGCGATCTCCACGAACTCGTCTTCCACGGCGTCGGGGTTGCCGTCGCCGTTGGGGTCGCCGTCGACGGTGCCGTCGGCGAGCACCTCGTTGAACACGAGGTCGCCCGTGGTGGCGCTGGCGAGCGTGACGTTTGCCGTCGCGGAGAGCTCGTGGCCCTCGAGCGTGGCGGTGACCGTGACGCTGCCCGCCCAGATGGGCTGGCCCACGCCGGGCTCATAGACCTTGAGCACCATCTCGTCGCTCGAGACGTAGCTCACCATCGCCGAGGCGTCGGTGCTGCTGCCGTCACTGAACGAGGCCGTCACCTGCAGGGCGAGGGTGTCGCGCGTCGTGATGTCGGTGGCGGGGAGCGTGGTCCACTCGATGGCAACGAGCTCCGGCGGGGGCAGCTCGCCAGTGTCGTCGCCGGTGTCGACGGCGGTGTCGTCGCCGGTATCGGTGTCGGTATCGGTCCCGGTATCGTCGCCGGTGTCGTTGCCGGAGTCGTGGCCGACCTCGGTGTCGCCATCCTTGGCGGTGTCGTCGCCGCTGGGGCAGGCGGCGAGGCAGAGGAGGAGGAAGCGCATTGTCGTATTCCTAGGGGCAGGTAGAGCCGCCGGGCGAGGAGCCCGACGAGCAGGAGGAGGAGGTCCAGTTGGTCGACACGTCGCCCGTGGCCAGGTCGACACGCACGATGCTCGTGCCGTTGCCCGGGTCGGTGGGGAAGCTGAAGGTGTCGATCAGCGCCACGCCATCGGACTCGTAGAAGGAGATCGGGTCGTTGGTGGCGAGACCGGAGCCGATGTTGGTGTCGTCGGCGGTGAGCCACAGCGCGCCGCTCGGGAGGGTGTACTCGCCGGCGTAGTTGCTGTCCAGGATGACGGCGTACTCGCCCGGGTCGAGCACGGTGTCGTAGATGTCGTAGAAGCCGAAGATGGTGTCGAGGGCGTCGCCGTCCCAGATCACCATGTAGAGCAGGTCGACGGCCGTGCTGCCGTTGTTGTAGATCTCCACGAATTCGCCCGTGGTCTCATCCAGCGGGTTGGCCATCACCTCGGTGATGAGCAGGTCGTAGGTGGAGGTGGAGGAGCCGGAGGAGCCGGTGCTCACGCAGTTGTCGTCGCCGGGCGAGGAGCCCGAGCCACAGGTCGAGGCGAGCCAGTTGCTGGAGCTATCGAGGCTCCCGGCGATGGCCACGCGCTCGGTGCTGGTGCCGTTGCCCGCGTTGATTGGGTAGATGTGCGCGTCGACCATGTGCTCGCCGTCGGCCTCGTAGAGGTACACTTCCTCGGTGACACTCAGCGCGTTACCCAGCGTAGAGTTGGAGAGCGTCACCACGATGGCATCGGCGGGGATGCTGTACTCGTCGGCGTACTCGCTGTCTACGACCACCGCGAAGCTCCCGGCCGGGAGCACGGTCGTGCCGCCGTCGTAGCTCTGGATGGTGTCGTCCTCGTCGCCGTCGGAGAGCATCAGGCCCGAGAGATCCACGTCGTTGCTGCCCGCGTTGTAGATCTCGATGAACTCGCCGGTGTCTTCATCCAGCGGGTTGCTCATCACCTCGGTGATCATGAGCGGCTCGCAGATACCGGACTGGCTGCCGTTGAGGCGGCCGGGCGAGCGGCCGCGGGCGCAGGTGGTGGTGGAGGACTGCCAGTTGCCGAGCACGTTGCCCACGTCGTAGAGCACCTTCTCCACCGAGTAGCTGTCACCCGGGTCGCGGATGGCGGTGTAGCTGTCGATGAGCGTGGCGCCGTCAGCCTGGTAGAGGTACACGCTGTCGCGCGTGCTAATGCCGTTGCCGAGCGTCGCGTCGCCCGTGGTGAGCAGCACGATGTCGGAGGGCAGGTAGTAATCGTAGGTGTAGCCGGGATCGACCACCACCGCGTGCTCGCCCGCGCCGATCAAGGTGCTCCCGCTCTGGAAGCCTACCAGGGTGTCGGACGAGGCGTTGTCGCGGAGAATCAGACCGGACGCGTCGACCTCGAGCGGACTCGGGTTGTAGATCTCGACGTACTCGCCGGTGTACTCGTTGGCCGGGTTGGCCATCACCTCGGTGATGACGAGCACGGCCGGATCCGCCGTTTCCGGGAAGCAGTGCTCGGCGCCGGGGGACGACTCGTCCGCGCAGGAGGACGCGCGCCAGTTGCCGGCGGCGTCGCCGGTGTCGAGGTCGATCATCTCGAGCGAGACACCATTGCCGGGGTCTTTCGGGTAGCTCATGGTGGCGGCCACGGTGGTGCCGTCGGTCTCCATGAGCTTGACCGGGTCGCCCGTGGTCAGGCCGTTGCCCACCTCGGTGTCGCCGGTGGTGAGGAGCGTGACACTCGCGTCGATGGTGTAGCCAGACACGTACTCGGGGTCGAGCACCACCGCGTACTCGCCCGGGGCGAGCGTGGTGGCGGAGCTGCCGAAGGCCTGCAAGGTGTCGACCTCGTCGCCGTCGGTGAGCTGGAAGCCGGCGAGGTCCACGGAGGCCGTGCCCGCGTTGTAGATCTCCACGAACTCCTGCGTGGACTCGGTGAGCGGGTTGGCCATCACCTCGGAGATGATCAGGCTGTAGGACGACGACGCGTACTCGTCCATGCCGATGTCGTAGCCGGCGCCCTGGGGGCGGGTCTCGCCGTCGCTGTCGCTCGCGTGGCCGTAGCTGTTGCTGCCGGCGTCGATACAGGGCGAGGTGGCGGTGAGCTTGAAGTTTCCCTCGCTGGCGGCCTCGAAGAGCGGGTCGACCGCGAGCTCGGAGCTGTCTGCCGCCGCGTCGTTGGTGTAGTCGGTGGTGTTGCCCCACACGAGGTTGTTGCGTTGGGTGAGCGAGCAACTGTAGCAGTCGACGCCATAGTAGTTCGACACCACGATGTTGTTGGCCATCACGTGGCCGCTACCGGTGGTGCTCGCGTAGGCGATGGCGCCCACGAGGTAGGCGCTGGTCGCGGCGTAGGCGTTGGCGATGAAGTCGTTGTAGGTGATGGTGGTGTTGGTGCCGCCCTGCACGTACACGCCGCCGGCGGCGTTACTGCCCACGAGGCTGTTCGTCAGCGTGAAGTTGCTCGACGAGGTGGTGCCCGCGCCGTACCAGTTGTAGGAGAGGAGCGAGTCGTTGATGGTGACGGCGGTGGCCGCGTCGGCGTAGATGCCCACGTTGTAGTAGTGGACGCCCATGTCTTCGGCCACGAGAGTTCCGCCGGACACGTAGATGCCGTAGTCGCTGTAGCGCGTGCCGCTCGACACGTAGGTGGGGTCGACCATCGAGAAGGACTTGATGGTGGCGGTGCCCGAGCCGTGAATGACGGTGCCGTAGAGGTAGGACTGGCCCTGCCCGGCGCCCGTGACGGTGACGCCGTCCTTCAGGGTGATGTCCTCGGAGTAGGTGCCGGCGGCCACGCTCACCGTGTCGCCCGAGGCGGCCGCGTCGATCGCGTCCTGGATGGTGGTGGCGTAGGCCATGCCGCGCATCGCGGCGGGGTCGTCAATTTCGCTGTGGGGGCCCACGACGTAGAGGGTCTGGCCCTCGGTCTCGGCGAGACAGCCGGCGGCGAGGAGGGCGAAGTGGAGGTAGAAAGAGCGCATACGGAGCACCGTGTTTTTGGGGAGGCGGCGTATACACCCGGGCGTGAAGAATCTGCAAGGTCTTTTTTTGTGGCGAGCGGGGCGGGGTTGAGACGGGGTGGTGACGCGGGGCAAGAGTGGCTCGCACAGAGGGCACGGAGGGAGGGGCAAGGGGGTGTCTTGCGGGGATGTGGTTGCTCGTTGCTTGCTCGCCTGGCTCGGTGGGGATGGGTAGCACCGTGCGCCGTCGCAAGCGATGACGATGCGAACCGCACTCGTCGTGAGCACAGGGTGACTGGAATGACACGGCAGGCGACCGCGAGGGCGTCGAGGCACGACCGAAGGGGGGGCGCGACGGACAAACCGCCGTTTTCGTCGGGTCGTCAGCCCGGGTCGGCGCGGGAAGCGGCCGCGCGTCCGGTTGGAGCGCACTGTACTCACGACGATTCCGGTCCATGCAGCAATCGCTCACGACGGGAGGCGGAGGTGCCGAGGCGACTGGTGTGCGCTCGCCGCGTGCCCGGCGGCGTGGGAGCGGGTGGGGGGCAAGAGGGGCTCGCACAGAGCCACAGAGCGCACAGAGGGATGGGCGAGGGGGTATCTTGGGGGGATGTGGATGCTGTTTGCTTGCGCGCCCGACTCGGTGAGGATCGGCGGGGGTGACTCGGCGCTTGGAGACTCGGCTATCGACACCGCGGCTGGGGACTCACCAGGGGACACCGGCGCTGATTCCGGCGTCGACAGCGGCGCTGACTCCGGGAACGACACCGGCGCCAGCGAGCTTCTCCCCTGGCCGGCATCCTTGCCGCCCGACGTCACCGCCCTCGCGGGGCTGGAGGAAGATTTCGAGATCTCGCTGTCCGGCGCAACCTGGAACCCCGTCACCCGGGAGCTGTGGGTGGTCCGGGGCGACGGAGCCACCGCGTGGACGCTCACCCGCGACGGGGACGGCGCCTGGGCCATCGACCGCGAGGCCGACCTCGGGGACCTCGACCTGGAATCGGTGGTGGTGCCCGATCCGACCGGCGCGCCGAGTGTCATCTACTTGATGGTGGAGCACGAGGAGCGAATCCAGTCTGCCGAGGTGTCCGCTTCCGGCGTGGCGAGCCTTGGCTTGACGTGGGACACGAGCCCCTACTTGCCCACCTCCGGTTCCCTCGGCTCCGAGGGCCTCGCTTTCGTGCCCGACGCGGCGCTCGCCGAGGGGGGCTTCGTGGACGAGTCCGGCGCGGCGCGGACCTCGGAGCTCGGGCATGGCGGGCTCTTCTTCGTGGGCACCCAGAACGGCGGCTTGGTTCACGTTTTCGACCTCTCGGATACCGGTGTTGAGTTCGAGCACGTAGGTGAATACCAGTCCGCCCGCGATGATCTGAGCGCCCTGGAGTGGGATGCCTCCACGGCGCGCCTGTACGCTTGGCACGGGGGCGACCACAACGACCTGGGTGTGTACCGGCTCTCGTCGACGGCCGGCGCACTCGACCTGGAGGCCATCTACGACTACCCGGGAGACGACAACATCGAGGGTCTCGCGCTCCTCGGGACGGAGGACTGCGTGGCAGGGAAACGTCCGCTGGTGCTCACCATCGACGACGGGCGAGAACGGGCGTTGGACGTTTATGAGGACTGGCCGTTGTGTGGGGGTGACTGACATGGGTCACGACGTCGATCATGCTGCGGTGCCGATGAGAACGACGTCATCGAGAATAGTTTTGAATGTTGCACGCGGCATGTTGACCCAGGCGAGGGGGGCCGGTAATCTTCACGGGCATCGAAGCTCGGGGCTCCTTCACGGGGGCTCCTTCACGGGGGCTCCTTCACCGTCCACAGGAGAACCCATGGCCGTTCGCAGCCGCGTCGTCGCGATCCCCTTCACGCTCAAGTTCCGCATGTTCGCCGACAGCACGTCGACGTACAAGTACGACGATCTCGACCTGCCCGAGCTCGCGGGCCTACTGCCACATGCGGAGTCGATGCAGTTGCAGGGGTTGCTCGACGTGGGCATCAACGAGATCGACTGGAACGTCGATTTCTTCGCGGGCTGGGACCGCGACCACGAACTGACCTCGCTCCCCTTCTTCGGCAGCGGCGCCACGCCCAGCGACCAGACCACGGCGGGTCCGGGCATGGCGGCGATCACCAACATCCCGGCGACCACCCACTACATGCAGCACGTCCGCTTGCAGCTCAAGTGGCGCCTGCACACGGGCGTGACCGTGCCCCAGGAGGCGACCTTCAGCGGCGTGCTCTACGTCACGCTCAAGGGGCAGTAGCGTGGCGCGGGGGCGGATCGCGCCGGAGGTCGACTGGGGGCGCACGCACGTTTCCGGCGGGTCGACCGCGCGTGGCGGCTGTGGGTGCGGAGGCACCTGTGGCGGGGCGGGCTCGCCGTGCAACTGCCGATCCCGCCCCCCTGTGGTGCCTGGCGGTCCCGCGCGGCCGGCCCCTGCGGCGCCGCCGCGGGGCTCTGCTCGGCGAGACACCGCCATGCTCCATGGCATGGCGGAGCCGGATGATGCCGAGGTCCCGCCGCCCTGGAACTCCGCGAGGTACGCAGGCTGGCAGTTTAGACACGCCCCCGCGGGCTACGGGCGCACGCTCGCCGATCTGGCTGCCGCGGCGCAGCAGCGGCGCGAGGAGCGAAAGTACGGAGAGCCGATCGACCCGGTGTGCGGAGACGAGCAGCTCGAGGTCGCGTGGGCCAGGGACGTGCGCCTGCTCCGCGACCGTTGCCGGATCGACATCGGGCCGATGGTCGTCAACGGCGCGACGCTCTCGCTCGCGCCGGTGCTTCCGGAGGGCTACGAGCCGAGGACGTCCAAGCGGGAGATGTTCCAGGCGTACATGCCCGAGTACATGGGTGCCGACCGCATCGGCTGGCATAGCATCGCGACCAACATCCGGGTGAACCAGCAGCCGAAGATCAAGGGCTGTTTCTGGGACGAGGGCGACGGCGTGATGTTCCGCGCCACCTGTCACGCGCTCCAGCTCATTGCCGCGTCCAGGATGCCGAACACAGTGTCGCAGGGACTGAAGGACCGGTACGAGGACACCCGGGCGGACATCCGTGCCGAGCGGCTCGAGGTGCACCTGTCGGATGCCGCCCGGTTGGGAAGCGACGAGGCGGTCCTCGTGATGACGGCGGACGGGCGGATTACCGTCGGGCATCTTGGCAAGGGGGAGGCCATTGCGAGCACTGCCTTCGTCATCGCGCTGGGACAGAGCCTCCTCGAGCAAGCCATCCTCGCGGACTACTTGCTGTGGTGGGCATGGCGTCTCCACTCGCGCTCGCTCGAGGATACCAACCCTGCGACCTACTATGCTGGTCTGGGCTGCGCCAAGGTCGCCTTCGCGGAGCTCGCCTACATCGCTGCGGTGATCCTGCACGAGCACGTGCACTTCGAGATCTGGAACCACTGCCAGTACCTCGACGGCAGCGGGACGGCGTGCCCGCGCAAGAAGATGGAGGTGCTGGGCCTCGGACGCTTCGCGGCCCTGTACGGGCTCACGCCGACGTTCACCTCGATGAGCTCCGTGACGGACGGGACCTGGGCCACGCTCCACTCTGACACCTACGAGTGGGTGCGGCCGCTCGCCGACGGGGTAGGTCGGCAGCGCGACCGTGCGCGGTTGGCGCGGTACCTCGACCCCGCAGCGGGTGGCGAGGTGCAGACCCTTGAGGCGCGGAATATCTTCATTCGCCCGTTGAATGTGTTCACGGGGCGGGCCTCGGGCGACGGTACGAGTGGCTGCGACACGTCTCCGGAAGGCGACAGCTACGCGACGACCGCCTTCGGCCTGCGGCGGACTTCGAGCGTTGCCACACTGGCCACGCCAGCCGCGTGCTCGAAGACGGGCAAGAACGAATCGATCCAGGTGACGCTTTGAAGTCCCGCGCATGCGTGGTCGTTGGTGCCGGGCTTGCGGTGGCGGGATGTCGAGAGCGCGAGTGGGTACCTCAAGAGACTATCTGCGAGTGGTACGATGAAGCCGACGACCTCCCCGAGGACTCGGCGAACACCATCGAGTATTGGTGCAGCGATTCCACAACCTGCGACGACGCCTCCTCGGTGCGTTCACTCGACCTAGGCAGGCTAGGTGCAGCGATGAGCCGCCACGATTGCAGCTTTCGCGATGCAACTAGAGACGTCGCCCGCACCGGACACGTCACCTGCGACGGCAACGACGTCCCCTATTGGGAATGCTGGCGCTATGTTGAGTGACGGTTCTGGCTCCGGCCGTAGTCGGACACCCCGCCGGGTGAAAGGCGGCGCTCTGGGTGGCTCGGGGACAATTCGATGCGCGGCAAGTCACATGCGGCCACGTCCGGCGGCTGACGCCGGCCGAGGCGGAGGACTGCGTTGATGGGAACCGGCCGCTCGTGCTCATCATCGACGAGGGGCGAGAGCGGGCGCTGGACCACGATGAAGACTCGCCTCGGTGGGGGCATCGCCGAGGTGGACCACGACGTTGACCGCGCTGCAGCGTCGATGGCAACGATGTCAGAGCAAATCGGTCGACAACCTCGAGATGCGGTTTCGACGCTGGCCGGGGTGTCAGGCAGTCCCCAACGGCGTCGCAACGGTGAGCCCCGTCACCGAGGGCTCCTCAACCACCCAAGGGAGTGCCCTATGGGAGTTCGCAGTCGCGTCATCGGCATCTTATTCGCGCCCAGGCGCAACGAGTTCGGCAGCCGTACCAACACGAGCAAGGTCGAAGGTCGCGACGTCCCCGAGCCGGAGGGGCTCGTTCCGCACCGCGAGTCGATACAACACCGTTGGTTGCTCGACGACGTGGGCATCAACGAGATCGACTGGAACGTCGATCTCTTCGCGGGGTGGGGCGACGACCACGAGGTGACCTCGCTCCCCTTCTTCGGCAACGGCGCTACACCCACCGACCAGACCACGGCGGGTCCGGGCATGGTGGCGATCACCAACATCCCGGCGACCACCCACCACATGCAACGCGTCCGCTTGCAGCTCAAGTGGCGCCTGCACACCGGCGTGACCGTGCCCAGGGAGGCGACCTGTTGCGGCGTGCTCTACGTCACGCTCAAGGGGCAGTAGCGTGGCGCGGGGGCGGATCGCGCCGGAGGTGGACTGGGGGCGCCGCGCTCGCCGGGCGTCGCGTACCGCGAGGGACACCGCCTGCGACTGCGGTCACGCCTGCAGCGCTTCTGGCGCATCGTGCCGCTGCGGTGGTCGGGCCGCCGCTGCCCACGAGCAGGTTCCCCATGCGATCCCGTGCGGTGGCCGTCGCCCCTCGCGACTTCTCACCAGATTGCCGCTCCGGGAAGATCGCCAGCCGATTGCCGTCGCCGCCGTCTGGCCGTCCGGCGCGCGTCCTGTTTCCGCACGGTCCGCGTCGAGGCACTACAAGGGAATCTCCCCCGTGCTCGATGTCGTGACCTGCGGCGCATTCGATTATGCAATCGACTCCACCTACCAGCCGCCCGGTACCGCCGAGGCGCGCGTGCAAACCTTGCGGGCCCTGATGCCGCGCTACTGGAGTGACCGTGACCTGTATGCCCGACACGACTTCTCTACGTACGGGGGCTGGATCGAGGCGTTCACGGGCTTTCACGACGTTGGGAAGTTCTGGACCGGGATCGCGGAGGATAGCCCCGCCTGGCACGTCGTCCTTCACGCCCTGAGCCTGCTGGATACCTACACGTGGATGATCCCCGACGAGTTGCATGGTTGCGCCGGCATTCGTGCGAGTATCGATGCGCTGCTGGGCGGCGACAAGTCGACGTGGTCGCTCCTCGTCGACTCCTGGACCTTCTTCGAGGTGAACGCCTGCGGCTTCGGTTCGCGGTGCACGCCTGACGATTCCGAGGATTGTCCTTTCGGGACGGGCTACGCTTGGGACTTCACCAGGAACGGCGTCACCGATCCGATCTTCAACTCAATTCACCTGTGTAATCTGTACGTGGAGTGCGTCGGGACCGCGACCGACCTTGCGCTATTCGAGGCTCACCGTTTGTACTGGGCGTACCGGGAGGGCGCGCAGTACAATGGGGAGGGCTGGGACGAGTTGCCGGAGGACGAGCAAATTCCGGCCCGCATGGCCGCCGCCACGATGTACGTCGGCAACGCAACCCTCGCGTGCCGCTTTGGGATGAGCTTCGTACTATCGCTCGCGACTGACATCTTGCATGAGTTGTACCATGTTGTGCACGCCTGGGACCACGTGCCGTACCACTGCGGCGGAGCGTGTTGCGGCTGGCGGGTGCCTGCGCGGTGGGGGCTGAAGGTCGCGGCCCGGACGGGGATGGTGGATCGCGGTGACCGCAATTTCGACGGCCGTTGGAGCGACCAGCGGATTTGTGACCTGCTGGAGCAAGAGTCCTCCGGCGCATCGATGAGCACCTGGGAGTTCGAGGCCCGACTCCTCACCCCGGGCGTCGAGGACGGGAGTTGGCGGGTGGAGCAGGACAAGGTCCCCGAGGAGTGCCAGTGAACCGCTCAGCCATCGGAGCGCACTTCCTCGTAGGCCTCGCCGGGTGCTGGGGCGACGCCCCATGTCCCCCTCACGCGGCCCAATACTGGGGTGCCGAGGGGTGTGAGGCGGGCTCTCTCGCCGCCGTGCGTGCTGGGGTGGACGGCGTCGCAGCATCGGGTGAGCTGGAGGCGGAGGCTGACGCATACTGCGCCTACTATGAAACTGGGAGTACCTCCGCGCTCGCGGCGCAGCCGAAGTCCAGCGATGAGCTTATCGTTTGCTACGACGTGTTCATTACGGCGTTCGAGGGCTGCTTCGAATCCGTCCAGTCCGCCCTCACCGACTGACCACTTCGCTCAATGCCCCCCCTCGTCCTCCACCGTCACCCACTCCGCCACGAGCAACAGTAGCGCCATCACCCCGTAGCCGATGGCGTGTTCCCACGCGGGAAACAGCGCCATCGCCGCGTCGCCGAAGGTGAACTGGTACGCGTGTGCCAGCCCAGTGGCCGAGAGCACGGCACCCAGGGCCGCCCACCCGGCAGCCACGCGGAAACGACGCTCGATGATGTAGACGGTGACCGCCGCGAGCACCATCGCCGTGAAGATGAAGCCCTGCTCGAGCGCGAAGGCGCCGTGGATCCAGGTGTCGCTCGGCGCGAACTTGCCGATGAGCTCCTCGGTGAAGGGCTTCTCGCTGCCATAGCCAGCCGCGCGCAGGCCGTTCTTGGCCATCAGCGCGCCCCAGGCGCCCACGCCGGGCAGAAGCCCCACCACCACGGCGGCTGCGTGCTTCTGGGGGGTGGCCACGAAGGCCTGCGCGGTGATCACGATGCCGATCCACAAGACAATCGCCATCCCGGCCTCGATGGGGATCGCCCAGGCGATGTGCGCCAGGGTGCCGGTGAGACACACCACCGTGGCGAACGCGGCGTTGAGCACCGAGTAGCCGGCCCGCGCCCCCATCGCCTTCCAGCCCGGGTGACCGATGTAGATGGTGGTGGGGAAGGTGGAGCCGAAAAGCGCCGCCGCGATGCTCCCGAGCCCGTTCACCGCGAGAGAGGGCGCGGTGGGGAAGCGGTCGCCCGCCGCCTCGGCTGACTCGATGTTCTGCAAGCTCCCCACGAGGTTGAAGAGCCCCATGGGCACGATCACCGCCATGTAGGGGAGCAGGTAGGGGAGGGAAGCCAACAGGTCGCCCACCACCGGGATCGGCAGGTGCAAGAACGGCGCGCCCGGAGACGGGCCCACCGGGGCGATGCCCGTGGCCCAGCCCAGGGCCGTCCCCAGCAGCACCGCCACCAGCCCGCCGGGGAGTCCACCCCGGAACTTCACGCGTCCAAAGTAGGTGAGGAGCACCACGCCGAGCGTCGCGAGTCCCACCACCGGGCGCGCGAAGGTGCGGAAGAGGAAGCCGAGCGCGATGAAGGAGAGCGCGATCCCCGCGAGCGTGGACAAGAGCGCCGCCCGGGGCGTGGCCTTGCGCACCCGCTCCGCCACCAGCGCGCCGACCGCCTCGATGAGGCCCGAGCCCAGCGTGGCGGCGAGACCGGCCTGCCAGGCCACCGTGGCGGGGTCGGGGTGTCCCGCGGCTTCCGCGCCGAGCTTGGCCGGCAACATCACGAGGAAGACATGCCCGAACAGCGACACGGTGTTGATGCCGTAGGGCAGGGCGCAGATGTCGGTGCGCCCCTCGCGGTCGGCGAGCTTCTTCGCCTGCCAGGCGTAAAACAGGTTGCCCACCACCAGCGACACCGCCGCGCCGGGGAGCACCCTGCCGTACACCAGCTCCGGTGGGAAACCCAGCACGAAGCGGCAGAGCGCGTCGATGAGGAGGAGCTGCACGAGGTTGTCGAGCGCGAGCCCGAAGAAACCGTCGAGGTCGCCACGCACGAACCAGCGCATCCAGCACCCGGGGAGGGGCGCGAGTGTACCGCGGGGCTACAGGCCGGCGGCGGCCGCGACCGCGGCAAGGTACCGCCGGACGCTCGGCAGGCCCTCGCTCGCCTCGCGGTGGAGGCGGGCGAGGTCGACATCGCCGTAGCCGTGCGCGATGCGGTTGCGAAGGCTGGTGGCGCCGCGCATGGTGCCTGCGAGCGCGGGATCGAGGCGCCCCGCAACGGCGAGGGCGTCGAAGGTGGCGGCGGCGCTGGCCGGGGGCGGCAACGCCTCTGCCGCGACCCAGTGCGCGGCGAGGTCTACGCACTCCTGGAGGGCCAACTGCAGGTGAAACGCGGCGAGGTCGGCGTTGTCGGCGTCGGCGGCGAACGCGGCCGCGCCACCACCCAGTCGCCGCTCCACGTCGTCGAGCCAGGCCACCGCCCGGGCCAGCTTCCTCGCCACCAGTTCAGGCTCCAAGCTTGGCCCTCAGCCGCGCGACGTAGGCGGCGTGCATGCGCGTGGCGGTGGGCTGCCAGTCCCACCAGTCGATCATCGCCGCCGTCTTGAAGCGCGTCCACTCCTGGGGGGACCGTGCCGCGAGGGGGCGTCCCGTTCGCGCCACCTCGAAGCGGACCTGCGGTCCGGCGTCGGAGGCAAACACCACGTCGACGTCCCTCTCAAAGTGGGCCGAGAGCGCCGCGGCCGCCGCGAAGCGCGCCTCGGGCGTGTCGTCGTCGAGCTCCACCAGCAAGTCCACGTCACTGTCGGGCCGGGCCCGCGGCGTGCCGTGCGAGCCGAAGCCCACCACCAGCCGGACCCCGGGCGGCAAGACGTCGGCGAGGGCGCTGGTTGGCTGCACGGGCAGATCGTAGCACGACGACCACGCTCCCCCCGCTTCCCACCCCCGCCCCATTGCGCGTACACTACGCCGCCGTGCGCTCACCTTCGCCTAGCCTCGTCCTCTTCGGCATCGCGCTCGCGTGTAGCGCCGTGCCCGGTGTGGCGCAGATGGTCGACCCGGATCTCGGCCTCGGCAACGACGACGAGAACGACAGCGGCGACTCGGGCGATAGCGGCGGTGGCGACGACAGCGGCGAGCAGCCATGGCAAGACGACGACTCGGGCGGCGACGATACCCCCGGCGACATTCTCCACCCCGACTGCGACGGCTACCTCGCCTGCCTCGCCGAGGTGTCGCCTGAAGAGAGCGCCGCCGCCAGCGCCGCCTACGGCTACAGCAGCGAGTGTTGGGACAGCGAGTCGAGCGCGGCCATCTGTGAGGCCGAGTGTGCCGCCCTGCTCCACGAGCAGTGGGTGCAGCACCCCGGGGCCGCGAGCTGCGACGACGGCACCGACATCCCGTCGAACACGGTGATCCTCCAGTCCACCTGGAACATGGCGATCACCGAGGTGGATGGCCCGATGTGCGACTCGTGGTTCAGCTACGTCACCAGCTACACCATCACCTTCTCTCCCAACGAGACGGCCACCTTCCCCGGCACCTTCAACGGCTCGGGCTGGTCGAACACCATCGATTGCGACAACAACGGCCTCGACATCTCCTGCTGGGGGGTGGCCGATGCCTTCATCATCACCTTCGAGGGCGAGATCTCGGAAGATCTCACGCGGCTGAGCGGGGTGTACGCCGACGACGTGTACTGCACGTGGACCCTGGAGAGCGGCTAGCCAACGCGGAAAGGGTAGAATCCCCCGATGCGCCTCCTCCCGCTCCTCGTCTTCGCTCTCGCCTGCCAGCCTTCCGATCCCGGCGACAGCGCCAAGGACGACAGCGGCGACGGTGGCGGGGTTGACGCCGACGGCGACGGTTTCACCGAGGCGGAAGGCGACTGCGACGACAACGACGACAACGTCGCGCCCGACCTGGCCGAGAGCTGCGACAACGTCGACAACAACTGCAACGGCAGCATCGACGAGGGCGCGCGGTCGACCTTCTACGCCGACGTCGACCAGGACGGCTACGGCGACCCCGCCACGGCCAGCGAGGCCTGCGAGCCCCCCTCGGGCGCGGTGGGCAACGCCGACGACTGTGACGACGCCGATCCGAATGCCTACCCCGGCAACACCGAGTCCTGCGACGAGCTCGACAACAACTGCAACGGTGCCGTCGACGAGGGCGTGGCCACCACGTTCTACGCGGACGCGGACTCGGACGGTTTTGGCGACTCCGCCGCCGCCGTGGAGGCCTGCACGATGCCCGAGGGCGCCGTGAACAACGCCAACGACTGCGACGACACCACCGCCAGCGCCTACCCCGGAAACGCGGAGGTGTGCGACGAGGTGGACAACGACTGCAACGGCCGCGTTGACGACGATGTCCAGACCACCTACTACGTGGACAAGGACGGCGACGGCTACGGCGACGCGGGTGTCACCGATCTCGCCTGCGCGGTGCCCACCGGCTACGCCGAGAACCCCGACGACTGCAACGACGACGCGAGCGCGATCAACCCCGGCGCAACGGAGGTTTGTGACACACGGGACAATGACTGCGACGGCGTGGAAGACGAAGACGACGCGAGCGACGCGCTCACGTGGTACGCCGATGTCGACGACGATGGCTACGGCAACCCCGACGCCGCCTACGCCGCGTGCTCTGCCCCCCTCGGCTATGTCAGCAACGACGAGGACTGTGACGACGCCGACCCCGACATCAACCCGGACACTGCCTGGTATCTGGACGACGACGGCGACAGCTACGGCGACCCCGACCGCTGGCTCACCACCTGCGAGCCCCCGGCGGACTGGATCCTCGACGCCACCGACTGCAACGACAGCGCCGCCAGCGCCTACCCGGGCGCCCCGGAGGCCTGCGACGAGCTGGACAACGACTGTGACGGCGTCATCGACGAGGCGGGTGCCACCGGGGAGTCCACCTTCTACGCCGACAGCGACGGCGACAGCTACGGCGACGCCGCGAGCACCGCCACCGGCTGCGAGGCCCCTAGCGGCCATGTGTCCGACACGACCGACTGCGACGACACCGAGGACGACGTCAACCCGGGCGCCACCGAGGCCTGCAACGGCATCGACGACGACTGCGACGGCAGCACCGACGAGCCCGGCGCCAGCGGCGAGGACACCTGGTACGCCGACCTGGACGGCGACAGCTACGGCGACCCGGCCACCAGTCAGGACGGCTGCGATCAACCGACCGGCTACGTTGCGGACGCCACCGACTGCGACGACAACGAGCCGACGGTCAACCCCGCGGCCACCGAGTCGTGCGACGGCATCGACAACGACTGCGACACGCTGGTCGACGACGATGACAGCGGCACCACCGGCACCAGCACCTGGTACTTCGACGGCGACGCCGATGGCTACGGCGACGCCACGAGTGTCACGAGTTCCTGCGTGATGCCGGCCGACCACGTGGCCGACAGCACCGACTGCGACGACAGCGAGGTGGCCGTCAACCCGGCGGCGACGGAGGTGTGCGACGGCATCGACAACGACTGCGACACGCTCGTCGACGACGCGGACGCCTCGGTGTCCGGTCTCTCCACCTACTACGACGACGACGACGGCGATGGGTACGGCGACGCGAGCGACAGCGCCACGGCGTGCGCCACGCCCAGTGGCTACGTTGCTGACAGCACCGACTGCGACGACACCGACGCCAGCGTGAACCCCGGCGAGGCGGAGGTGTACGATGGCATCGACAACAACTGCGACGGCACGGCGGACGAGGGCTTGTACCCAGCCGATTGCGAGGAGTTGCTCGACCTCTACCCGAGCTCCAGCAACGGCACGTACACCATCGATCCCGACGGCAGCGGCGGCACCTCCGCGTTCTCCGTGCTCTGCGAGATGACCATCGATGGCGGCGGGTGGACGCAGGCCATCCAGTCCTACCTGGATCACCTCTCGACCTCGAGCAATCGCGAGTACCTCTACACCGACACCGATGGCGGCGCGGGCTGGTACCTGTCACCCGTGACCAGCGCCGTGTGGAGCTGGTCGAGCTACTACCCACTCAACGGCACCTACTACTACGCCTCGAGCGGCACCAGCGCCACGGGCAGCTTCTATTGCTCGCACGCCGAGTCGGGCGACTGGGGCGTGGGCTGCAGCAATGGTGGCGGCGGCACCTACAAAGTTCTACCCATCTACTATTCGACAGCGAGCTCGGCGCTCTCGATGATCTGCCAGGACCAGCCTGATGCTTTCGGCGCCGGGGCCTGCCAGGCCAACGCGCGGATCTGGTCGCGGGAGGACTGAGGTAACACCGGGTGTTAGACCTCGGTCGTGATCCTCATCGCCGCCGCCTTCGCCGCTCTTCCCACCGGCTCGGTGCTGGTCACGGTGTCCGGCATGGGCGACGATTGCTGCGAGCAGCAGGTCGTCACCCGGCTCTCGGGGGTCGCGGGCGTGAAGTCGGCGGCGGCGAGCGCGGCGCTGGGGCAGGCCTGCTTGTCGACGAGCGCTCCGGTCGAGGAGGCGGCGCTCACGGCGGCGCTGGCGGGGAGCGAGTACGCCTACGTGTCGGCCGCGCCGGTTTCGGCTTGTCCGGCGGGGCTGGTTCCCGCTGCGAAAGACGCCTGGGACGGCGCGACGGGCCTCGACGTGGTCATCGTGTCACACGGAGAGCAGGTGGATCTCGCGGCCCACGCGGCCAAGGGCAAGTACACCGTCTACGACTTCGGCGCGCCCTGGTGCCAGCCCTGCTACACCACCGCCGACCGTCTCAAGGCGTACCTCGGGGCCAACGCCGACGTGGCCGTGCGCGCCGTGGTGCTCGACGCGGGCGACCCGAAACAAAGCTTCGTCCTGCCGGTGGTGAAGCAGTACCTCGAGTTTGCCGAGGGCCTACCGTGGCTAAAGGTGGTCGATGCCAGCGGCAAGAAGGTGTACGAGGGCAGCGATGTCGAGGCGGCCATCAAGGCCATCGACAAGCGCCGGGCCAAGGGATGAAGCGCCTCGCCGCCGTGGTTGCGCTCAACCTCGCGCTCGGGATCCCCGCCGCCAACGCCGCCTGACCCGGCTGAAGCAATCCCAACCTCCAGGCTGGAGGTTCTAAGCTCAATCCCGCGCTCCCCGCTGGCGGCCTCCGTCTCGACACCTTCGTGACGGGCACCGCCATCGACATCGTGCACGTGGCGGCTTGTCCCGAGGTGGCGCCCGAGGAGTGCGCCACCACCGAGATTCCCGAGCACCTGCACGACCAGGACATCCTGTGGTTCCGTCTCGACCCGACGCTCTCGGTTGGCCTCGGCGAGGGGGTCGGGGCCTCGGTGCAGCTGCCTTTTGACTTCCGCGCGGTGACCGTCGAGTATCTCACCCTCGACGGGGAGCCCTACGCCCCACCCTACGGCGACATCCACCACCGGACAGAAAATATCGCAGGACTCACCGACGCCACGGTGATGCTGCGAGTATCCCGGGCGCCAGGGCGGTTCTTGCTCACGGCCGGCGCCGGGAGCACCTTGCCCCTCGGACGCACCGAGGAAGATCCGTACGCGGCCGGCGAGGCCGGCGAGGAACACCAGCACATGCAGCTGGGGACGGGCACCTTCGTGCCGGTGGTGGGCCTCGACGCCGCCTACATGGCCGGGCGCTGGGGTGCGCTCGCCTACACGAGCTCACGCTTGTCGCTCTACGCGAACGACCGGGGCTACCGGGCCCCCGTCACGGTGTCCGGCGGACTCGGTCCCACATTCCGCGCCACCACCAAGTTTACCGTGCTCGCCGCGGTGGAAGGGAGCTGGGAGTCGGCCGAGCACTGGAACGGCGTGGCCTACGCGGGGAGGTCGGCAGTGGGCATCGCGGGCGGCGTGGTGGCGAGCCTTTCGTCCAGCGTGGTCGTGCAGGCGCAGGCGCGGGGCAACGTGTTCGAGCACACGGAACACCAGGAGGAGGAAGGCGAGTTCCACCAGCCGGTGACGCTCTCGGCGGGGGTGTCCTGGACCTTTGGGAAAGGCGAGTAGGCCGCGCCGCGCTACCCCGCGTGCTTCCGCATCTCCTGGACGAGCACCGACCCGCAGTAGCGCCCGATCTGCACGAAGGCGTCGTTGATCTCGGCGTCGCTCATCGAGTCGAGCTTCGCCACGTTGTCGACCACGGCAAGCACCCGCTCCACGGGCTCGCCGGCCCCGGCGTCGGTCGCGCACTCGACCGAGTTGGTGTACACCCGCTCGCCCTCGCGCGTGTAGATGTTGACCACCAGGTTGTAGGTGAAGACCCCGGGCGCGCCGATGTAGGGCACGAAAAGCCCATAAGACTCCACGTTGATTTGCATCAGAGGGGCGTCGGGGCTGTCGGTGAAGGCGAAGGGGGGGCCGCTGCCGAGCGTGTCGCGCACGCCGTCGACGAGGGAGCCCGCGACCGCGTTGGGATCGACCGCCTGCGCGATGCGATCGGTCTGCTCGATGCTACGGACCGCCTGCACCGTGTTGACCACGGCGCTCGCCACCTCGAGCAGCGGCGGGCCGCTCACGTAGGTGCTGCCGAGCGACACGTAGGGCATGCCGGTGTCGACCACTTGTGAACGCACGCTCCCCAGGGTGGGGGCGTACTCCTTGAACTTCGCGTGGCAGCCAACGACGAGCGGGAGAAACAGCAGGGTGGCAGGGCGCATGGGCCGTAGACGTAGCCCGGCGCACTTTATTCGGCGGCCTCGGGGGGGATTGGATCGAGGCGCCGCACGCGCTTCTTGAGGCGCGGCTCGAGGGTGACGCCCTTGTAGATCTCGTCGACGGCGAGGCGCACCTTCACGCTCTTGAGCCGGAGCGTGTCGCCCGGGCCGAGCCGACGGTATTCCCAGATCCCGGGGCCGCGGAGCGCGTAGTGTTCCACGCGGACCTCGTGTTGCGACACCAGCACGTACTCCCGGAGCGTGCCGAGGGCCTGGTAGTAGTCGAACTTCTCGTTGCCGTCGTAGTCCTCGGTGGACTCGGCGAGCACTTCGAACAGGACCGCCGGGTTGACGATCGCGTTGCGGTCGAGCTCGTCGCGGATGGGCTCGCCGCAGACCACCGCGATGTCGGGGTAGGTGGCCACGTCCTCGGCGGGGATGCGGAGTTTCAGATCCGAGTTGTACGGCATGCACGGCTTGCCGTCCAGGCGTCGAAAGAGCAGGCCGAACACCCGCCCGCCGAGCATCGCATGGGCCACGGTCCCCCCGGCCATCGCCACGACGACCCCCGCCCGCCACTCGTGCTTGACCTGTGTTTCTTCCTCGATGAGGAGGTAGTCCGAGTAGCTCAGGAGCTTGTGGGCAGCGAGCGTCATGACGCCCAGTATAAACCGAGATCAGGCCGCCCGGCCAAGCGCCGAGGCGAGCCGATCCAGGGCCTCGCGCGCGGGACTCTCGTCCACCCCGGCCAGTGCCTTTCGCGCCGCCCAGGCCTCGGTGGCCAGCGCCTCGCGGGCGGCCTGCATGCCCCCGGCGTCGCGGACACTCGCGCGCAGTGCCTCGGCGATCTTGGCCTCGGGCGTGCCGCAGAGCTGCCGCCAGAGCTCGTTGACGCGGGGATCGCGCTCCCCGGCCACAGCCACCGGGTAGAGCGTGGGTCGCGAGACGAGCTGCACGGCATCGTCGCCGCGCTCGAGCACGGCGAGGTCTTCCGCGAGGTGCACCGCCACGCCCACGTGGCGGCCATAGCGCCCGAGCCCGGTGACGACCGGACGCGGGGCGCCGGACAGTCGCCCCCCGGCGCGGCAACTGAAGGCGAAGATGGCGCCGGTGTGTCCCTCGGCGAGCTGGTGGGCCTCGTGTCCGGTGGCGGGGCGAGCGCGCAGGGTCTCGCCCAGGGCCTGTCCTTCGCTCACCTCGCGCAGGGCGTCGAGCGCGTCGCCGAGGATCTCGGGGGCGGGCGCCCGCCGGGCGATTTCCAGGGCGCGAAGGGTGAGATGGTGCGCGCCGAGCAGGTGCGCCGCGCCGCCGAGCACGCGCCGAGCCGCCCGGCGGCGCCGACCGTGCTGGCGGCCGAGCGCGAGGTCGTGGAGGCGGATCGCCGATTGCAGGAGCTCCGCCACGTAGGCCACGTCGGCGGCGCCATCGTGATCGGTTGCCCCGCCCGGCGCGACGGTATTGCCGGCACGGCTGGCGAGCACCACCAGGACGGGCCGCACCCGAGGCACGCCGCCGGCGAAGATCACCTCGGGCTCGAGGCCCGGGGGCAGGCCCTCGCCCTTCGACAACGACGCCAGCGCCTCGTCGATCGCGCCGATCGGACCCTTGAGCTCGTGCGCGAGCCGCTCCACCTCCACGTGGAGCGCGCGTCGCGCGGCCTCCCCGCGTCCAGGTCGAGGACCAAAGGGCACTACTGCCACCGCTGGGCGAGGGGGATGCGCCGACCGCTGCCGAAGGCCCTCGGCGAGACGCGCAAGACCGGCGCCGCCTGCCACCGCTTGTACTCGCTGCGGACAACCATGCGGATCACGCGCTCCACCAGCGCGCGATCATAGCCCCGCGCCACGATCGCCTCGGTATCCTGCACGCCCTCCACGTAGAGGCGGAGGATGCCATCGAGCACGGCATAGGCCGGCAGCGAGTCCTCGTCTTTCTGGTTGGGGGCCAGCTCGGCGCTCGGTGGCTTGGTGAGCGTGCTCTCGGGGATCAGCTCGCCGTCGGCGTTCACTTGTCGCGACAGCCGGTAGACATCTGTCTTGAACACGTCGCCGATCACCGCGAGGCCTCCGTTCATGTCGCCGTACAAGGTACAGTAGCCCACGGCCATCTCCGACTTGTTGCCGGGTGTGAGCAGCAGGTGTGCAAACTTGTTGGAGGCGGCCATCAGCACCGTGCCGCGGGCGCGGGCCTGCAGG